>CAZKLK010000011.1:0-20770 GCA_964553535.1 uncultured Nitrospiraceae bacterium
ATGTGGAATCCGGGGCACAGGCCATAGGATAGAGCCCGTCGGCGAACAGAGCTGCATTCTTTTTTTGAGGTTCCGACTTTTGCGGCACCATATCTTTTGATCTGTTGGATCGCGTTGCGGAGAATTGCGAGACTCGTTGAACATGCATAGGGAGATGAATCCGCAGTATTTTCACTATTATCCGAACCGGATTTTTCAGTGCAGCAGAACGCCTGCCGGTCTGTACGCCCGTCAGAAGTGGATGCAACAGAAAGATACTGATGCATGGCAATCCGACTTCGAGGAGACGGTCGATGACTTGTTCTCAGGGCAGCAGCATAACGGCTCTTGGGGGGATTCTCTTTTGGGTACGATTCACAGGCTGTTCGGGCTGCATCTCACAGTCAGAAACCGGGATGAAAGGATCGAAAAGGCTATGGAGTGGCTTTTTGAACAGCATGGAGACCGGAGAGGTTATGATGAACTGAAGCAGAATTCAGATATTGTCTATGCAAACGAGCTGCGGAATCTCCCGTTTTCGCGGGGCTGTTATGATCATGTTCTGACGTGCTCAATTCTTTTTCTCGGATCTCTTTTCGGGTATCAGTCCGATGAACGTATCATCGGTGCATATGACATGCTTGAAGGATGTGCCCGCCGCATAAGGAAGAAGTGGTGCAACTGGTCGTGTTCGAACAATTTTTTTCGGGCCTGCATTGTCCATCCTCAGTATAGGGATTGCGGCGCGGTCAGATTATTCGTCTCTGAACTACGAAAACTTCATAAGGTCGATGGTACATGGCCGCCACCCATTCCTTTCTACCAGACGGTAAATGCCCTTGGTCATCTCGACACAGAAGATGCAGAGCATATGCTGAGAAAGGCATTCCTCAAGCTGCGGGAGAGTCAGAACAGGGACGGAACGTGGGGAAGATTTCAGAAAGAATGGCATACGTTTCTGATAGTTCATGCTGTCAGAAGGAAATCATCACTGCTGGAGAAGATGGAGGGTGCCCCATAAGACGATACCGAAAATCACGTGGAGTATAAGCTGCTCAAACCAGGTATCGGGAGACAATCTCCTGCCGAGAAGACCGTGCCCAGCTATTGGTAGAGCCAGAAACAGCATCGAAATCCAGAGCATGAAAATGAATACCACAACCGACCAGTAGTATGTCGGTTCGACCTTCAGCAGGGTTGTCAGAACCGTATAAGCTATTCCGAAGGATACGCTGGTTGCCAGATGGATTGGAATACCGAACCGGACAGCACGTGGCTCATCGTAGTGCATTCCGAGCATCTTGATCGCAAATGACCCGTCGATGATAAGCAGGCTCGATTTGAATGCGCCGACTCTGAACCCTGTATGTGATATCAGCCCCATCAGGATACCTGCAGTTAGACCTGACAATATACCGTTCAACATGAACGCAGTATTATGAGCCCAATACGGCTTTCAGGGCTTTCCCAATATCGGGATATTGAAAGTGAAATTGGATGTCGTTCAGCCTTGCAGGGATCACTCTCTCGCTGTTCGTAAACTCATTGGCCAGGTCTTTCAGGAAAGGCCTTATGATGAAAACGGGGAACGGTATGACAACAGCCTTACGGTACTCGCGCAGAGAATCGAGCAAATGACGAAAGCGGACGGGATGAGGAGAACCAGCGTTCACAGGACCTGAAAGCCGCTGGTCGGAGACGGCTGCCTCGTAAATGCGGATAAGGTCATCCATGTGAATCCAGGGGAACCAATTCTGTCCTGAATCGAACTGCAGTGCGATCCCGAACTGCATCGACTGCATGAGTTTCCCGATAAAACCGCCTTTGCTGTCGAGTACAGGCGCTGTTCTGAGTTGAACAGTACGCATTCCCAATGCCTCGGCACGACGCGCCTGTTCCTCCCATGCGACACACACTTCTGCGAGATACCCCCGACCGTGTGTCGCTGATTCATCAATTTCGGATTCCCCCTTGTCGCCGTAATAACCGACGGCGGATGCCGATATAAATGTTTTCGGTTTCTTATCGAGTGATGACATGAAATCGATCAACCCTTTATTGACGGTGACGCGGCTGTCCCAGATCGCCTTCATGTACTCTTTCGTCCAGAGGTGCAGGATATCCTTTCCGCTCAAATTGATGACGGCCTCCGTATCAGAGAACCAGGCCTTTTCAAACAGCTTTGTATTGAGGAGGTCCACGACAAAAGACTGCAGTTTCGGCGAAGTTATCCTCGATGCATTCCGGTCAAGGATCACGACATCATATTCCTTGTCGAGGAGGAGGCGCGTCAGACGCTGTCCGATGAACCCTCCTCCTCCGCAAATAATGACTTTCACGGCACCATTATAGCAAGTGGTGTGGTGCAATGTCTGGTATTATTATGTTCGCCGTCGCACAGTCCGCCAGATTGCTGTTGCTAAGGAGGTTATAAATATGAAGACATTACTTATAAAATTCCTCCTGCCATCCCTAGTATATTGATAATGATTGGGAGTCCGATGATTGCGCATGGTTGTGTGGACCAAGCTGTTCAATGGCATAATTTTATTCAGTCCCTATGCATGTGAATTGGGGCACAGGATCTTTACCTGTATATTTCCGACGCGATCCGAACTCGGAATAGTTCTATGAAATAAGCCATAATATACAATCAATCGTGATGGAGGAACACAGTATGAAATTACGCGAGTATCTTGAGCAAAAACAAGGGATCAGCATTCTCTCTTCGGCTGATAAAGAGGGCAAGTGCACGACGGCGATCTATTCGAAGCCACGCATCATGGAGGATAATATTGTGGCATTCATCATGAGGGAGCGGTTGACGTATCACAATGTTCGGAACAACCCGCATGCCGCGTACATGTTCATCGAACAGAATCCGGGTTATCAGGGAATTCGCCTTTTCTTGACGAAAATCGGAGAGGACAATGATCCTGAACTCATCGCCAGGATGACTCGACGTAATTTGACCGCCGAGGAGGATAGGGAGAAGGGGCCGAAGCATCTTGTGGTATTCCGGGTCGATATGATTCTCCCCCTGATCGGGGCGGGAGAGTGTCATGTCTCCCTGTGATGCGAGTGAGAATAGTTGTCTTGAATCTCTGGTGAGATGAACGTGCAATAGCGAAAAAAAGGGGGGGGAAATGATATGAAGGTCATCCTCAGTTTATGGTATGCTTTGTCTCATCTTTATAATCAGGTACAGGGTCAGACTTGTTTATTGCAAATTGAGAGATAACATGTTATAGTCATGCATGGCAAGAAAACCGAGGATAGAGTATGAAGGAGCGTTTTATCATGTCATAACCCGCGGGAATCAGCGTCAAAGAGTATTCAAAGGTGATAACGATTTTCAGAAATACATCAACCTGCTTGCTTTTTACAAGGAACGGTATAAATACTCACTATATGCATACGTATTGATGAGTAATCATGTGCATCTTTTAATAGAGACACGGCAAATCCCTCTTTCGAAAATTCTTCAGGGTATAAACCAGAGTTACACGATGTATTTCAACGGGAAATACAAAACTGTTGGGCATTTATTTCAGGGCAGGTACAAGGCGATACTCTGCGATAAGGATGCTTATTTACTTTCATTGATAAAATATATTCATCTGAATGCGGTAAGGGCAAAAATAGCGAAGGCAGCAGGGCAATACCGATGGAGCAGCCATCAAAGCTATGAAAAGAAGAAAAATAACGATTTTGTTGATACAGACCAGGTATTGCGGATATTTTCAGAAGACAAATCACAGTCGAGGAAACTGTACAGGGCATACATAGATGACGGCATAGAAGTTAAGAAAGAAGACATATACAAAACAGTCAGCCAGAGGATACTTGGGGAAGAGAAGTTTGTTGATAAAGTGATGGAGAAGATAGATGAGAGATTTGAAAACAAGAGAAAGCATCATAAATACAGTCTAAAGAAAATAGTGGAAACAATCGGAAAGATGAGAGGAATAACTCTTAAGCAGCTTAGAGAAAAAAGTAAGAACAGGGAGATATTGACAGTGAGGAAACTGGTAAGTCTTGCGGCAAGGGAATATGGTTATAAGGGCAAAGAAATAGCGTTCTATCTTCAAAAAGATCCATCAGTTATTACAAGATATTTTAAAGAGGGAGAAAAATTTAAAGCCGATATGGAACGTGATTTGACTATGCTAAAGGACAAATAAATTTGCAATAAACAAGTCTGACCCCACAGTTTCTACGACAGCAGAGGTCGGACATGTTTGACCGTATGCCGAAAAATCCTTTAAAATCAATTATGCGAGAGTGTCGAAACTGGCAGACGAGCTGGACTTAGGATCCAGTGGGTAACTCCGTGGGGGTTCAACTCCCCCCTCTCGCACCACCTGAAACTGACAATTTCATCTCACCGCCTCAGTCCCGGTTGATGCCATATCTCCTCAACTTGATGACAAATTTCCGCAAAAGGGGGACTTTCGTCATCCGGTACGCCTGTAATATCCAGTCTCATACTATAAATATCGCTGGCATAAATTGTGCAAGAATGAAGGAAATTTTATAGAAAGGATTTTTATCCCTTAACAGAAAAAAAGGATTATGGATATTTCAGATAAAAAGGGGAGCGATAAATTGACGGAAGACCGGCGAAAAGACCACCGGAAGGATTTTGAATATATTGTCCTTGAATTTGTCCTGCACCCGGACACGGCTTATGAGATACATGTCGGGTATACGCTTAACCTGAGTGATGCAGGCATGTGCATTTACACGTCCGCAATTCTGCAAACCGGTCAGGAATTGATTTTAAAAAGCGATGAACCCCGCTTTTATAGAAAAGCGGCCGTTCGCTGGGTGGAACGGTATGATTCTTTTTTTTACAAGGTGGGGCTGGAATTTGTCTGACGCGCGATCATGCAGGCGCCGCGTGATTCCCCGGAGTTTTCAGTCGCCCGTTCAGGTATTCCTCTATGCCTGTCTGAAGGCGTAAACGCCGGTAAACTTTGCCGGCTATTGCATAAAGGTTAACGGTATCTTCTCTGTTGTACAGCTTGAGAAGGTTCAAGGCGTCGGCGCTGCCCTTTTGCGAATGTTCCCATAGTTTGACGGCGTCATATCCGTTCATGTCCTTAACCGCTTCATCTCTCGGTATGCCGAGGTCAGCTTCAAGTCGCTTCAATCCTCCCCGGAATCCGAGCTTCCTGATTCCATAGCATACGTCGAAATGCGGCATATTGAATTGCAGGCCGGGCAGCGCTCTCAGAAGGTAAGGGATATCGAAGCCGGCCCCGTAAAATGTGATGAGGTATTTGTGCCTCGAGATTTCTTTCATTACGCTTTCTGCCGTAAGGTTTTCATGCCGGACAAAGCACTTATAAGTGAACCCGTCGTATATGCCGATCAGGGTGACAACGCCCCCGCTGCCGGGCATAAATCCGTTTGTTTCTATATCAAGGCATGCCGACCCGCCTTTAAAAATATCATAGAGGCGCCAGTGTTCCCTTCTTTTTATTGAACGTGCGAAGTAAACAGCGTCCGCTTGATTGAGCGCGTTCAGTCCGGCCGCGATCTCTTCATCAAAAACGGCTTTCTTGCCGGCGCTTATGAAGTGTATATGCCGGGCATCGATAAAATCGGTCCAGTCGAGAATTCCCGAACTCCAGAGTTTCCGTTCAAGTTTTTCCCCGATCCCGTTCAGAACGCTGAATGTATTTCTTATCATGACATTTCATTCCAGCCGAGACTCAAAATAAAATGCTGACGCCGGATTCAGTTCATGATAGCATTGTGCCGGCGCTTATGGCAATGAAACAGGCCGCAGCCGTTTATTGTGCTATTATAACTTCATTATGAATCGTGTCGTTGTAACAGGCATGGGGGCGATAAGCCCGATCGGCAATTCCCTAAATGAAATATGGTCTAACGCAAAGGCGGGGCTGCCGGGAATAGTTCCGGTAAATTCGTTCGACGTCGCTGATATTCCATGGAAGATGGCGGGATTGGTGAAGGGTTTCCATGCGGATCGGTATCTCCAGCCGAAAGAACTTATCCGTCTTGATCCTTTTATTCACTACGCGGTGGCTGCTGCTCACATGGCGGTGGCGGACGCGGGCCTTGCGGGGACGGACGCGCTTCGATCATCCGGGGTTATAATCGGTTCAAGCCGCGGCGGAATTGGCACGGTGGAAAAAGCTCTTCTTTCACAACGTATGTCGCGCCGCACTCCTCATTTCCCGTCTGTTTCCGCTTATCTCATGCCTTCAACTACTATCAGCATGGCGGCGTCTTATGTCGCGCAAAAACTGGGGATAAGCGGGCATTGTCTCGGCGTATCCAGCGCCTGCGCTTCAGGGTCGAACGCGATCGGGGAAGCATACAGATTTTTGAAATCAGGCTACGGCGGCGCAGTATTGTGCGGCGGCGCCGAAGCGCCTGTCTGCAGAATGTGCATGGAAGGATACGGCGCAGCCGGGGCGCTATCGAAAATAGCCGATCCATCTGCGAGCAGGCCGTTTGACAGATCGAGGGACGGATTTGTTCTTTCGGAAGGGGCGTGCGTCCTTGTTCTTGAGACTTATGAAAGCGCAATGAAGAGGCAGGCCGCAATCTATGGTGAAATTGCGGCATACGGCAATACCACGGACGCATATCACCAGACGGTTCCGTCCGCGGAAGGTGAAGCAAGGGCAATTCAGTCAGCCATTAAGGAAGCGGGATTGATGCCTCATGATGCCTGCTTTATCAGCGCGCATGGGACGTCCACCCGTTTGGGGGATAAAACGGAAACCCGGGCAATCAAGCGCGCATTCGGTGAGGATGCCTATTCGATACCCGTTACGGCGCTGAAATCTCTCACAGGTCATATGCTCGCGGCATCGGGCGCTCTTGAAGCGGCGCTCGCTCTCATGAGCCTGAAAGACGGGGTCGTCCCTCCGGTGGCGCACCTGCTAAAAGCTGACCCTGACTGCGATCTTGACTATGTCAGGGAATGCAGGCCTGCCGCTTTG
The DNA here is from genome assembly GCA_964553535.1 of uncultured Nitrospiraceae bacterium. Classification (GTDB taxonomy): domain Bacteria; phylum Nitrospirota; class Thermodesulfovibrionia; order Thermodesulfovibrionales; family SM23-35; genus JALHSV01. The sequence goes on from CAZKLK010000011.1 coordinate 6,963, forward strand.
GAATACGGGATTTCTCAATCATTTGGCTTCGGAGGGCTTAATTCCGTCATTATCTTCAGGAAATTCAGAGCCTGAACTCCTGCATCGCCTCGGTCTCAGGGTCACCGGCGCCGCGCCGGTAACGTGGGGAAAAATGTATCAAAACAAGATTCTTCACCCCTGCCTGCCGCGCGATGCTCCCTGCCGTTCTCGCCGTCAGGTGATACCGATTGCGGGCCATTTCAATGTCATTATCCATAAAATAGGCCTCGCAGTAAAAGGTATCGGAATTGCGGACAAATGCGGTAATCTTTCTTATATTTTCATCCGTAATCGCCGCATCGGTCACATATGAAATCTTCTGCCCTTTCGTAATGGCTGCGACTGCATACAATTCATCAAGTGCATACCGTCTTCCGGATACTTTAAACCCGGTCGTTCCCGGCATCTGTTCCCTGATCGCATTTTTAAGATCCGCGAGCCATGGGCCTACCGGAAGTTCCATTTCCTTCAGCGCGGCCTTGTTGATATTAATATGGAAGTCCTCTTCAATCGAGTAGGCAAGGCATGGAATCTGGTGGTCAATCTGGAGCGCTCTTACTGTGAAGAGCGGCTCTCTGATGAGAACTCCGTTAGTGCCGCGGCTGCCCAGTTCTCTTCTGGCGAATCTGCTGCCGGCATGAAAACTTGAATGGCGGAGAGCATCTCCATCCATACTGTAGACTTCGATCTCGATCGGGTAATCCTGAATGAGATTCCATGAATAACCTCTCAGTTTGCCCTCCACGCAGTCGGCGATGTTTGACGGGCCGTAGATGCGCAAAGGCCGGGCCCTTCGCAACAGCGCCCTGATGAGAGTGTCAAAGCCGATGAAATGGTCTATGTGGGTATGCGTTATGAAAACGTCCGTTATCTTCTGAAGGTCGCCCGGCTTTAACCCGGAGATGTCGCCTGCGTCAATGAGCAAAGCCCTTTGTTCCCGGAGAATTCTGACGAATAATACGGGGTCGTCAAAGGGGCTGTTGACGGCGCGATGCATAAAAGTCGGTTTCATGAGTCATTATATAGCATTATGATATAATACTGGCAATTTTAAAAAACCGGCTGAACATAAAGCCAGACGGGCATCCGGCAGGTATTCTTTACGAAGCTGATCGCTTTCCGTCGGTTGCATGCTTCATGCCTTAACAGGGAGGTGCGATGTCCGAGCTTAGAAAGGATCCGATATCCGGTCGATGGGTAATTATCTCTGTTGAAAGAGGGAAGAGGCCGACTGATTTTATCTCGCCTTCTCAGAAGAAAAGAGGCGGCTTCTGTCCGTTCTGCCCCGGAAATGAGTATACCACCCCGCCGGAAATCATGGCGTTCAGACCCGCCGATACGAAGCCAAATTCCCCCGGCTGGACCCTGAGGGCCATGTCGAATAAATTCCCCGCACTGCAAATATTCGGGGAACTCAGCAAATCGGGAGAAGGAATTTTCGATAAGATGAACGGTATCGGAGCTCATGAGGTTATTGTTGAAACCCCTGATCATATGCAATCGCTTGCAACCATGCCCCTTAAAGGGGTTGAGGATTCTTTTTGGGCATATTACATGCGGTTGATGGATCTCAGGAAGGACCGCAGATTCAAATATGTGCTGATTTTCAAAAACGAGGGAGATGCTGCGGGCGCGTCACTGGAGCATTCGCATACCCAGCTTATCGCTCTGCCTATTATTCCAAAGCTCGTCAAGGAAGAAACGGATTCCGCAAAACGGTATTACGATCTCAAGGAACGGTGTATTTTCTGTGATGTGATCAGACAGGAGCTCGATTCGAGGAAGAGAGTGATTTATGAAAACGATAATTATGTCGCTATTGCCCCATTTGCTCCGAGCGCGCCATTCGAGACATGGATATTGCCCAAGAAGCACGAGTCAAGCTTTTATCCGCCCGGTAACAGCTTCCGTGACCTTGCGGAAATATTCCAGATCATTCTGAAGCAGATGGATAAAATCCTTGATATCCCGCCCTATAACTTTGTTCTGCATACCTCGCCATTCGTTGACGAAATCAATGATTACTACCACTGGCATCTGGAGCTTGTGCCGAAACTGACGAAAATAGCGGGCTTTGAGTGGGGCTCCGGTTTTTTTATCAACCCGACGCCGCCGGAGGAATCGGCGCGGTTCATGCGGGAAGCCAAGATATGAGGATAGTTATAGCCTCTCCGGAGGCTGTCCCCTATGTGAAGACAGGAGGGCTTGCCGATGTCGCAGGGTCCCTGATAAAGGCGTTCAGAAAGATGAAAAAGGATGCCATCCTGGTGCTGCCTCTGTTCAAGAAGGTCAGGGATGGGGAGACCAGGCTTGCTGATACGGGCATATCGCTTGATATCCGGGTCGGCGACAGAATCGTGAGAGGCGGGGTGTCAACGGTCAACCGGGAGGCTTACTTCATCGAATGCGATGAATATTTTGACCGTCCTGAACTTTACGGAACGGCAGAGGCGGATTACGGCGACAACGCGGAGCGATTTGTTTTCTTTTCAAAGAGTGTTCCTGAACTCTGCAGGAAGCTCGGCTACAAGCCGGACATTATTCATTGCAACGACTGGCAGACCGCGCTTATTCCACTTTACCTCAGAACACTTTACAAGGGTGATAATTTTTTCAATATGACAGCCGCCCTGCTGACTATCCACAATCTCGGGTATCAGGGGCTTTTTCCGGCATCGCAAATGCCTTTGACAAACCTTGGCTGGGAAATGTTTACCCCTGAGGGCATTGAGTTTTACGGCATGGTCAATTTTCTGAAAGCGGGAGTGACAGCCGCTGATGTCATCAGCACCGTCAGTGAAACTTATGCAAAAGAAATCCTCCTGCCCGGTTCGGGGTTCGGACTTGATGGCGTTCTGAAAAAGCGCGCGCCCGACCTTTACGGCATTATGAATGGAATCGATTACGGCGAATGGAATCCGGCAAAGGACGCGCTGCTGCCGGCAAATTACAGTATGCGCGACCTTTCCGGGAAGTTACGCTGCAAGAATGAGCTTCTCAGGCTGCTGTTCAAAAAGACTCAAAGAGGCCGGAAGGAAAAATTTCCAGTTGCCGGCATGGTTACCCGCTTGTCGGAACAGAAAGGGATAGATATTGTTGTTCAGGCGATTCCCGACCTTATGTCCTCCGGAATCAGGCTTGTCATTCTGGGGAAAGGAGACGAACATTTTCAGAAAAAATGTCGGGAGATATCGGATACCTATAAGGACCGGATTTCATTGACAGTCGGTTTTGATGAGACACTTGCGCACATGATATACGCCGGTTCAGACTTTTTCCTCATGCCGTCGAAGTATGAGCCATGCGGCCTCGGTCAGCTTATAGCGTTGCGGTACGGAACGATCCCAATCGCAAGAAAGACCGGCGGCCTTGCCGACACCATTCGGGATTTCGAACCGCTGACAGGCAAAGGTACCGGATTCCTTTTTTCCGACTATGCCGCGTCAGGACTGGTGGACGCGCTTAAGCGGGCTTTCTGTGTGTTTACGGACGGAGAAAAGATGAAGATGATAATCAGGAATGGAATGAGGATGGATTTCGGGTGGGAAAAATCAGCGCGACGGTATCTGGAACTCTATGAGGTTGCTCTCCGGAAAAAGAGGGCGTAGCGGATTACGATGGATATCAGTAATAGTCAGAAATTCATAGGAACGATTTTCAGAAATATCAGGGACGGGGTTGTCATTTTTGACAGGGATTTCAGGGTGCTGGATGTAAACGAGTCTATTATCCGCTGGGCCGGGAAACCAGCCGCTGAAATATTGAATATTGACGGCAGGGAAGTCTTTCATGCGGAGGGCCGGATATGCCCTCACTGTGCGGCTCTCAAGGCGTTTGAGACGGGACAGGTATTTTCGGTGACACAGACGGACAACAATCAGGACTCTGTCGTTTATGCCGAACTTTCGGCGTACCCGATAAGGGATGAGAAAGGAGATATCGCCGAGTGCGTCGTATTTATCCAGGATATAACCGAGAGGATGCTCTGTCATGACGAGGTCCTCAGGCTATACAATGAGGTCGCGCAGACCAGGGATTATCTCCAGAGCATTATTGAACATTCCGCCGACGCCATTGTCACTTCTGATCTGAACGGGATTATCACGTCCTGGAATGAGGGAGCGGAGCGCATATACGGGTTTAAAAAGGAGGAAGTTATCGGAAAATTTCTTCCATTCATCCCTGACTTCCTGATGGACCCTGAATGGGAAAACAACAGAAGGATCAGGAACGGAGAGGTGCTCAAGCGGGTTGAGACATTCAGGAAACGGAAGGACGGCGTTGTCATATCCGTGAGCCTCACCCTGTCGCCGATCATGAATGCCGCGGGGGAGATTATCGGAATCAGCGGGATATCGCGTGACATATCGGAAAAGAAAAACGTGGAGAAAGAGTTGGTGAGAAGGAATCAGGAACTTTCCCGGCTTTTTTTCATAAGTTCCGCAATGAGGGGGACTCTTGATCTTGATCGGCTGTTGCGCATGGTTCTTGCGGCGGTTACCATGGGGGACGGACTGGGGTTCAACAGGGCGATCCTGTTCCTTGTTGATGAAGAAAGGCGCGTCTTAAAGGGAGCCATGGGGGTGGGGCCTGCAAGTTATGAGGAAGCGTTTCATGTCTGGGAAAGATTGTCACTTGAGAAGAAAACGTTGCCGGACATAATGAATGAGATCGACACGGGCTCTATGAGAAAAGATTCCTTTTTCGACAGATTGAGCCGCGGGATGGAAATCCCTCTTACAGAAGAGACCTCTCTGACCAAAGCCGTGAAGGAACAGAGCCAATTCAATATAACCGATGCCGGGAAAGAACCTCTGTCGGACGCTTTTCTTATTCAGCAGCTTGGGACAAGGGCTTTTGCCGTTGTCCCTCTTGTTTCCCGTGACAGGGTGATCGGCGTGCTCTGGGTAGACAACTATTATACGAATAAGCCGATTACCGGGGAGGACATGAACTTTCTGATGGCCTTCTCAAACCATGTTGCTTCCGCTATAGAGAATGCCCGGCTATTTGAGAGGGTGAAACTTGCCGAGCAGGAACTGGAGAATATTTTTGAGTCCATCTCAGACATGGTTTATTTTGTAACGGACGAGTACATCATAAAGAATATTAATAAGGCGGTCAGCAAAAGGCTGGGCAAAGCCCCGGAAGAAATTATCGGGAAGAAGTGTTTCGAGATATTTCACGGCATGGATCAGCCAAGTTCCGAATGCCCTCATCAGAAGACAGTCGAACAGAGAGAATCGTTTGTTCAGGAATTTGAAGATACGTTTCTTGGCGGCACATTCATCATGTCATGTTCGCCTATATTTGATGTGTCGGGCCAGTTTATGGGAACAGTCAACATCCTGAGCGATGTTACGGAGCTGAAGCAACTCAGGGAGCGGGTGGTGAAGACCGAACGGATGGCGGCGCTTGGCGAGGTTGCCGCGCGTGTGGCTCATGAAATACGGAATCCTCTTGTTTCTCTCGGAGGGTTTGCGCGGAGACTTGAGAAGAAGCTGAACGGCAACTTGAAAGAATACGCCGATATTATTTCGAAAGAGGTCGGCAGGCTCGAAGATATCCTTAGCGAAATACTGAGTTTTGTTAAAGAGACTCGGATCAAGAGGGAATATGTCGAGGCACAGAAACTCATGGAGGAAGTAGTCGCGGTGTCGGGAACCGAAATCGATGACAGGGGGATCACCCTTGTCCGGGATTTCGGGGAGCCTTTGATGCTGTCTGTCGACCCGAACAGGATCAAGGAGGCATTGCTCAATATAGTCAAGAATTCTTTGCAGGCAATGCACGATGGCGGCACTCTCACGCTCAGGATAAGCCGGAGGAACCAGACAGGCGTCATAGAGATTCAGGACACGGGGACAGGCATATCTCAGAAGGATTTGCCTTTTATTTTTGATCCTTTTTTTACTACAAAGAAGTCAGGCACCGGTCTTGGACTAACCATTACGCACAGAATTGTGGAAGAGCATGACGGACGAATCGAAGTCGAGAGCAGGGAAGGGAATGGCAGCATGTTCAGGGTATTCATTCCAGTCAAATATGTCGGTTTACAGGAGGGAGGAGGCACATGAAAATACTTGTGGTTGATGATGACCTGCACATTCAGAGACTCTATAAAGAAGAGTTTGAGGATGAGGGGTACGAGGTTGTTGTCGCTTCGAACGGCCAGGAGGCGATATCACTTTTTGAAAAGGAGGCGCCCGATATCGTAACGCTCGACATACTTTTGCCGGACATAGACGGTATCCGCATCCTGAGACAGATGAAGGAGAAGAATCCGAAAATTCCTGTTATCATGTCTACGGCGTACGACTACCGGGATGATTTTGCCGTGTGGGCGTCCGAGGCTTATATTGTGAAATCGTCCGATCTCGAAGAACTGAAAATCATGATAAAGAAATTGCTGAATAAATGAGACCGCCCCGGCATGTCTATCTTGAAAGCACGCCGCTGCCTGAAGCATTGGAGAAGTGGCTTCAACGGTGTGCGTCCGGGGGGGTCGCGAAACCGCTGCCCGCTGAGATCATCAGGGTTGTTGATTCCCTTGGCAGAGTGACCGGAGAGGCGGTTGCCGCAAAGATTTCCTCTCCGTTCTACCACTCATCCGCGATGGACGGTTATGCGGTAAAATTTGCGGAAACATTCGGGGCGTCGGAAAGGAGTCCCAAACTTCTTTCCATCGGAAAGCAGGCTGTCCCGGTGGATACGGGCGACCCTGTCCCGGATGGATTTAATGCGGTCATCATGATTGAGGATGTGCAGGTTAAAAAGGGGCCGCAGCGTCATTCTGAGCCCGCCCCGCCGGCGGATTCACATAATATTGAAAAGCCTGCAAACACTGAGCCCGACGCGGAGTGCATAGAGATAATTGCCCCTGCTTCTCCATGGCAGCATATCAGGGTTATCGGAGAGGACATCGTCGCTACCGAGCTGATTGTTTCTGAAAATCATAAAATCAGGCCGGTTGATATCGGGGCAATGCTTGCCGGCGGCCATACTGAGGTGCGTGTCAGAAGGAAGCCGAGTGTGGTAATTGTGCCGACGGGCACGGAAATAGTTGAGCCGGGCTCTGTTCTGAAAAAGGGCGACATCATAGAATTTAATTCGCGGATACTCGGCGGGCTTGTCTCTGAATGGGGCGGCGAGCCGGTCAGGTACGGCATCATACCAGATAATGCCGATGACCTGAGGGATTCGATCCTGCAAGCGGCAAGCGCCGGCGACATAGTTGTTATTATTGCCGGTTCGTCTGCGGGTTCGGAGGATTACACGGCGGATGCCGTCAGAGACCTCGGTGAGATAATCCTGCACGGTGTCGGGATAAAGCCGGGCAAGCCGCTTATCCTCGGATGGGTGAAGGGCAAGCCGGTTCTCGGAATCCCGGGATATCCCGTGTCTGCATATATTACCTTCACTCTGTTTGTCAGGCCTCTAATTCATGCGATGATAGGGCTTGAAATGAGAGAACCTGATATTCTTAAAGCCGCGCTTTCAAGGCAGTTGGCATCGACTCCGGGGCAGGAGGAATTCGTGCGGGTCAAAATCGGGAAAGTTGGAGACCGTCATATAGCGACCCCTGTGAGCCGCGGCGCCGGCGTTATCATGTCGCTGGTCAGGGCGGATGGATTCATCCGTATTCCGGCTATGTCTGAAGGCATCGGCGCGGGCGCCGATGTGCGCGTCGAACTCCTGAGGTCTGAGCATGACATAGGGCATACGATTGTCTGTATCGGAAGCCACGATAACGCACTCGACCTGCTCGCTAATGTTTTGAAGAAGCGGTTCCCGAAGTATTCTCTTTCATCGGCACATGTCGGATCGATGGCCGGGCTGATGGCCTTGAAACGAAGAGAGGCTCATGTTGCGGGGGTTCATTTGCTCGACGAAGAGACGGGTGAATACAATGTCGCGTTCATCCGAAGGCTTCTACCCGACAGGCAGATGACCCTGATAAATCTTGTCTACCGGGAGCAGGGGCTGCTTGTGCCCGGGGGAAATCCAAAAAACATCAGGGGATTTTCAGATCTCACGAGGAGTGATGTCTTTTTTGTCAACAGGCAGGCAGGCGCGGGGACCAGGCTTCTCGCCGATAAATGTCTGAGGGAGCTGGGTATAAGCACTGCCGGTGTAAACGGGTATGAACGGGAAGAATATACCCATATGGGCGTTGCATCCGCGGTCCTGACGGGCGTTGCCGACACCGGCCTGGCGATTCTTGCCGCCGCTCGGGCGCTGGGTCTCGATTTTATTCCCGTTGCTAAAGAACGGTATGATCTGGCCATACCCGTGGAATATATTGAGAACGACATGATCAAATGCCTCCTGTCGGTTATCCGGGAAGACAATGAATTCAGGGATATGGTGACGGCCCTTGGCGGTTATGATATCTCGGATATGGGATCAGTAGTATATATAACCTGATTCAGCCCCGGCCCTATCAGTTCAAATTCACGCCATCGCTGTTCAAGCCAAGAAGTCTCTTTGCACCGATGAAACGCTTAACATAAAAGGGCGTATCAAGACTGTCGATAGCAACTTTCTTTTTCTTTGCCGAGGCGTGGATGAACAGATTGTTCCCGAGATAAATTCCGACGTGCGACGGGTACGATGCATAGGTCCTGAAAAAGACGAGGTCTCCGATCGAAAGTTCATGTTCTTCAATATGGATGCCCTCCTTAAACTGCTCCCGCGCGGTACGCGGCAGGTCAATTCCGATCAGGCTGTATATGTTTTTCACATACGCCGAGCAGTCTATTCCGAGAAGGGTGTTGCCGCCGAAACGGTAGGGGGTGTCGAGCATTTTCTTCGCGAAGCGAACCAGTCTCGCTTCCAGCCCGTCTTCAGCCGGCGGGATGTTTTCGGACGGTGAAGCGCTTATTTCATCTGCAGGGGCCTGAGAGAGTGCCGCTTCAAACCGCTTTATTTCTGAATGAACGTCGGGGCGCTTTAACAGAAGCTTCTGGCCCGGTTTCAGCGCATGCGATTCGAGTCCGTTGATCTCCGTCAGCATGTTTTGATCAACGTCAAATTTATGAGCGATATCCCATATAGTGTCGCCTTTCTGCACAACATACTCTGTTGTATCCGGACGTTTAACGGCTATCTTCCGGCCGATTTTCAGTTTCGAAGATCTCATGCCATTTATTTCCATGAGCTGGCGCGGCGTTGTGGAATATTGTCTTGCCAGAGAAGAAAGAGTATCGCCCTTTTTTACAACGTGCACCAGTGAATGCGGGTCGTCGCTGCTTGCATCGACCGGAATGCGATTCCGGACGGCGGTATCGCGGGAACCCGCTTTCGAGGGTTTTTTATTATTTGCCTCCGGAATAGTTATCTTTGTGCCCGGCATAAGCTGGGCCGGGTCAATCGAATTAACCCTGATCAGGTCATCAGGTTTTACATTGAATTTCTTGGCTATAGAATGTGGATTGTCGCCTTTTCTGACCTTGTAGATTGTTTCAGCATTAACATTATCCACACAAGATAGAGCAATAACCAGTGGTATGATTAAAAGATACGCGGTATTCATGATAGCCTCCTTAATCATGCTGCCTCCTCCCTTGCAACATCTTTGAGGGTGGGCAATTCCGTGAGATCCTTCAGGCCGAAATACTGAAGGAATTCTCTTGTTGTGCCATACAAGAAAGGTCTTCCGGGCGCCTCTTTTCTGCCCATAATCTTAATTAGCCTCTTATCGTAAAGGGTTCTGATGGCGCTGTCCGAATTGACGCCCCGGACCTGTTCGATTTCGGCTTTGATAATAGGCTGCCTGTAGGCAATGATCGCGAGCGTCTCAAGCGCCGGCAGGGATAATTTGCTCGACGCATGGATATTCCTGAATTTCTTCACCCACCCGGCATATTCCGGATTTGTCACCATTTGATAGCCATTGGCAATCTCGACAATCATCAAGCCCGTTGTCCTGCCGCGGTATTCCTCCATAAGTTCCGTCAGTAAATTCCTGATATCGCCTTCAGGGATCTCAAGTATTTCACGGAGCGACTGAACTGACAATGCTTCTCCAGAAAGGAAAAGCAACGTTTCAATAATCGGCTTATAGTCGTTTTCCTTCACCATCAAATAGTCAAGAATATATCAGAAATGAACGATAATTTCAATGATTTTCTTCACCTATATCTTCTCTTTTCATTTTTCTGTTTTGCTCTTTAATTTTCGTTCTGCTATAGCCTTTTTCTCCTTTTCGGCTCGCGACTGGATGACTCCGCAGCTTGAGCGCTGCTTCAATGGGGAGCCGTCTCTTAAATTTTGCTCTTTTCGGTTTCTTCATTGCTTTTAAGGTTTATATGCGGCAGCCGTGATGCCGGAATGATTGTACCAGGAATCCATAATGCCGTAAACATGTACGGGCATAAGCGCCGGATAACGTGTCAAAGTGCAAAAAACCGTCTTGAAGCGGAGGCCCGCTTAATTTTATAGTAGTATTATGATAAAAATCCTCATTGCAGACGATCATGCTGTTGTCCGCAAGGGTTTAAAAATGATTCTGTCCAAAACCGCGGATATCGTTGTGGCAGGTGAAGCGGCAAACGGCGCGGAAGCGGTCGAAATGATATCCAGGAATGACTATGACGCGGTTGTGCTGGACATATCTATGCCGGGACGGAACGGGTTGGATGCGCTAAAACAGATCAAGGCATATAATCCGAAGATTCCGGTACTGATATTGAGCATGCACTCCGGGAAGGATTACGCAGTCCGGTGCTATAAAGCCGGCGCGGCAGGATACCTGACAAAAGAGAGTACGGCGGAAGAGGTGCTGACTGCCATAAGGAAGGTCGCGGCGGGCGGCAGGCACATCAACCCGGCAATGGCCGACAAACTTCCTTTTGCGTGGGAATCTGATGTTGTGGAGATTTCTCATGGCCGCCTCTCGGACCGTGAGTTGCAGATACTCTGTATGCTCGTTGAAGGGAAGGGCACAACCGAAATCGCCGAGGAATTGTCCTTGAGTTCACAGACCATCAGCACTTATAAGGCCCGCATTCTGGAAAAAATGAATTTGCCTTCGATGGCTCACGTCATCCGTTACGCGATCGAGAACGGATTGGTGTCCTGATGCCGGCGGCGTCGCGCTGATGTAGTAGCGCTAAGACAGCATCTTTCGAAAAATTACGACAAAGCAAATCGAATTTCTACGACATACATCCGCAGACTTATCTGGTATTCTTCTGACCATTACCTTTCACGGGGATATAACGAGTCAATTACAGGCGCGGGAGACGTAAACTGTGAATCGCATAGCTGAAACTGTTCAGGAAAACGGCGCGCATCTGCGCCTTATGCTTGAGCATTCCGAGCAGAATAAGGATATTCTGCTCGGAATCATCGATGATGTATGCGCTTCACACAGTGAGGTGGAGCGGGCTTTAATCGGTGTTGTGAGGGATATAGTCGGAGCGCTCGAGAGCCGCAGATGGTGGACACGGGAGCGGTCTCTTAAGGTGGCGTCCCATGCGTTGAAAATTGCGGAGGCAATGGGTCTGCACGATGACGTGAAGAGAACGCTGCATATCGGAGCCCTTCTTCACGACGTCGGGCAGTCTCTTTTTCATGATGCGCTTACCGACAAGCCGGTGAAGCTTACTGCCGGTGAGCTGAAACTTGTCAGACAACACCCTGTTCAGGGGGCGGCGGTTCTGAACAGTACACGGGAATTGCGGGACGTTATGCCTTTGATCAGGCACCACCATGAGAGGATGGATGGAAGCGGCTATCCGGACGGTTTGAAAGGCAACGAAATTCCTGCGGGCGCGCGAATAATCCATTTGGCGTCCGCTTTTGAGTCTATGGTCTCCGACAGACCCCACCGGCTTGCAAAGAATAGAGAATACGCGCTAAGAGAAATCGAGCGCTGTAAGAACACCCAGTTCGATCCCGTCATAGCGGAGGTGGGGCTTAGGGTGCTGTAGTCCGGCATGGCAGTTCGGACGTCCGGTAAAGTCGATATCGCCCGGTTGCAAATTCCCGCCTGATGACAATGGAATTGCTGCCAATGTATAATGCACGTCATAATATCGCGGAATGACATGGCGCGGAGCAAGCTCGGTGCACGGAGGATAATCAGTGAAACGGATTGTGATCAAAATAGGCAGCAATATTCTTGCTCACGATGACGCTGGTCTCGATGTCAGGAGAATCGGCGCGATTAGCCGTGATATCTCGGATTTGCAGGATAAGGGCCATGAAGTGGTAGTCGTTTCATCCGGCGCGATCGCCGCGGGAATGATAAAGCTCGGCTTGAAGACAAAACCGAAGGACATAAAGCTCAAGCAGGCGGCGGCGGCGGTCGGACAAAGTTCCCTCATGTGGGCGTATGAGAGAAGTTTTACAAAATTCGGGAAAATTGTCGCGCAGGTTCTGCTGACCCGGGACGATTTTTCCGACAGGAAGAGATACATCAATTCAAAGAACACACTCCTGACTCTGCTCTCCCACAGGGTTCTTCCGATAATAAATGAGAACGATACGGTTTCAACCGACGAAATCAAATTCGGAGACAATGACCATCTCGCCTCGCTCGTTGCGAGTCTCGTTGAAGCTGAGAGGTTGATCATTCTTTCAGATGTCGAAGGCCTCTATACGCAGGACCCGAGAACCGGCGCCGAGGCAAAGCTGATCGAATATGTGGCGGAGATAACGCCCGAAATCGAGGAGAAGGCCGGGGGGGCGGGGAGTATCGCCGGCACGGGCGGTATGTATTCAAAAATCCTTGCGGCAAAAAGGGCGGTAAATAACGGAATAATCGTTCATATCGTCACCGGCAAAAAGGAAGGCGTGGTCACAAGTCTTCTCGAAGGAAAGCGCGCTGGTACGCTATTCAATCCGGTTGAGACAAAGCTCCCTTCACGGAAAGGATGGATCGCGTATGGAAGCCGCGCGAAAGGCAGTCTCCTGATTGACGACGGCGCGGTGAAGGCGCTCACTGAAGGAGGTAAGAGTCTGCTCCCTTCCGGGATTACCTCTGTGGAAGGCGAATTCGATACCGGAGACGCGGTTTACTGCGTCGATTCCCGCGGCAACCGCATCGCAAAAGGCCTGACGAACTATTCTTCATCAGAGATTAAGAAAATCAAAGGGAAGAAAACATCTCAGATCGAAGGCGTCCTGGGGTATAAATACTCCGAGGAGGCGATACACAGGGACAATCTCGTCCTGATACACTGATCACGGCGCCGGGCTGCCGGTTTCTCTTTTCAGCAGGCTGCGGACGTTAATGAACATGTCGATGCAACTCTTTGCCCGGTAATCTCTGTAGGTAAATATATGAGGTCTGAACGTCCTGTTCTGATAATGCAGGGTTATCTCCCCGTAGATCCCTTTGCCGAGGTAAACCCTGTGAGAATAATTTTTTGTGGAGGCGAGCACGATTTTTGATGGAGTGAGATAGCCCGGGTCAAGATTGACCCGCCGTTTATCGCCGACGGAAAAAGACTCTTCTATTTCGTTTGTTCTGATTTTAATATCGGCGAGAGATCCCGGGTCGATCAATTTTTTGAAAAAAATAAATGTTCGGAGCAGAGGCCAGCCCAATTCATCCCTGTAATACTCGGAGTAATCCCATTTCGAAGCATCGCTGACCGTCAGCGGGTCGCCAAATTCAGACTCCAGCGTTTGCCGGACGCTGTTCAACAGCGCGGGATCCGAATAAAGCATCCCGATAAACAGAATGGCATCTTCAGGCTTGCCCACCTTGCCCATTAGAAGAATATTTGCCTCTTCTGGGAACCTTGTGGATAGGAATTGTTCATTCTTTTATTTTT
>CAZKLK010000012.1:0-20586 GCA_964553535.1 uncultured Nitrospiraceae bacterium
TTAAATTAAAATAAGAAATTCTCATCAAAAAATATACTATCGAATTATAACCTTTTTTTAAAAAAGCTTCCAAATTCCAAATTATGAACAGGAAACGCATCCGCCTTTTAAAAAAAGACCTTACAACAAATGGCCCTGTTGCCCTGTGGATGAGTCGTGATCAGCGGGTGCAGGATAACTGGGCGCTCCTGTTCGCTCAGGGGCTTGCCGTGGAACAGCATGTGCCTTTGTGCGTGATTTTTTCTCTCGTGCCGGAATTCCTCGGTGCAACGAAAAGACAGTACCTTTTTATGCTTCGCGGACTTCAGGAAGTGGAAGAAACGTTAACAAAGAAACATATCCCCTTCTTCCTGCTTATCGGCCATCCCGAACGAGTGATCCCCAGATTTGTGAGGAATTTCGGTGTTTCTTCTCTCGTTAAAGACTTCGATTCCATTCGCCTCAAGCGGCAGTGGACCGATGCGGTGATACGGGAAGTGGACATTCCCTTGTATGAAGTCGATGCGCACAATATCGTACCCTGCTGGTTAGTATCGACAAAACAGGAATACGGTGCGTATACGATCAGACCAAAAATTCACCGCTTGATGCAGGAGTTCCTTGATGATTTTCCCAGTCTTAGAAAACATCCGGTTCCGTGGGGGAATGCACTGTTGCCGACGGACTGGCAGCGGTGCAGGCAGGCCATACAGGCAGCCCCCCTGCCTGAGGTTGATTGGATCAAACCGGGTGAAAAGGCGGCTTTTCGTATGCTGAGGGATTTCATAGATAACAAGCTTTCGTCATATCCCCTGCGGAGGAATGACCCGACCGCAGACGGACAGTCGAATTTATCACCGTATCTCCACTTTGGACAGATCTCTGCCCAGAGGGTTGCCCTTGAGGTATCACGATCACATGCCGGCAAAGAGATACGCGAGACGTTTCTTGAAGAACTTATTGTCCGCCGGGAACTCGCCGATAACTTCTGCCTCTTCAATCCGCGCTATGATACGGTTGATGGATTTCCTGAATGGGCTAAAAAGACGCTGCATGACCACAGAAAGGATCAGAGAAAATACCTTTATACGGCGGATGAATTTGAGAATGCTCGCACGCATGACGACCTCTGGAATGCGGCCCAGACAGAAATGGTGAGAAGGGGCAAGATGCATGGTTACCTAAGGATGTACTGGGCAAAGAAAATTCTTGAATGGACGGAATCTCCCCAAAAAGCTATGGAGACTGCAATCTACCTCAACGACAAATACGAACTTGATGGCAGGGATCCAAACGGGTATGCCGGAATTGCCTGGAGTATAGGCGGCGTGCATGACCGGGCATGGGCTGATCGCCCCGTCTTCGGAAAGATTCGATATATGAGTTACCAAGGCTGTAAATCGAAGTTTGACGTGCCAAAGTATATTGCGCGTGTTCAAAGGCTGACATGAAATCGGAGCGAATACCGTAACCCGGTTCTATAGCGTCACGATCTGTGAAGTGAAATAAGGGTACGCCCTTACGGCAAGCATATAAAGTATTACGCCCTCTGCTTCATTTTCTCCGCGAGCTGTTTCAGCACAGCTTCGAGCGGGACTGGATCTCTGCCGGTCACTTCCTTGAAACGATTCCGAGCCGGGACGGTATTCGTCTTGAGACCTTCAGCAAGTGCCACCCCAACGCTATTCGGGATGCCGGTGATGAGTTCAATCCAAAGAGCGGACAAGTACACCGCAAAGAGCGGAACGGGAATGATAATATTCCCAACGCCGCGGATTGCTCTCCCGCAAAGCGAGAGGAGATCCCGGTACCGAACGACATCAGAACCAATTTCAAAAATCTCATGTCCCTGTATTTCCCTGCTGACGAGCGCCTCAATACAACTTGTCGCATCATCCAACGCGATCGGTGCGCAGAAGGAATTCAGCCAGAGAGGTGTTATCATGACGGGCAGGCGTTTAGCGAGATAATAAACGATGAGGTATGAGGCACTGCAGGTATCCAGTAGAATGCTTGCGCGCACCTCTGCAACCGGAATAGCATGGGATGCGAGCGCCTTTCCAGTCTCCATTCTGCTTATGAGGTGCGGGGAGGCCTTCCTCACTTCCGGGACTATCCCCCCCAGGTATATGATCTTCTTCACTCCGGTTTTTAGGCAGGCACTACCCGCTGCATTGGCAAGCTTGACATCGAGCCGCTCGAAATCTTTCGCTCCTAGGGAATGAATGAGATAGATTAGGGTATCCGCATCTCTCAAAAAATTTTCAGCACTGTTCGGGTCAACCAGATTAACCTGCTTCCAGAGAAGGCGATCGTGCCGGACACCCTTCGGAATTTCATGCTCGAACCTGAACGAGGCGGCAATCCTGAATTCAGGGACATTGAGTAATTTCCTGATCAGGCTCCGACCCACACAGCCGGGAGCTCCGAGTATCGCAATGGTCAAAGATTTCAGTGCATTTCCCATTCCGTCACTCATGCGGCAGCACGTTTACATTTTCCCGATGAGGACGGAGCATTCAGTAACGCTCAGGATGTATCGTGATATGCTGCCGATAAGGCCCCGAAACCCACCCATGCCTTTGCTCCCGAGCGCAATAATATCGGGTTTCAGTTCATAAGCAGTTTGCAGTATTTCATCTGCAGGGTCACCCAGCTTTATAATTGAATCAACGCGTGAAAATCGTTCATAAAGGTGCCTTGTTGTCCGCGCGACAACCTCGTCTGAGAATCTAAGTTCTTTTTCGATAAAGTTTTTCAGTTCTTCCTTCATCGCTGGATCCATTTTCGAAATATACTCCTCCGGAATGTCGTAAAAAGCTGGCGTAATCACATGGAGAACGGTAATTTCAAGAGTATCATCGAACGGCATCGCCAGCAATAGCTCGCCGGCTTTCCGGGCGTGATCAGAGCCGTCTGTCGGAAAAAGAATTTTCATTGTTCCATTGGAGCTGCCCCGGTAAGGTTTGATAACGAGGACCGGCTTGGGGGAATTGATAGATACAGCTTTTGTAACACTGCCGACAATATGCGACTGGATTCCCCTGACTCTCTTCGGACCCATAACAATGAGGTCGGAATTCCGCTCTATCGCTGCATCAACAATGCAAGTGTCGGGATATCCACTGACTGTAACAGCATCGATTTTTGCCGGGACCGCTTTCAGTATATTCATAGCATTACCAAGAATTTTGGGCGCAATTAACAACTTAAATTCCCTGCTCCTCTTTGAGTAATAATCCTTGCCGTCCTGAAATGGCTCCTCGCTGATAACATGGAGTATTGTGATTTCGTCATCAGATGATAAACGGAGTCTCTGGAGAAATTTCGCCGCAGCTTCAGAATATCCGGAGCCGTCCGTTGGGAGCAGAATCTTCATGGGAAGATTTTACCCGGATTCAGGATATGTTTGGGATCAAAAATATTCTTTATGGATTCCATGATATTAAGTTCGCGAACCGGAATTTCCATATTTATATACTTTGCTTTCGTCAGCCCGATACCGTGTTCACCTGATATGGTGCCACCCAATTCCAAGGTTTGCCTGAAAATTTCTTCTACAAGATCCAAGCCTTTTTGATATTCGTCCTTGTCCGCCTTGTCCACCATTATGTTTACATGAATATTCCCGTCACCGGCATGACCAAAATTCACGATCGTAATCCCGCTTTTTTCTGATAGGGCCCTCAGCCGCATAAGCATTTCTGCTATTCTGCTGCGCGGGACCACGATATCCTCATTTATTTTTGAGGGCTTCAGGCGGTAAAGGGCAGGAGATACAGCGCGTCGGGATGCCCAGAGGTCATTTTTTGCATACTCATCTTTTGCCATCTTGACTTCCGCGCCGAGATCCGAACATATATCGATCACCCTTTCCGCTTCTTTAATTATGGCTGATGGCTGCCCGTCCAACTCTATCAAGAGCAATGCCTCCGCCTCTGCCGGAAGCCCTATGGGCTTGTAGTTTTCGACTGCCGCAATCGCTTTTCTATCCATAAACTCAATAGTCCTGGGAATTATTTTTGAACCAATAATCTTCGTTACGGCATTGCCTGCCGGTTCGAGTTCCGAGAAAAAAGCGAGCAATGTCACCACGTCTTCCGGCAAAGGCAAAACTTTCAGCCGGATTTTTGTGAATACCGCCAAAGTGCCTTCTGATCCTGTAAATAGCCTTGTCAGGTCGTATCCAACAACTCCCTTTGCGGTCCTGCCCCCGGTTCTTATTATTTCACCATCCGGAAGAACCGCCTCAATTTCCATAACATAATCACGCGTCACGCCGTATTTCAGCGCCCTTGGTCCTCCCGCATTTTCCGCAACATTGCCGCCAATCGTGCAAAAATGCATGCTGGCAGGATCAGGCGGATAAAAAAGTCCGGCCTGTTCAAGTACGTGCTGGAGCTTTCCGTTGATTACCCCGGGCTCACACAGGACATTCATATTTTCGGAGTCGATATCTATAATTTTGTTCATTTTTTCAAAACTCAATACGATCGCGCCTCTCAGCGGCGTTGCACCCCCCGTCACTCCTGTGCCCGCTCCCCTGGGAACAACCGGTACTTTATTCTCAAAGGCATATTTTATTATCTTAACAACCTCTCCCGAATTGCGGGGCCAGACAACAGCAGACGGGCAACCTTCAATTCTGGAGGCATCGAAGCCGTAACAGATGAGGTCCTCAGGAGCAGTGGAGAAGGCGAGATCCGGGAACCTGTCACCTAAAACTGCCATATTAGTGCGGATGGTATTCATTTATCAAAACCTATCAGCCAACATCCCTAACAGAAATTGATTTATTCTATACAAGCAGCAGAAGTATCCGCAATGGGGGCAAGCTTCTTACGCCTCTACAAGTTGCATGGAAATCACTTTTGAGGCCCCCGCCTCCTCCATCGTAATCCCGTAGATATAATCGGCAACCCCCATTGTGTTCCTGTTATGGGTCACGATGATGAACTGCGTGTCTTTAGAAAATTCCTTCACCATGCCTGCGAACTTGTCTGTATTTACTTCGTCCAGCGCCGAGTCTGCTTCGTCAAGGATGCACATCGGCGTCGGTTTAATAAGGAAACTGGCAAAAAGCAAGGAGAGGGCTGTAAGCGTCTTTTCTCCTCCTGAAAGGAGATTAATGTTCTGAAGTCTTTTGCCAGGCGGCTGGGCGACAATATCGATCCCCGTTTCAAGGATATTATTCTCATCGGTCATAATCAGTTCAGCCTTTCCACCGGAAAAAAGAGAGGTAAACACCTCTGAAAATTTTGTTTTCAGGGCTTCAAATGCCTCCCTCAGTTTTTTTCTGGTGGTTACATTAATCTTTGTTATTGCCTCCTCAAGCTCAGCGATGGACCGTTCAAGATCTTCCTGCTGATTCTTCAGAAATTCATACCGTGCTCTCAGTTCTTCATACTCCTCTATCGTTCCGAGATTAACAGTACCGAGTTCTTGTATTCTCATTCTGAGATCAATGAGTCTTCTTTCATCTTCGGGTATTAGAGGCTCTACATCTAAAACATCAATAGCCAAACCGTAATTTCGACGGATCTGCTCATAGAGTGACTCCATCTTCACTTTGTGCTCTGTTTTTTGAATATCAAGTTCTGCAATCCTCTTTGACAGATATTCCATCTCGCTCCTGATCTCTTTTATCCTCTGGTCTGATGCCAAAAACTCTTCATTTCCGGCGTCGATCACTTCTTTTTTCTCTGAAATTTCTTGCCGGTATTTGTCCGCTTCAATAATCATATCTTTTATTTTGCCGTCAATCGCGGCTTTCTCTTCCTCGCGCTGCTGAATCCGCAATATTGTCGATGCTACTTCTTCTGCCAGCAAAGATTTTTTCTGTATGTTTTCATCGATTTCTTTCACGATATTCTCTTTTTCCTTGCTGACGGACTCAAGCCTTTCACTGCAAGAAGTAATAGCAAGGCGTATTTCTGTCACTTCCGAACGGTATTCGTCAAGATTTGTTCTTTTACGGGATATTTCCCCATGCAAAAATGAGTTGTTTTGTTCAGCGTCAGTCTTTTTTGATTCTAATATTTGAATTTCGTTGCTTTTTTCTTGCAGAAGCTTCTCAATGGATTCTTTTTCCTTCATTATTTGCTTTATTTCAAGGGAGAGGTAAGCAAGTTTCCTGCTTCTCCTTTCTTTTTCTTCACGGTAGTTTTCCGCCGTCAGCTTCATTAGTGAAATCTCTTTTTCCTTATCAACTATTATCCTCTCAATATTTTGCAACTCATGCTCTTTTGACGAAACACCATGCAATATTAAAGTCAAAGCATCCTGAAGCTGTTCAATTCTTCTCCTTGTTTGTTCCCTCGCGCTTTCGATCTCGCGGATCTCCCTTTTTTTCCTGAAGACGCCTTTTATTTCTCCCGCACTGACGGCTCCGGAAGGGTCAATTACCTCGCCGTCAAGTGTTACAAAGAAAGATTTATATCCAGAGGAAACCAGATTAACCCCTGTACTGATATCCTTCACAATATATATGTTAGCGAGGATATTCTTAGCCACATCACCAAATTCTTCCTTCGTGCTGACGAAACTGACTGCTTCTCCAAGAGTGCCTTCAGGAGCCTCGTTATTGACATCAAATAAAGGTGGATGAACGGGAATAAAAGAAGTCCTGCCTAAGCCTCTTGCCTTCAATCGCGCAATCGCATTTTCGATGTCATAGTATGTGGGAAGAACAAATGAATTCACTTTTTCCGAAAGAACGCTCTCTATAGCCTTTTCATATTCATGCTCTATCTCGAATATATCTGCGATAGATGCAATCATCTGGAAATTGAGATCGCCGGACAGAAACTCCTTGGTTGTTTCATCAAAAACTATTTCATTAAGCGATTCAATTCGTGTATTAAAAGAGGCGAGTTCTTCTTTGCACTTGGCCAGACTTTCCCGGAGATGCTCTATTTTTTCTTTATCAGATGATATATCTTTGATTTTAATAGTTTTTTTATCTATCAATAGCAGAATTTCATTGTTATTCAGTAGCAGGTTCGAATTTACTTCCCATAATGAAGAATCCAGATCTGAAAGCGCTTTCTTAACGGTATCAGAATCCTTAACCGATGATTCTTCCCTGTATTTCAAGCCTTCAAGAGCGCTTTGCTGTTTGCTTTGTATATTTCTCAGGGTGCTGAGTTCCTCCGCTATTTTAAAAATATCCCTCCTTTTATTTTCGAGCAGGTCCTCGTTCTCCGTTAGTTCATCTTCAAGTGCCCTTACAAGACCGGTTTTTTCGGATAATATCGTTGCCCGCACTTTAATCGACTCCGCAAGGTCTTTTTCAGTCACATCCAATTCCGATTTCCTGAGAATATATTCCTCCTCTTTTTTGTTATACTCTTCACCCTGCGCATAAAGTTTAATAAGATATTCCTTAAAATTATCTCTTTCCGTTACAGCCACTGCAACTGTCTTTTCCTTAGCGGCAATCTCTTTTTCGAGATTGAAAAATATGGATTGAATTTGCTCCAATTTCTTTTCCCGTTCAAGAAGCTCCAATTTTCTGATTTCATTCTCGTTCTCAATTTTTGAGAGTCCGGCTTTACTCTCAACCTCTTTTTCTTTGATCTGATTGTATCCAGCTACAATTTCCTGAAACGCCGCCTTAAGAGACTGATACTCCTTCTTTGCTATCTTCAATTCTATAGCGTGAATTTCGGATGTCAGCTTCTTATATTTCTCAGCTTTTTTTGCAAGCCGGTCCAGCAAGCTGATCTGCTTCTTCACTTCAGTAATGATATCGTTTATTCTCTGAAGATTCGTTCGAGAAGATTCAAGTTTAGATACAGCCTCTTTCTTTCTCACGTTATACTTCATAACGCCGGCTACTTCTTCTATTAGGAATCTCCTCTCCAAAGGCTTTGCGTTAAGAATATCTGCTATCCTGTCTTGTTCGAGAATGGAATAGCTCTTCACTTCAAGTCCGGTATCGAGGAAGATATCTTTTATATCCTTAAGTCTGCACAGATTTCTGTTTAGCATATATTCACTGTCACCTGATCTGTAAAGGCGCCTTGTAACAGACACAATATCTGCTGCAACATCCGATGATTCCCGGTATACGGCCTCATGTGATCCGGCTATCCCTGATAATGACATCGTAACTTCCGCCATACCCTTGGGTTTTTTTGAAGAAGAACCACTAAAAATAACCTCCTCCATTTTTTCCCCCCTTAGGCTTTTCGCGCTTTGCTCACCGAGAACCCATCGAAAAGCATCAACTACATTGCTTTTCCCGCATCCATTTGGACCAACTATGCAGGTAATTCCAGGGTGAAGATGAAAGGTGGTTCTATCTGCAAAAGATTTGAATCCTATAAGTTCAATTTTGTCGACCCTCATTTCCAAGATACTATACAATAGGCAAATAGTGCTGACAAGATAATTCTTGCGCAATGAATTCCTATATTTATAAATAGTCTCATAATAGAAGCGGCATTATTTATAAAATCCCTCCTGACTTCCCTTTGCCCCTTCGACTGCGCTCGGGGCAGGCTCCGGGAGGTTTTATGCCCATTTTGGGGGTAATGCCCCCGCCTTCGGCGCCCCCTCTTAAGATAAGACGGGGAAGGGGGAGTTATGATTCCTGATAGGGGCGAGTGGAGATTTTCCGGTTCATGTAATTTCAATTTTGAGACCCTTAATAAATGCATTTTAGATATGTTCCACGTGGAACAATAGGAAAATATCATTGATATAGTTAATGACATCATATTACAATCTATTTAAAAAGCGGGGTGTTGCAATATGGAAGATCGTGAGCATTTGATTCGGGAGAGGATTGCGGAGATAGAAAAAATCGATAAGATGCGAATTAGAGGCATTGGGCACTTCATTCATGAATTACTTATTAAGGAAAAAGGCTTTTACCCCGAGGAAATACAAGTAAATCCGCAGTTTAGACTTATGTTGAGCACGTGCGAGGCCAAAGCGGGCATCGATTTTCTGATCACTTTGAATGGTAAGGAATTTATGGTAATTCAATGTGTTTCATCGGCGATGGAGCCATGGGAAAGGTATACCATTGCATTTGCAAGGGCAATCCTGGATTATCAAATACCTTACGCCGCTATCACAGATGGGGTGATTGTAAAGATATTTGACATCCTTAACCACTCATCCAAACAAATGCCGGTAGAAGGACTCTTATCTCGCCAGGAGGCAATAAATGTCATGAATAGCTTTCAAAAAATACCTTGCCCGGAAAAGAATCGAGAGATGGAGAGAAGAATTATTTATGCGTTTGAAGGCATTAAATGCCACCCGAGCACACAAGATGAAACCTGATTTTTTCCATTTTGATGTCACCCTGAGCGAAGCGGAGGTTCTCAATGGCATGGTAATGCAAGATTCTTCACGGAGTCTCTCCTGAGCCGGCCGGCGAGATTCTTCGCCATGCTCTGGATAACAAATAGATCGCGAAGGGTTCAGAATGACATTCCTATTGTTGTTACACTTTTTTGGCAACCTGTTAGAAGATCATTAACGCAAACAAGAGGGAAAATCATATCCTGTCTTGGGAAGTTAAGGTGTAAATAGCTATGATGAAAACATCATCCGGGAAGGCCGTAGCACTCTTGTCAGGCGGTCTTGACAGCATGCTTTCCGTCCTTATCATGCTAAGGCAGGGTATCCAGGTAAGTGCGATACGGTTTACCACCCCATTTGACGTCCGTACCTCCGATAATCTTTTTACAGACATTTATAATCAGTCTTTCAGCAAAAAATTGGGCTTTGATATTACAATCCGTCACCTCAGGGATGAAATGCTCAGTATCGTAAAAAACCCGAAGCATGGTTATGGGAAAAATATGAACCCATGCATTGATTGCAGGATTCTGATGCTCAAACAAGCAAGGCAGTTTATGGAAACTATAGGCGCCGATTTTCTGATGACCGGGGAACTGTTAGGTCAGAGGCCGATGAGCCAGAGAAAGGATATGCTCTATCACATAGACAAAGAGGCCGGGGTTGCAGGCCTTGTCGTGAGACCGCTGTCGGCAAAATTTCTAAGAGTCACTATACCTGAGGAAAACGGAATTATTGACAGGGAAAAACTTTATGGTTTCAGCGGCCGGTCAAGAAAACCGCAGATGGCCATTGCGCGCGAGTTCGGGCTTACTGATTATCCTCTCCCTGCGGGAGGATGCCTCCTCACAGAGCCGAACTTTGCGCAGAGGTTGAGGGACCTTCTGTCCTTCCTTCCTTCTCCTTCCCTGAAGGATATAAAACTTCTCAGACTTGGCAGGCACTTCAGATACTCTCCGGGCTGCAGGATCATTGTCGGCAGGGATAAGAAGGAAAACGAGTTGATCGAGTCCCTCTCAGGGGATAAGGACTGTCTGCTTAGGGTTGAAGGCTGCGGAAGTCCATTAACGCTGCTGACAGGTGATATTACGGATGATGCCCTGGTTGCAGCAGCATCTCTTTGCGCCCGTTATTCGGATGCCAGGGACCTGCCCGAGGTTATAGTCTCAGTAATCAACCGTGGTGATATGTTGATCAGGGGCAAACCAGCGGATAAGGAGCTTATCAAGGCATTGAGAATAGAGAAAAGAAAAGAAGAAATCCCTACAGCCTGACCGGGATTCCTCTTGCGTGCAGATATTCCTTCGCCTCTCTTACAGTATATTCACGGTAATGGAATATGGATGCGGCAAGTGCTGCATCTGCTTTGCCAAGGGCAAACGCCTCATAAATGTGTTCAAGGGTGCCTGCTCCCCCTGAGGCAATAACCGGGATAGTTACTGCCCCGGATATTGTGCGGGTCAGTTCGATATCATATCCGTATTTTGTGCCATCCATATCCATACTCGTCAGCATTATTTCGCCTGCACCGAGCTCCTCGACTTTCTTTGCCCATCTTACAGCATCGATGAGTTTTATCTGTCTTCCGCCATGTGTGGATATCGCCCACAACCCCTCTTTATCCCGGCCCCTTACATCCGGGATTTTTTCAGGAACCCTCAGACAGACATCTTTTAAGTCGGGTTTGTCGAACCAGGGCTCGGCAGTGGCATCCGGCATATCCTGTTTCACCCGTTTCGCATCAACCGCAACCACGATACACTGGCTTCCGAAACGCTCTGCAGCCCGTCTGATGAAATAGGGATCTTTTACTGCCGCGGTATTTATCGATACCTTATCGCATCCTGCATTCAGCAGGTCCCTGATGTCGTCAAAGTTCTTGATGCCGCCCCCGACAGTAAGGGGCATGAAGACATCCTCAGCGGTCTTCATGACTACATCAAGGATTACCTTCCTTTTTTCATGGGAAGCAGTTATGTCAAGATAAACAATCTCGTCAGCACCCTGTTCATTGTAAAAATTAGCATTCTCGACGGGATCTCCGGCATCGCGCAGATTAAGGAAGCTCACACCTTTGACAACCCGTCCATCTTTCACATCGAGACAGGGAATAATGCGTTTAGCCAGCATTTGAAAGACCGTAATACGTAATGCGTGACGCGTAACGAGTAAAAAGACCGAAATGCGTAAGATTAGTCATATATTTTCCTTCTCAAAAATTTAATAAGTCCTATAAACATTTTTCTGATTGCATCAAGGTTATCAAAGCAAGGATCTTCTGTTAAGAACTTTAGTCTTTTCGTAAGGAGAAGTTAAGTTTCGACCCCGGCAAGAGAACCTAATGATACATAGAGAAACTGCAGGGATTCCTTATCAGAATTGCGCGCTGCTCCTTCAGCTATATTACTTCGTATTGAAACGGCAGAACGTCTTATTTGAGAGACAAGACCAAATTGTTCTTCTTTTGGGAAAGTCCTGGTAAGCGCATATAGTTGTTCTGTAAAATCCATTGCTTTATTCCATACATCAAGGTCTTTAAGTGTCTTTAATTCATTACGCATTACGCGTCACGATTTTTATTGCTTCTTTCAGGTCAAGCGAGCCTGAATAGATCGCCTTGCCGGTTATCATCCCCCAGAGTCCTTTAATCTGCAGCAAGTTTCTGACGTCTTCCATGCTCGCAATCCCCCCCGAGGCAATAACTGGGATCGTCACGTGATCGACCATCTCGCGCACTGCATCTAAATTAGGCCCTGTGAGCATACCGTCCCGCTTGATATCCGTATAAATAATCCCCCCTATCCTGACCATCTCCAGCCTTTTTGCCAGTTCATATGCATGAATCGATGTGACTTCTCTCCACCCTTTTATGGCAACCAACCCGTCTTTTGCATCAATTCCGACAAGCACCCGCCCGGGATATTGCTTGCATGCGTGAACAAGAAATTCAGGGTCCTCTATTGCAGCGGTGCCGATAATTGCTCTATCGATACCCGCTGAGAATAGATTTTGAAGATTGCCAATGTTCCGTATTCCTCCGCCAACCTGAAGACTCATTGTAACCGCCTTCCTGATCTTGAGAATGGCGTCCATATTTTTCTGATTTCCTGAAAACGCGCCATCAAGATCAACAATGTGCAGGAGTGTTGCTCCAAAGGATTCCCATTGTTTCGCAGTCACTGCGGGGTCGTCAGAATAAACAGTAACGGCATCCTGTCTTCCCTGAACGAGCCTCACGCATTTGCCTTCATTCAAATCGACGGCTGGAATAACTAACATAAATTAATATACCATAATAATACGGTCCGTCTGATCCACATATAATCAAGGAGAACAGCTAAACGGCGGCTATCAAGGGTCTCAAAATTGAAATTACATGAACCGGAAAATCTCCACTCGCCCCTATCAGGAATCATAACTCCCCCTTCCCCGTCTTATCTTAAGAGGGGGCGCCGAAGGCGGGGGCATTACCCCCAAAATGGGCATAAAACCTCCCGGAGCCTGCCCCGAGCGCAGTCGAAGGGGCAAAGGGAAGTCAGGAGGGATTTTATAAATAATGCCGCTTCTATTATGAGACTGTTTATAATCAGGAAAAGAAAATTGGATAATATTGGATTTAAAAAGGCCGCAGTTATGCTTGTCGCTGCAGTCTTCATTTCGCATGCCTTTTTTATTACAAGCTTATACGCCGTTACTTTTTCTATGCCTGAAAAATTGATCTACGACCTTACATGGACAGGATTTAAGGCCGGAACTGCAACCCTCGAACTGAAAAAAGAGGGGAACGTGGTAAAAATTATTTCGACCGCTCAGTCGGCATCGTGGGTTTCCGCCTTTTATAAGGTTGACGACCGGGTGGAAAGTACCATGCTGCATAAGCATCCGGATAGTTTCTTTCAGCCGTCCTGTTACAGATTGAAAATCAGGGAAGGGAAACATATAAAAGATAATGAAGTTCTATTTGATTTTGACGCCGGAAAGGCATTCTATACCGACCATATCAAAAATGAAAAAAAGGAATTTGGGATCACTCCGCCGGTATTCGATCCGCTTTCGGGTTTCTATTATATGAGATCTCTGGAACTTTCGATCGGCAAACCGTCCTATATAACAATTTTTGACAATAAAAAAGTCTGGAATGTTGAAGTGCAAGTTTTGAGAAGGGAAAGAATATCCTTACCCGTGGGTTTGGTTAAAACCATTGTTGTCAAGCCATTGATGAAATCGGAGGGTATATTTTCACGGAAGGGAGATATACTGATATGGCTGACCGATGATGAAAAACACATCCCGGTAAAAATGCAGACAAAAGTGGCGATCGGATCCATTACCGCGACCCTTGTGCGCGGCCTTTACTGAGGGCGAAACCCATTACATCCAGCTATTAATAAATCACATTTCGAACAAAGAGAGACTATCCCTTTTTATAATATTGCAATGCTCTTCCCGGGTTTTTACCCGCCGGGATGCTCGCGATTGCGGAGCCGCCAGTTTTTGAAGGCATATCGTTGAAGCAAGGCAGTCGCTCTTTCATTTTGTTCTGCCCGTCTAATTGTATATACTATGGGCAGCAATGGCTGCGGTTAAAAAGATTATTAACCTCACTAAACCCTACTGGCCAAGAATATTTGCCGGCATTATTCTCGGCCTGATGGTTTCAGGCATTACCGGGGCTATTGCGTGGGCTGTCAAACCCGCCCTTGACGAAGTCCTTGTTGGCCAAAAATATGAATATCTTGCTTTCTTCCCTATAGGGGTATTTCTTCTTTTTTCACTCAAAGGTATCCTGAGTTTTTGCCAGACGTATTTTATGAAGTCAGCGGGCCTTAAATTGGTACGTGACACCAGAAACAAAATTTATGATCATGTGATTCGTATGCCGATAGGATATTTCCAAAGAGAATCGTCCGGTGGAATCATATCAAGGGTCATGCTTGATGTGGAAGCCCTGAATGGTTTAGTCTCGGATGTCATGAAGACATTTATTGTCGAGATCCCCACCGTTTTGTTCCTTTTCGGCGTTGCCCTGCATCAAAGCTGGGACATTACATTAATGAGCCTGATACTGTTGCCACTGGTTGCCTACAGCACAAAAAAATTTGGCAAACAAGTAAAAAAAAGGAGGAAAGAGACTCAGCGAAAGCTTTCCTTTTTGACTCAGCGACTTGGCGAAAGTATCTTTGGAGCGCGGATTATTAAAATCTTTACCCGCGAAAATTCAATGTTGGATAAATTTAGAAATGAAAACCAGAGATATTACAGAGAATACCTGAAAGTTATTCGACTCAGAGAATTTACCAAACTCGCAATAGATATTGTCACCGGTATGGGCATTGCCATTGTTCTCTGGTATGGAGGAAACATGATAGTCCAGGGGACAATCACCGCCGGGGCTTTTGCTTCGATCCTCGTCGCTGTTTATATGATGTTCTCGCCAATGAAAAAACTCGGCGAGGCATATAATGCCCTCCAGGAAGCAATGGCCTCCATCGAGAGGATCGATACCCTGAGGGATGTTAAACATGAAGAGAAAGGCACCATCCCGCTCACAGGGTTACGGGATTCCATTAGGTTCGAAAACGTCTCTTTTTCATTCCCGGGTAATGATGCGCCGGTATTGTCAGGCGTGAATCTGGAGATACGCAGGGGCGAGGTTATTGCTATTGTCGGACGGAGTGGCGCCGGGAAATCGACTCTCGTGGATCTCATTCCCAAATTCTATCTTGTCTTCGAAGGCAGGCTGTTGATAGATGGTAGTGACGTCAGGGAGATTGACACAGCTTCTCTCAGAGAGCACATAGGTATTGTGAGTCAGGATGTTATATTGTTCAATGATACAGTGAAGGAAAATATTGCTTTTGGCAAGAAAGGCGCAACAAATGAAGAAATCATTGAGGCCGCACAGCTGGCATATGCGGATGAATTCATCGAGAAGCTGCCGCAGCAATATGATACCGTTATCGGTGAGCGGGGGCTGAAGCTTTCAGGAGGACAGCGCCAGCGCATAGCCATTGCGCGAGCGATCCTGAAGAACCCTCCGATACTGATCCTCGATGAGGCGACATCCTCCCTTGATACTGTCTCGGAAGCACTCGTCCAGAAGGCGCTCGATACCCTCATGAAGGGAAGAACGACGATAGTGATAGCTCACAGGCTTTCTACGATAAAGAATGCCGACAGAATTCTGATTATTAATCAAGGCAAGATAGAAGATGAGGGAAAACACGAAGAGCTTTTAACCAGAAACCTCACATATAAAGAACTTTACAGCACATTCGCATGATTTAAAATATGAAATATGCTGTGACCGATTATGAAGGACACTTTTAGATTGAAAGATAGGCGGACAGCACTTATTCGCTATATTTGCAAATTTCAGATTGAAAATTCCGCAGAGCGTCATATCCCCCCAAAAGCTGTTCGCAAAGGTACAGGTATTGTATATCCCGGAGATTTTGGCACGTAACCAATATTAATTATCTAAACCAAACGTCAATGCTGTTTAACGACTACAAAAGTCTGAAAAAACTGTCATACGGCGGGCAGGTGCCGTTTATGGTGAAATTAATCAACTGCTCTGATACTCTTGCCTGTACTGAAATTCTCCGCATAGTTCCAGGCAAACGAATCGTCTGCAAAGCAAAGCTTAATGATATTGATGTTATCGCCAAGTTTTTTGTCGATCCTGTTCGTTCCGCCCGCCATATGGCAAGAGAGTCACAGGGTTTAAAAACCCTGCATGACGCCTGCATCCCGGCACCGAAATTATTTGCCGAATCAGCAATTGAGGGATCAGTAAACATTCTTATTACGGAATACCTTTCCGAGGCGAAAAGCCTTTATGCTCTGCTAAAAGTTCACGACATTGAACACCAGAATATACAACTCCTGAAACGATTCTTCGCTTTAGTTGCAAAGTTTCATAAAGCGGGGGTAGTTCAAAATGACCTTCACCTCGATAATTTTCTTTTAAAGGGCGATGTCCTTTATGCCATTGATGCTGCAAACTTGAAAAAGACCACTGCACCGCTGTCAGCCGCTGCAGTGGTTGATAATCTTGCCTTACTCCTCGGCCAGTTCGATCAGAAATATTACCCCGGCCTTCTCAATGCTCTTGAATCTTATCTCAATGAAGATCCGTATGTTGACATCGACAAACGAGTAGTCATAGCCCTTGCTCGATTAAAACGCTGGCAAATTTGGGGGAAATTTCGCAATAAACTTTTGAGAGATTGTTCTGCTATAGTTCGCAAAAGCAACTTTGAACAGTTGACTCTTTGCAAACGGAAGTATTATAAAAATCAATTTATTGACCTCATTAATAACCCGGATGCCTTTATACAGACAGCCCCTTTGCTGAAGGACGGCAATTCCTCAACAGTAGCATTAGTAGAAATTGATGGCCGCAAATATGCCGTTAAGCGCTATAACATTAAAAACCTTGCCAAACTTATCCGCCGTCAGTTTTCGACACCCAGAACACGGCGCAACTGGCTATTCGGGCATATGCTTGCCTTTTGGGGTTTCAATACTCCTGAACCGATCGCTATGATGGAAAAACGCCTCGGCCCTTTGCGTACTTCCGGCTATATTGTTACTGAATTTATAGATGCCCCGAATGTTCGCCGCGCTTTAGCCGACGCTAAAGATAACTATCAGAGACAACAGGAGATTATGACTTATTTTATATCAGAAATAAGAAAACTGCATGACTATCAAATTACTCACGGCGACCTGAAAGATACCAATTTTCATTATGCCGGCAGCAAAATTTATATTGTTGACCTTGACGCCATGAAGCTGCACAAGTCCGGCAGGACGTTCAAGAAAGCCGTACAAAAAGACCTCTCGCGTCTGGTCAAAAATTATCAAAATCATGAATCATTACAAGATGTTGTAAAAAAAATATTGTTAAATCGGGATTAGATTTTTATATCATTAATAATGACCAATAGCTTTTACGATTTTGAAGAATTAAAAAATTTTGGGTTTAAAGCTATAGGTACTAATGTGCTCATAAGCAGAAAAGCGAGCGTTTATTCTCCGGAAAAAATCGAAATCGGTTCAAATGTCAGAGTGGACGATTTTTGTATACTGAGCGGAAAACTCAGCATAGGCAGCCATATTCATATTGCAGCTTACACTTCATTATGTGGCGGAAACGAAGGAATAATACTTGAAGATTTTGTAAATCTTTCGCGAAAAATAGAAATATTTGCCATCAGTGATGATTATAGCGGCACATCAATGTCTAATCCCTTAATACCCGCCGAATTTAAAAATATGTTAGAAGCAAAAGTTGTGTTAAAAAAGCATGTTATAGTTGGTCCGGGCACAATTATTTTACCGGGCGTCACAATAGGTGAAGGCACTGCGATAGGAGCATTAAGTTTGGTTAAAAAGTCCACTAAAAAATGGAGTATCTATGCCGGTATCCCGGCAAAAAAGATAAAAGAAAGAAAAAAAGGTATTGTTAAACTCGAAAAAATTTTTTTGGGAAGGCTAAATAGTGGATAGCAACTTGAGATTCGAAAAACCTGTTTATGTAACTACTCCTTTACTGCCTGATTTAAACAAGTTGAATGATCTGCTTATCCCAATATGGCAGTCGAAATGGCTAACAAACCATGGCAGAATGCATGCAGAGCTTGAGCAAAGGCTTGAGAGTATTTTAAAAGTTAAGAACGTATCAATTTTTAATAATGGCACTATTGCATTACTATCAGCTCTAAAAGCTCTTGAATTGCCAGCCGGCAGTGAAGTTATTACCACCCCTTTTACCTTTCCGGCAACCCCTCATTGTATTACTTGGAATCACTTAACCCCATTTTTTTGCGACATCCATCCTGAAAGTATGACGATTAACGCAGAGATAATAGAACGACACATAACTCGAAATACATCAGCAATTCTTGGAGTCCATGTATATGGAATTCCTTGTGACGTGGAAAAAATTCAAAAAATTGCCCGGAGATATAATTTAAAGGTCATTTATGATGCAGCTCATTGCTTTACAACAGAAATCAACGGCAGAGGAATCGGAACCTTTGGTGACATGAGTATGTTCAGCTTCCATGCAACAAAACTATTCCACACATTGGAGGGAGGATGCCTGACATATAATAAATCCGATTATAAAGAGAAGGTATATTATTTAAGGAATTTTGGCATAAAAAATGAAGATGAGGTCGTTGAAGTAGGTATTAACGGCAAAATGAATGAACTCCAGGCAGTCATAGGGATTCTTAATCTGGAAATATTTGAGGAAGAAAAACAAAAACGCAGAGCAATAAAAGAAACATATTTTGAAAAATTGAAATCGGTAAGCGGGATTAAAATAGTTCAGATGCCCCATGGGGTATCTGATTCCATGGGATACTTTGTAATAAGAATAAAACATCAAACATTCGGATTATCCAGGGATGAGGTTTATGATGCTTTAAAGGAATATAATGTTTTTTCAAGAAAATATTTTTATCCGCTATGCTCGGAGTATGAGCCTTATAAAGCGTTGCCGAGTTCAAGCATGGATAATCTGCCGATAGCAAACAGAATAAAACAAGAGGTGCTTTGCCTTCCCTTATATGGTAATCTCGGAATAGCAGATGCCGAAAGGATATGTGAAATAATTAAATTCATAAGAAGAAAGTCAGGTGTTTTTGTTTCTCCAGAAAATAAAAATTAAAATTCATTTAGATAAACTCTCAAAAGCAAAGAACCCCGTCAAGCTGCATATTGCATGCGGCAAAAATTACAAGGATGGCTGGATAAATATCGATATAAATCCAAAAGTCAGAAAAGATCTTTGCATTGATGTAAAAAAAGGGCTTCCTTTCCCTGATAACTCTGTTGATTATATTTTCAACGAGCATTTTATTGAACATTTATCATATGACAGAGGGCTATTCTTCCTTAAGGAGGCTCACAGAATTCTTAAACCAGGTGGAGTTATTAGAACAGCTTTCCCAGATATTGATAAAATCATAGACAGTTATATTAATGACTATTGGCGGAACATGGAATGGGTCAAGCTTATAAATGCTCATTGGTACCCATCCGGATGCTACATGCTTAACAAATGCATAAAAGAAAATGGTGCGCATCAGTACATGTACAGCGTAAAAGAGATCAAGAGGAGGCTTTTCGAGGCTGGATTTTTAGAAAATAATATTGGCCGCTGTGCGGTAGGGAAAAGTCAATATTCGGAACTCATCAATGCCGAAAGACGCGCTGATTCAGGTGTTGTTGAAGCAGTAAAGCAGTAAAACACTAATTATGACATTAAATAAGAATTTACTGACAGTTGTGCTTTTGACATATAACCATGAAAAAACAATAGCGACAGCTTTTGACTCCATACTGGAACAAAAGACAAATTTTTACTTTGATATTCACGTGCTGGAAGATTGCTCAACAGATGGCACGTCTGATATATGTAAAAAATATGAGCAAAGATACCCAGATAAAATTAAGTTGTTTTTGAATGAAAACAACCTTGGCGTGACGGAGAATCTTAAGCAAGGCCTTTTAAAAATCAAATCTAAATACTTTGCCTTTCTCGAAGGAGATGATTACTGGTGCAATGAAAATAAGCTGCAAAAACAACTGTTTGCCATGGAACAAAATCCAGACTGTACTCTTTGTGGGCACAACACA
This sequence comes from uncultured Nitrospiraceae bacterium, assembly GCA_964553535.1. Lineage (GTDB taxonomy): Bacteria > Nitrospirota > Thermodesulfovibrionia > Thermodesulfovibrionales > SM23-35 > JALHSV01. Next base: position 19,954 of record CAZKLK010000012.1, read on the forward strand.
CTTGTAAAAGATATTTCTAAAAACAAAGAATGGTTTTTTATAGGTAAATCTATGCCTTCTATAAAAGAAAAATATACTATACAGGATGATTTCAGAATACATCCGTCATCGAGGGTTTACCGCAACATCATAGACCTAACGAACGTACCGTTGCACATAGTTTTTGATACTCACATTTATCTTTTATATCTCTCGAAAGGTAATTTGTTTTACATTGATGAAATCATGTCAGTACATCATAAAACACCTTCAGGATTCTGGGCTGGAAAAAGAGAAAAGGATAAAAAACTTATGGCTTTAGAACTGAGGTATAAGACCAATAAATATTTTAATTTTACTTATGATTTTAAATTTTTCCCCCACTCTAAGCTGTTAAAAGCAATGAAATTATTTTTAGGTACGAAGGCGGGTTGGTTTTTATACTATCATATTGAAAAAAAAAGAATAAAGATAAAATATTTGATACTGAATGGGCCCCAAAAACAATAGAATTCTATCATCCTTGTCCAAAATGTCAATAGGCGTTGAATAAGGAGATTATTCATAATTGCTGTAAAGATCTTGCATTGGTGGAATCCGCATTCCGCAGCAGTAAGACAGTGGAGCTGGAACTAAGGCCTATTCATGTGCGAC
>CAZKLK010000013.1:0-20518 GCA_964553535.1 uncultured Nitrospiraceae bacterium
ATAATTTACCACCACACCAGAAAGCCCTGTCTGTAAAGACGGGGATGAATAGGATGCTTTGCTGGCGAAGCCAGTAATAGGAAAAGCCACACCTGTAAAGGTGTGGTGGTTTGCAGGCGATTTTGTATAATGATGGCAAACAAGGCAGAGATGAGCATGCGGAGAAATATTATTCTCACTCTTATTATGTTGGCGTTGTCTGCGGCATACGGATACGGCGGGACGGTTTCCGATGTCCACATCCGCCAGGCCTTCTGAAGCGGACGATGAAAAAGTGGAGGGAAAAGGTTATGGGGAAATGGTCATCCGGCGTGTTCATGAAAGAATATCACATTTAACACTATTCTCTGCCGAATGGCTTGACTCTTTTTTTATAATGAAAGCACCGAATACGAAGACAACAGGACAAAATTAAAACCCAAATCCAGCGATAAGAATTGTCATTGCGAGTGCAGCGAAGCAATCTCGTCGTATGAAAGGAGATTGCCACGCACCTTGCAGGTGCTCGCAATGACGCGTTTATCAATCGTTCGAGATAGTCATCGCTGGATTTGGGTAAAACTTTCTTTTTCCTCATATCTGGGGAAGGTTATAGTAATTATTTGCGCGGAGGCATTTCTGGTGCCGAAGGCGGGATTTGAACCCGCACGGGTTACCCCACACGCCCCTCAAACGTGCGTGTCTACCAGGTTCCACCACTTCGGCACAGCTTTTATACTATAACGAACGCCGGAAGGTTTTCAAGCATCCGGATAAGCTGATTTCAGCTTAAAAGTTCTTTGTTGATCTTTATCTTTATGTCTTTTTTGAGACCTTCTATATATGAGTTCAGCGCCTTTTCCCTGACGTCATTGAGCTGAGCCTGCCTGATCATGTTTGCCGCCTGCTCATTTGAAGTTTCTCCGGGAAGCCGCGCGTCGCCGCTGTCGGGGATGTCGGCCGACAATTCTATTAGCCGTCTCATTTTTGTGAGGATCAGATCCTGTTTCTGTTGACGTTCAAATTCCTCCGGAGTGATTCTGCTGAGCCTCAACCTGTTCAGATAAACTTCTTTATCAAATACACCGTTTTTCATGAATGCCGGTTCGCGGGCTATTGCATCTTTTAATTCTTCGTCGCTCACGGAAATGCCTGCTTTTGGGGCCGCGATGAGCAGAACCCGATCATTAATCATGGAATTGAGGACGTTTTCTTTCAGGTTCATCTTCTTTTCCATTTCCTCGTCAAATTGTTCTTTGTATATTTCTCGGTAGAAACGGTAGATCCTGTCGTATGTCCTCCAGTATTCTTCTGCTGTTATCTTATATTTCCCAACCTCTGCCAGGATTTCTATCCCGCCTGTTTTATCGACAGTTCCCACACCCCAGAATATGAATGTCAGAATGACAATAAAAAAAAGGACGTAGAAGTACCGAGCATGTTTACGCAATCCCTTAAGCATTCCTTAATACCTCCCTCTAAAATAGTCATTAATAATATCCCTGTGATCAAAGGCAATCTGCTCCGGAAGATTATCTCTACCGAATACGCCGGCTGCCTGCGCGTCACTTCCTGCTGACGGTCTGCCTTGTGCCCGGGCTATAAAAACCGTTGTAATGGTATGATGCCTGGGGTCCCTCCGGGGATCAGAGTAAGTATGAAACTGCCTTATGAGTTCAACATCCATGCCGGTCTCTTCTTTTGCTTCCCGTACGGCAGCAGATTCAACGCTTTCGCCGTAGTCTACGAATCCGCCGGGCAGGGCCCATCCCGGCGGCGGATTTTTCCTTTTAACGAGAACAATGCCATCCCTGGTTTCTATGATCAGATCGACTGTCGGGAGAGGGTTTTTCGCCCTATGGCTGGTCTTCAAATACTACAGATACCTCTTTTTCCGGCACAATAGTCGAAATCGCATGTTTATATATTAGCGACTGATTGCTTTCCTTGAGCAGGATGACGAAATTATCAAAAGCCTTGATCAATCCCTTCAACCGCACGCCGTTAGTCAGATAAATAACAACAGGAATTCTTTCCTTTCTTAACTGATTTAGGTACTGATCCTGAAGATTGACACCCCTTCCGGCAGTTGACATGATGTTCGTCTCCTCCCACTATTTTCTTTTCTAACATAAAGTATTTTTCTCAATATTGCAAGGCCGGAGCATTTCCCCGATTTGGGAATTGTTTATGAGAATGGGACGCAGCCTGTCAAGGACAGAGCGGGGATCCATCAGCCCTGTTATGTCAACCCAGTGGACATTTTCTTCTCTTCTGAACCACGTAAACTGCCTTTTCGCATACCTTTTAGATGCTTTCTTGATAAGGCTTGCGGCCTCATCAATGGTGAATTCGCCGCTTAAGTGACAAAGCGTTTCCTTGTATCCGATGGCCTGCATTGAAGGAAATGCGTTAAACATAAACGGCGTCACGTAATTTATATTGCCACTGGTCTTGAGCTCTGCACGCCGTGCCTGATTCTGTTCCATTATCAAGTGAATAACATTTTTACTCTCTTCCAATAAGCCTGATTTCATCATTGCATCAACCCGTGCTTCTATCAACCGGTAAAGCTCCTTTCTGTCGCGCGTGATGCCGACTTTCACAAATTCATAGGGAAGCGGGCTGGTGAGGGCTTTCTGCATATCAGACATTTTCGCATTGCTTTTGAGACAAACCTCCAGTGCGCGTATAATCCTTCTCGTGTCATTGGGTGTAATTTTCGCGGCCGCGTCAGGGTCAAGTGCTTCCAATGACGAATATAATGCTCCCTTTGATTCCCGTTCCATTGTCAGGAGTTCTTCCCGCAAGGTCCAGTCCGCAGAGGGTCCGCTGAAAATACCCTTTGTCATCGCCCTGATATACAAACCCGTGCCCCCGGTTATTATTGGTATTTTGCCTCTCTTCAGCAGATCCTCGATAATCGGTTTGACCGCTGTGACATATTTCCCTGTGCTGTATGTGTCCCATGGATCTGCGACGTCGATCATATGATGTGTGACATTCTGTCTTTCCTCAAGAGTTGGTTTTGCGGTTCCGATATCCATTAGCCGGTAAATCTGCATGGAGTCGGCGCTGATGATTTCGGTATTCAGGATCTTGGCGAGCAGGATGGAGACTCCTGTTTTTCCGACGCCGGTAGGCCCGAGGAGAATGATGACCTTGTTCATTTTCTCTTGAACAGCTTCTTAAGGTCATCCCGCGTAAAGAAGATCCTCGTCGGTCTGCCGTGAGGGCACTGGTCCGGATTCTCCGTCTTTTCGAGATCAGTAATAAGGGCTGATATATCCTCCCGGCTCAGTATTTCCTTGCCGCGCACGGAGCCGTGGCATGCGATTTTTGCCGCAAGGGTTTCTCTCAATGGGTTGTGGGGAGAAGCGCCTTCCGCGATGTAGGAAGCAATATCGGAAAAAATGCCCTGCAAATCGGCGTTACGCAGGACATCGGGCAGTGAGCGGATGATAATCATATTATGTCCGAAATCTTCGGCCTCGATGCCAAAGTCTTTTAATATTCCGGAATGTTCCAGAATGACCCTGTATTCCTTTTGTGAAAGGCGAACCTGCTTCGGGAAGAGAAGTTGATGAGCGTTTAAGTGAATTCCCTTCAAAAACTTCTCGTAAAGTATCCTTTCATGCGCGGCATGGTGGTCAATCAATGTCAGGCCGCCTTTCCCGGACAGCGCAATGAAGGTATCACCGAGGTAGAGATAAGGAAGCGCCGGCGTATAGGCGAATTCAAGGTTTTCTGCGACAGCAGCTTCCTGCCGGTGAAAGGGAGAGGGATATGCAGCAGGCGGTGCATCCCTGTCAACAGGCTGGTGAGAGCGTGTCAGATGCGATTCCGTGAACTGACGGGTAAATCCCGAGCGTTCTGCCCGCACGGATGTTTTGAGGGCGTTTTGGACAAAATGGAATACGAATTCCCTGTCCTGAAATCTGACCTCTCTCTTCGAGGGGTGTACATTGACATCAACCTTTGACGGATCGATATCAAGAAAAAGGAAAAAGATCGGATGCCTGTCCTGCGGAAGAATCCCGTCGTAGGCCCGATAGACTGCATGAGAAAGAGCCTGATCCCTGATCGGCCGTTTATTGAGAAATATGAACTGATGAGACTTTGTTCTCCGGAAATTTGTGCTTGCGGACACGTATCCTGTCAATCGTATCCCTTCCGCTTCTGACTGAACACCAGTCAGCCCGCCGACGAATTCCTCTCCGTATACCTGCATGATTCGCTCCTTAGCTCCGGACGCCGGAGGCGTGCGCAGAATCTCCTTATGATCAGTTGCCAGGCTGAAGCCTCTGTCCCAGTGTGACAACGACTGTTTGGTTACCGTATCGATGATGTGGTAGATCTCGGTGCTTGTTGATTTGAGAAATTTCCTGCGAGCCGGTGTATTGAAGAATAGGTCTTTAACCTCGACAGTTGTCCCTAAAGCGGGAGAGTCCCTGACTTCGCTTAAAACGCCGCCAATCAGTTCCACCGATACGCCAATGGGCTCATCTTTTGAAGCTGTCACAAGTCTGATCTTCGAAACCGATGCTATCGAGGGAAGGGCCTCTCCCCTGAAGCCCAGCGTTCTCACGCAGAAAAGATCGTCTTCTTTCATCAGTTTGCTGGTGGCATGCCTTTCGAAGCTGAGAACGGCGTCATCCCTGTCCATGCCGGCGCCATTGTCGGAAACCTTTATGAGACGCTTTCCTCCAAGCAGAACCTCAACGCGGATATCCGTGCTTTCTGCATCAACAGCATTCTCAATCAGCTCTTTTACGACAGAGGCAGGTCTCTCGATCACCTCTCCCGCAGCAATCTTATTTCTTAAGTCAACGGGAAGAATCCTTATTTGCGGCATAAGACATTTTAAAAGCAGGGTAGCGGTATGTCAATGAACGGATATCTTCACAATGAACTTTAATGTATAATTTCAGGCATATCAGCCGAGGAGGCAACAATGGAGATTAAGCGATACGTGATGGATAAGGCAGCAGAGGCCAAGGAGGGAGCCAGGGGTATTGCACGGTTATTATCCGGTCAAAAAAATGCGGCTCTTATTGAAATGGCAAACTCCCTGAAGAAAAGATCGGCGGAACTGATAACCGAGAATAAGAAAGACGTGCAGTTCGCTAAGGGAAAAGGACTTTCCAAGGCGCTGATAGACAGGCTGACGCTCAACGAAAAAAGGGTTGACGAGATGGCAAAGGGATTGATTGAGGTGGCAGCTCTGCCCGACCCTGTGGGTGAAATTATTAAAATGTGGCGGAGACCGAACGGGATGACCGTCGGAAAGATGAGGGTGCCCATCGGGGTTGTCGCGATCATCTATGAGTCGAGGCCGAACGTTACGGCAGACGCGGCGGGACTCTGCCTGAAAGCGGGAAACGCGGTTATCCTCAGAGGCGGCTCTGAAGCGCTCCATACTAACACGGCGATTGTAAAAGTCCTCAGGGATGCCCTGAAAAAACACGGCCTTCATCAGGGAGCCGTAACCTTTTTCGACAGAGCTGACAGGGATGCTATTATGGAGATGCTGAAGCTTGAAGGGACCGTTGATTTGATCATACCGAGGGGAGGAGAAGCCCTGATCAGAGCCGTAACAGAAAATTCCAGAATCCCGGTTTTGAAGCACTACAAGGGGGTTTGCCATATATTTATAGACAGGGATGCCGATTTGATCATGGCTGAAGAGATATGTTTCAATGCAAAGGTTCAGAGGCCGGGCACGTGTAACGCAATGGAAACCATGCTCGTCGATGAAGCCATTGCTGAAGGTTTTCTGCCGGTTATGCTGAAGCGATTCGAGGCTGCGGGAGTTGAAGTCCGCGGATGCGCTAAGACGCTTGCTATCTACGCGAACATACCGGAGGCGAGGGAGGGAGATTATTGCCGCGAATATTTGGATTTGATCCTTAATGTGAAAATTGTCCGTGATATGGATGAAGCGATGGAGCATATCGCCCGGTACGGGTCGGCACACTCTGATTCCATCGTTACTATGAACCATGAGCGGGCAATGAGATTTTTGCGGGAAGTCGATTCGTCGGCGGTTTTTGTGAACGCATCGACAAGGCTGAACGACGGGTTTCAATTCGGATTAGGAGCGGAGATCGGGATTTCTACTGATAAGATACATGCGCGCGGGCCGATGGGCCTTGAGGAATTGACGTGCACCAAATTTATCGTGCTCGGGAACGGGCAGTTAAGGGAGTAATAACTGATTCAGGATGCATTATCCATGATAAGAAACATACTGAATCCGTTGAATCATGCATCATGAATCGTGTGCCGCGCATCAGGGAAGAGCAATGAAAGTCGGCGTATTCGGAGGGACGTTCAATCCTGTGCATTTCGGCCACCTGCGGGCTGCGGAAGAGGTGCGCGAAAAAATCGGGCTTGATAAGGTTCTTTTCATGCCATCCGGAATACCGCCCCTGAAGACGATGGAAATTGCCCCGCCGAAGCACAGATATGAAATGCTCAGCATGGCGCTGAAGGGCAATCCTTTTTTTGATCTGTCCGACGTCGAATGCAGAAAAAAAGGCAAAGCCTTTACGGTAGACACACTTGAAGCATTATCGCACGGCCATCCGGGAACGAGATTTTTCTTTATCCTTGGAATTGACGCATTTATCGATATCCCCAATTGGTGGCAACCTCAACGCCTTGTCTCAATGACCGACTTTGTCATTATTTCGAGGCCCGGTCTTTCGTTCAGCTCGATGCGTGGATCTCCTTACGTGAAATCGGGGATCCGGATGCTGAGAGATATTGACGTGTCTAAGAATGCGGCGAATGTCATTGAACTCTCTTCAAAGAGGCATGCTATTCTTCTCGCTCTGACTCCCATAGGAATATCCTCTACCCAGATAAGGAAATTCATCAGACGGGGGAAAAGCATAAAATATCTATTGCCACCGGAGGTGCAATCCTATATAATTACTCATAAGCTTTACGCCAAAAAGAATGATTAAGAGGCGCCTGAGGTTTTCTGAGAGCTGCTTCGAAGAGGGGAAATATAGTCATTGCTTGGCTTGACCCCATAAGCCGTGGTTTAATGGCATTGCCGGGGGAGCAGTCACTCTGGGCCTGTCGGTCCCTTAAAACTATCAGAATGGATGCCCCCGATTAGACCGGGGAACAGCAAAAGAATGAGGGCAGTTATTATCATTTTAGAAGGGGGGGACAACCTTTAGAAAGCTTAGATAAAGCCTTGTCAGCAGCAAGGGCAGCCCTCGACAAGAAAGCCAAAGATGTCATTATCCTCGATTTGCAGGGTTTGTCAACCATTGCGGATTATTTCATAATCTGTTCAGGAGTGAGCACCACCCAGGTTAAAGCAATCCAGGAGTATATCGAAGAGAAACTAAAAGCTGAAGGAGTCGGATTCCTCAGGATTGAAGGATTGCGGTATTGCCACTGGGTGCTCATGGATTATGGAGATGTCATTATCCATATTTTTGAGGAGGAGATGCGGGCATTTTACGAATTAGAAAAGCTCTGGATCGATGCTAAAAGAATCCAACTCGGATAAATGCATCCGGTATGAGTAAACTGCTTATTTTCATTTTTGTCATCTTTCTGGCTGCACTTGCACTTTTTGCCATTCATAATCAGAGCCCCGCTACGATTATGGTGCCGTTCGGCGCCGCTTATGAAACACCGACTATTGCCGTTGTCCTTTTTTCCATTGCGATCGGTGCGCTCGCCATGCTTTTGATTTTTATCGTAAGAGATACAAAACACTATGTTAACAACCTTCAGTATCAAAAAAAACAGAAACGGCATGCCAAGATTCAGGAATTGTATACTAAAGCACTTCATCACCTTTTTGCCCACCACAATCTCTCGGAAGCGAGGGATCTTTTTAAAGCGGTATTGGCCGAAGATCCCGAGCATCTTAATGCCTTGCTTCAACTTGGCAATATTGCTTTTTCTGAAGACGATGTACAAACGGCACGTGAATACTATGAAAGGGCGCGGGACCTGGACCCGAAAAATATCGAGGCCCTCTTTTCTCTCGTCCGGCTTATGGAAAAGAGCGAACGATGGCCCTATGCCCTCAGGTATACCGAAGAAATTCTCGAAATTGACGACAAGAACCTGTCCGCTATGTATAAGAAAAGAGATATCCTCGAACGGCTCGAAAAGTGGGATGAACTTGTATTTGTGCAAAAGACCATTCTGAAGAATGAGCATACCGAGAAGGACAAGAACCGCGAACGTCAGAACCTTGTGGGATATAAGTACGAATATGGCAGGTATAGTCTCGAGAACGGCGAGCTCGAAAAAGCAAAAAAGGCATTCAGGACCGTCCTAAGACTTGAAAGAGACTCCGTTCCGGCGACACTGGGGCTCGCAGAGGTTCTGCTGAGGGAAGGAGAGAACGAGGAGGCGATCAACCTTCTCGAAAAGAATTACGAGCAGTCTTCTTCCATGATCGTCCTTTTAAGACTTGAGGATTTGCTGATCAGCGTCGGTGAGCCGCTCAGGCTCATCCGGATCTATAAGAATAACATCGTGCAAAATCCCCAGGACCCTGTCATAAAGTTTTTTTTGGGAAGGCTCTATTACCGGCTCGAAATGATCGATGATGCGTTTGAAATAGTGACCTCTATTGACACCGGCGGCGCCGTTTATCCGGAGATGCACCAATTGTTAGGGAATCTTTATATGAAGCGCAATCAGATTGAGAAGGCTGTGAAGGAATATAAAATGGCGCTGGAATCCAATGCATGCGCTTTCAGCCTGTCTTACCGGTGCGGCCATTGCGGGCATTCATCGCCCGAATGGTCAGGCAGATGTGCCGGCTGCCGCCAATGGAGCACATATCAGTTGAACCTTTCTGCATAAACGCACCGTTCCAATCTTTTGTTGCGCCCCTTTTTGATATAATACCGCTCGAACACCTATGAGAGGAGCATGGCTTTGGAAGAGAAATATAACCCTCAAACTGTCGAACTGAAGTGGCAGACATACTGGTCGGAAAGAGATATGCACCGGACTGAAAGGTCCCCATACCGAATGAAGTTCTATTGCCTCGAAATGTTTCCTTACCCCTCGGGAGAGATCCATATGGGGCATGTGAGAAATTATGCGATAGGCGATGTTATTGCGCGCTATAAAAGGATGAGCGGTTTTGCGGTTCTCCATCCGATGGGATGGGACGCCTTCGGCCTCCCGGCAGAGAATGCCGCAATCAAACACGGTGTTCATCCATCTAAATGGACCTGCCGGAATATTGAGCACATGAAGAAGCAGCTGATGCGTATGGGCCTCAGCTACGACTGGAAAAGGGAAGTTACAACCTCTCATCCCGAATACTACCGGTGGAATCAGTGGTTTTTCTTGAAAATGTTCGAGAAAGGCCTTGCCTATAGGAAATATTCATATGTTAACTGGTGTTCTTCCTGTGCCACCGTGCTCGCCAATGAGCAGGTCATCGAGGAAAGATGCTGGCGTTGTGACAGTGTTGTAGTCCAGAAGAAGCTTGAGCAGTGGTTTTTCAAGATCACTCACTATGCGGAAGAATTGCTTCAGGGATGTGAAGAACTGTTTGGATGGCCTGAAAGAGTTGTGCTGATGCAGAAGAACTGGATAGGCAAGGGGGAGGGCGTTGAAGTAGACTTCCCGTTCGAGGGAATTGATGAGAAATTGAGAATTTTTACAACACGCCCTGATACCCTGTTCGGTGTTACCTTTATGTGCGTTGCTCCTGAGCATCCTGTAGTTCAGCGTCTGAAGGTAGATTCTCGGGCAATTGAAGCCGTTAGGGCCAAATACGGGAAGGACACAGACAAAGTCGGTGTGTTCACCGGTCATTATTGCCGTAACCCGCTGAACGGGGAAAAGGTGCCTGTTTATATCGCGAATTTTGTGCTTATGGAATACGGTACCGGAGCGATTATGTCCGTTCCGGCCCATGATCAGCGGGACTTTGAATTTGCGCTCAAATACGGCTTGCAGATAAAAACGGTCATTGTGCCGCCTGACAGCCCGCTGCCATCGGATGAGGGGCGGGATAATAATTTCATAAAACTTTCCGAAGCATATGAAGGGGATGGCATACTTGTCGATTCCGGGATATTCAGCAGAATGAGCAGCGGCATGGCGAAAAAAGAGATAATTCGGTTTATTGAAGGACAGGGATTCGGCAAAGCGGTTGCGAATTTCAAATTGAGGGACTGGGGCATTTCCCGGCAGAGATACTGGGGTACTCCCATCCCCATCATATATTGCGATTCCTGTGGTACGATCCCCGTACCGGAAAAGGACCTGCCGGTTATACTGCCTGAAGACGTAAAGATAACCGGCAGGGGCAGTTCCCCGCTCCTTGACGCCCCTGAATTTTTTAATGTCCATTGTCCGAAATGCGGCGGGAGCGCCAGGCGCGAAACTGATACAATGGATACCTTTGTTGATTCTTCCTGGTATTTTATACGGTACTGCCTTCCTCAGGGTGATATCGACCTTCTGTCTGAAATGACAGGGCGGGATTCTGATGTGGGGTACTGGGCGCCTGTTGACCAGTACATTGGCGGCGTGGAGCACGCAGTGCTTCACCTGCTCTATTCAAGATTTTTTACGCGGGTAATCCGCGACCTCGGTCTTATTCATATTAGTGAACCGTTCCGGAACCTTCTCACGCAAGGCATGGTCATTAAAGACGGTGCAAAGATGTCCAAGTCCAGGGGGAATGTTGTTGATCCGAATTATCTGATAGAACGGTATGGTGCCGATACGGCAAGATTGTTTTCCCTTTTCGCGGCTCCCCCGGAGAAGGATCTCGAATGGGCGGATAAGGGGGTTGACGGTGCATACCGGTTTTTGAACAGGCTCTGGTGGGTTGTCTATAAAAACCGGTTGAAAATCCGGCATTCAAAATCCGGGGTTAATGCCGTTTCCAGCCTTCGTCAGCCAGCTTTGGCATTATACAGAAAGACTCATCAGACCATTAAGAAAGTTACGGCTGATATCGAACATGAGTTTCATTTCAATACTGCGATAGCGGGAATGATGGAGCTGATGAACAAAATATCATCCTTCGCCCCCGAGTCAGAAGAGGATTATATCGTATTACGGTTTGCGCTGGAGCGGTTGTTTCTACTGCTGTCGCCGTTTTCTCCGCATATTGCGGAGGAACTCTGGGAGGCTATCGGCAACAGTCCAAGCATATTTGAGCAGCACTGGCCTTCCTGGGATGAAGAGGCTGCCAGAGAAGAACAAATAGAGCTTGTAATTCAAGTCAACGGAAAACTCAGATCAAAACTTATGGTGCCGGTTGGCATGTCTGATCATGATCTGAAGGAAACCGCACTCGCTGACCGGCGGATTCAGGAGCTGGCGGGCGGTAAATTTATTCAAAAAATTTTAGTCGTGAAGGGGAAACTGGTTAATATCGTTGTCGGGAATCAATGAAAGCCCAAAAATCCAAACAAGAAATTCAAAGTGTTATTATCCTGTCTGCTGTCTGTTGTCTGCTGTCCGGTATCTTTTCCTGCGGTTACGCTGTTCACGGAAGATCGTCGCTCCCTTTTCATGAAATACGGATAGAAAGTATCGAAAACAGAACTGATGAGCCGAAACTGCAGGATAAGCTCTATAAGTCATTGACCGATGAATTTCTCAGCCGTGGGATTGCGGTTTCTTCCGGGGCTGCTTATAGTCTTCGGGGCAGGATCACGCTCTTTGAATTGCGCATACTTGCTGAATCTGCGGATGTGGCTGCTGAATACGAAATTATCATGAAGGGAGACTTTACGGTTGCCGACAGCGAAGGAAATATCAGAGAAATAAAAGGTATAGGCGCTCCTTTTTTGGTGTCTTTTGCCGGCGCAGGCAATTTATCGGCGCTTCTGTCGTTCAGGGAACTGGCTTCCGAAAAAGCTGTCCGGGATATGGCGCGCCAGATTGTTGCCGGGATTATCTACCGATGAGCTTTCAGTCTTTTCTCGAAGAGGTCCGCAGGGGATTGCCGTCTCTTGTCTATCTTTATTCTGTTCACGATCCGTTTCTCTGCGGGGAAGCTCTCAGAACACTGAAAGAACTTATTCCCGCAGCCGAGAGGGATTTCAATCTCCATATTTTTGAATTCGGGGCGCATGATGAGGAAAGTCCCGCACTTGAACGGGTTCTTGATGCGGCAAATACCGTTTCCTTCTTCGGAGGAAAGCGATTGACTATATTTGGAGGAAACCTTCAGAAATTAAAGAAAAAGGATATTGAGAAGCTCGTTGCGTTTGCATCAAACCCTCCACGGGATTCAGTGCTTGTTCTATTGCATTACGGCGCGTTGAGCAAAGACACGCGGGAGAAATTCAGGGCATTCAAACCGGTAACCATCGACATTCGTGAACCGGAGATTCCAGGGTGGATAAAAAAGAGAGCGGGAATGAAGGGCGTTGATATTTCCGATGAGGCTGTTGAATATTTGATCGCTCTTGCGGGGTTTGATCTCGGGATTCTGTCTGCCGAGATAGAGAAAATCTTATTGATTGGTCTGAAAACGGTAAATGTCGATGATATCTCCGATATTATTGCCGGGGGGAGACGGTACGGCATATTCGACCTTGTCAACGCCCTTAGGGCACAGGACGCCAACAGCGTGTTCAGGATATACAAAACCCTGAAGGAAACCTCAGACGATTATGCTCTTATCGGAGCCATCAACTGGCAATACGAGCGTTTTATCCATGACGCCATGGCCCCGGAGGAGAAGGGATATGTCTTGAGCGCATTTAGTCAGTTGCATCAGGCAGATATAGAAATAAAAAGCTCAGGAAGGCATTACCCGGTGGAATACCTGTTAATCAGGCTGCTGCGACTCCGGAGATAGCGTTTACCTTCCGCGCAAGCCGGGAGATATTCCTTGAGGCAGTATTCCTGTGGATGACGCCTTTCAATGCTGCCATATCGAATGCCTTTGTAGCTTGTAACAGAGCCTTTTCCGCATCTTCCTTCATTCCTGCGGTTATAGCCGATTCAACCTTCCTTGAAAGAGTCTTCAGGCTGCTTAAGACAGCCCTGTTTCGAAGGTTCCTTTTGACATTCTGCCTTGCCCTCTTCATTGCTGAAAGGTTCTTTTTGGGTCTTGCTTTTGCCGGCAATTCAAACCTCCTGAAAAAATTAGACTATAACAATACCACACCAAATGGCTGAAAAGCAATATCAAATCCGGGCTTCAAGCGGCAGGAGCCAGAAATCAAATGTTTTTCCGGTTATTATAAGCTGCATTTCTTCCGAAATCCAGTGCGAATCCTCGATCAGATTATAAAAGTAAGTGTCAATCCCGAAGAAGCCGTCAATAAAATGCGTTATAACGTGGAGCATTTTTGTCTTGTAACCCTGAGGGAGATCCATCAGGTCGGCCAGCGTCAATACCTTTTCAGCCTCCAATTCTTTCAGGAGTTTCTGGAGTATTAGCCGATTTGTTTGAATCGCATTCTGCAGTCGCGCATGGAATCCTGGATTTGACGCAGGAATTGAGCCGCTTTCAATTATTGTTATGTCACTGAAATGGACCAGTTGATACTTCTGAAAAAAAAGAAGGACTTTTTCTCTGCATGGTTCAAACCCGGACCCTTTCACCAGAATCTCATAGGAATAAACCGGCTTATTGAGGTGCGAGTGCCTCTCTAATATATCGTCAAATGGCATAACTATGGCCCTTTTCCTGTTTTAGATTATCAGCATTAGTTCAAAAAATCCAATTGATACTGAAATCCGTCCGCTACCGGACTGCACCTTTCGGGTTAACCGGTAAAGGTTATTTATGGTAAGATGTTACCGATGAAACCCTACAAACCTGTCTCCTTAACGGGAGTGAAAACCTATGCGTTAAAGGAGAGGAAAAGCAAAGTTTCCCTGTCGGCACTTTCTTCGCCTTATAAAAAAGGCGGCTTGCTGAAAAACTTTCTCGGCAAACTTCCCAATATTCTGGCAGTCAATGATTTCAGGGCGGTTGTGCGCGCGATTGTAGCGGCAAGAAATAACGATAGACCCGTTGTCCTCGGAATGGGCGCTCATCCGGTCAAGGTCGGGCTGTCGCCAATTATCATCGATTTGATGCAAAAAGGAGTTGTTACCGCCTTATCAACCAACGGGGCCTGTATTGTCCATGATTTTGAGTTGTCATTAATCGGCGGCACCTCTGAAGATGTAGACAGAGAGCTCTGCAACGGCAGTTTTGGGATGGCCCGCGAGACCGGCAAGCATTTGAACGACGCGATAAAGAACGGCGTAAAAAGGGGATGCGGGATAGGGGGATCCGTTGGAGAGATGATTCACCGTAGCAACTATCCCTTCAGGGGGAAAAGCATTTTTGCAAATGCCTATAAACTTGGCATCGCTGCAACGGTTCATGTGGCGATCGGGACCGATATAATCCATATGCACCGTCATGCCGACGGATCGGCTATTGGTGAAGGAAGCTTCAGGGATTTTAAACTGTTCTGCTCGGTTGTGTCTGATCTTGAAGGCGGGGTCTATGTCAACCTGGGGTCTGCCGTCATCATGCCGGAAGTCTTTTTAAAGGCGTTGACGGTGGCAAGAAATCTCGGGCACAACGTCAGAAATATTACGACAGTCAATATGGACTGCATCCAGCACTACCGGCCAAGAGAAAATATCCTGCGGAGGCCCACCATAAGCAAAGGGGCCTGTTATGCGCTCACCGGCCACCATGAAATCATGTTCCCTCTCCTCGCCGCTGCCATTATAGAAGAGATGGGGTGAAAACATTTAGAACCCGATAGCGCGCGGCAAGTGATGCTCTGAAGCCCGAACACTGCTCCGGATGTGTTTGTCCTTGTCCTGAGGTGACAGGTTTCGCGCAAAAATTCAGATGAGGTTCTCCCTTTTTCCCAGTTCCTCCATCTGTTCCCGGTGTTCCTGACAATCGGTGCAATAAATTGCAAAGGGAAGAATCTGCAGGCGTTTTTCGCTTATCTCTTCTCCGCAATCCTCACAGATGCCGTAGGTTCCTTCGCCCAGCTTCCTGAGCGCTTCATCTATCTTGAGGAGATCATCCCGGTGGGAGCTCATATGTTTGAAACTGATATCCTCGGATAGATCGACAACCGACCAATCGCCGTCATCGAGGGCCGTATCGACAAGCTGCCGCGTTTCGCCTTTGATGTATTTGGATATTTCGCTCTTGACCTCCCGCATCATTTCCCCTCTTTTTTGAATGAGCAATCTTCTCAGGGCTGCTTCCCTCTCTTTCTCTGACATCCCGTGCGTTTTCCCTTCAGCCTGCCAAAGAACCGCTGATACGGGGCTTTTGGAAATGTCTTTCCGAAAATCCGGCTGTTGTCCAGTCGCGGGTCTTTTCCCTAAGGCGGTTTTTGTCTTCTCTTTTGGTAGGGGCTTTGCAGGGGCAGCTTTCCGGGCAACGGATCCCCCGGGAGCTGTTTTTGTTTCCCGACCGGCTTTCGGCTTGGTACCCGGAGACGCCTTGCGTGTAGACCGCTTCGCCGCCTCGCGTACTGAGCGTGCTGCTTTCTGTTTCCCGGTCTTTTTCTCAGGCATGACTGTTCCTGTCTTCCTACGGTGTTGTCGCGTCTTCCCTGAAGATCTCAATAATGCTCTTCACATTAATTCCAGCGGCATTCAGCGCCTTCTGGATATCAGAGACATTTGGGTCTCCGATTTTAAGGATGAAGTTCACAGTCACCGTTTATACTTCCATGATTTCTTTTTCTTTATTCGTCAGGACATCATCAACCTTTGAGATAAAAGAATCGGTCAGCTTCTGGATTTCCTCCTGAGATTTCTTGGCGGTATCCTCGCTGATGTGCTTTTCCTTTTCCAGTTTCCTGATTTCTTCATTCACATCTCTCCTGATGTTTCGTATAGAAACCCTGGCTTCTTCAGCTTTTTTCCGGACGGTTTTGACGAGTTGCTTCCTTCTCTCCTCTGTCAGAGTGGGAATATT
The DNA here is from genome assembly GCA_964553535.1 of uncultured Nitrospiraceae bacterium. Taxonomy (GTDB): domain Bacteria; phylum Nitrospirota; class Thermodesulfovibrionia; order Thermodesulfovibrionales; family SM23-35; genus JALHSV01. The sequence continues at coordinate 15,911 of CAZKLK010000013.1, forward strand.
CATCCGAATAATCTTTCCGTCGTTCATGGGAGTGAGACCGAGATCCGATTTTAGAACCGCTTTTTCTACCTCAGAAATAACCTTCTGATCCCAGGGCTGAATTGCTATCTGGCGGCTTTCCGGAATGCTGAGACTCGCGAGTTGCTGAAGAGGAGTAGGTGTGCCGTAGTAATTCACCATTAATCCGTCCAGGAGAGCAAGAGAGGCCCTTCCCGTCCTGATAGAAGCAAAATCCTTCTTCAGGGCATCGATGGCGCGCGACATCCGGTCAGTGGTATTAACTTTTACCTCTTGTTCCATGATTGCCCCTTACAAGAGTGCCGATCTTTTTCCCTTCTATGATTTTCCTTATGTTCCCCTTGCCTCTCAGGTTAAATACAATAATCGGGAGGTTGTTGTCCATGCATAACGAAATGGCGGTGGAATCCATTATAGTCAGTCCCTTTTTCAGCACGTCGATGTATGATACGGTGTCATATTTCTTTGCGCGGGGTTTCTTTACGGGGTCGGATGAGTAAACTCCGTCGACTTTTGTCGCCTTGAGAATGACTTCCGCATCTATTTCCATAGCCCTCAGTGAGGCGGTCGTATCGGTTGTAAAGTAAGGATTGCCGGTGCCGGCGGCGAAGATAACGGCCCTTCCTTTTTCAAGGTGACGAATAGCCTTCCGCCTGATATAAGGTTCAGCGAGTTCCTTCATTTCAATTGCCGACTGAACTCTGGTCGTTATCCCATGTTTTTCAAGGTAATTCTGCAGGGCAAGAGCATTGATGACCGTGGCAAGCATTCCCATGTAATCTGCTGACGCCCGCTCGATTCCTTTTACACTTGCCTCAACGCCTCTGATAATGTTCCCGCCGCCTATGACAATTGCAACTTCAACGCCCATCGTCACGGCATCTTTAATCTCCCTTGCTATAAAATCAACGGTGTCCGGATCCACGCCGAATGCCTGGTCTCCCATCATGGCCTCACCGCTGATTTTGAGGAGAATTCTCTTATACTTCAAGACGCTGATCCTGCTGTAATTTCCCCAAGCTGAAACCGGCTGAATCTCCGTATGACAATATTCTCGCCCAATTTCGCCACCTTGTCGGTCACCAAGTCCTGAACCCTTTTTTTCTGGTCAGGATCTTTGATGAATATCTGATCCAGAAGACAGGTATCGGAATAAAACTTCTCGAGTTTTCCCTCTACGATTTTCTCCACGATATGAGGCGGTTTGCCTGAAACCTGAGCCTTGTATATTTCCTTTTCACGGTCCAGGACATTCAGGGGAACGTCTGCCCTTGAGAGATATTGAGGATTCGCCGCCGCAATATGCATAGCGATGTCTTTAACGAGCTCCCTGAAATCATCGGTCTTTGCGACAAAATCAGTCTCGCAATTGACTTCAACCATGGTGCCGATTTTCCCCATGTGAATATAAGCATCGATCAATCCTTCCGATGCTGTTCTCCCTGCTTTTTTAAGCGCTGAAGCGAGGCCTTTCTGCCGCAGCAGATCGATTGCCTTTTCAAAATCTCCGTTGCTCTCTGTCAGCGCTTTTTTGCATTCCATCATTCCGGCGCCGGTTTTCTCGCGCAGATTCTTTACTGATTCCGCTGAAATGGTTGTCATTCGGTCACCCCTGCTTCTTCCTGCTTAATTTTTTCTTCGGCGGCTGCTTTTTCGGCATCTTCAACCGCTGATTTGGAAACGGTTTCTTTCCCCTCGATGACTGCTTCGGCTATTTTGGAAGTTATCAGTTTTATGGCCCTTATCGCATCGTCATTGCCGGGGATAACATAATCAATCTCATCGGGATCACAATTGGTGTCAACAATGGCGACTATAGGCACCGCGAGCTTCCTGGCCTCGGCAACAGCTATCCTCTCTTTCCTGGGATCGACGATGAAAAGAGCTCCGGGGAATGTGCTCATATTCTTGATCCCTGAGAGGTTTTTTTCCAATTTGGACCTTTCTTTTTCATGGGCGGCAACTTCTTTTTTGGGGAGCAGTTCATACGTGCCGTCCTCTTTCATGGCCTCAATCTTCTTTAACTTTTCGATGCTCTTCCTGATGGTCGAGAAATTTGTCAGCATTCCCCCGAGCCAGCGCTGGTTAATATAAAAGGAGCCCGACCTCTCAGCCTCTTCCTTTATGGCATCCTGGGATTGTTTCTTCGTGCCGACAAAAAGCACAGGCGCCCCGGATATTGATACATTTTTTACAAATCGATAGGCCTCCTCAAGCCCCTTGACCGTCTTCTGAAGGTCTATAATATAAATGCCGTTTCTTTCTCCGAAGATATATTTTTTCATCTTCGGATGCCACCTTTTTACCTGATGACCGAAGTGAACGCCTGCTTCAAGCAGCTCCTTCATCGCAGCAACCATGTTGTTTCTCCTTTCAAAATCCCCCCTCGCGCAACGGGATTTTTCTGAACAAATTATTTTTTTGCGCCGCATTAGCCCGTGTTCCGGGAATACGGCTCTCCACCGGAACAAAAGGTTACCATAGAAATATCTTTTTTTGCAAGGGGATAGAGTGGTACAATGAAGCGTTCCAATACTCAATTTATTAAAGGAGGGACAGCATGATTACACGTTACACGCGTCCGGAGATGGGCAGATTATGGGACCTTGAGAATAAATATCGGAAATGGCTTGATGTTGAGATTGCTGCGTGCGAGGCATGGGCGGAGCTTGGCGAGATACCGAAGGACGCCCTCAGCGCGATCAAGAAGAAAGCAATGTTCGACGTGGGCAAGATTGATGAGATAGAGAAGGTCGTAAAGCACGATGTCATTGCATTCCTCACATCAGTGGCTCAGAGCCTTGGGCCTGAATCGAGATTCATCCACAAGGGATTAACTTCTTCCGATATACTTGATACTGCGCTCGCGCTGATCATGAGGGAAGCGGCCGATATTATTATCAGGGATATCATGGAACTAATGGATGTCCTGAAAAAACAAGCATATGCTTATAAGGAAACGCTGATGATGGGCAGGAGCCACGGTATTCATGCGGAGCCCATGACATTCGGCCTTAAATTCGCGCTCTGGTATGAGGACATGAAAAGGAATCTCTCAAGGATCAGGAAGGCGAAGGCCGTGATTAGTGTCGGTAAGCTTTCCGGCGCTGTCGGCACCTTCTCAAACATCCCTCCGGCAATTGAAGAAAAAGTGTGCAGTAAACTCGGACTGAAGCCTGAACTTATAGCCACGCAGATAGTTCAGAGGGACAGGCATGCGGAATATCTGTTAGCTCTCGCCCTTATAGCGGCATCTGTGGAAAAAATGGCTGTCGAGATACGGCATCTCCAGAGAACGGAGGTGCTTGAGGCAGAGGAACCCTTTATGCCCGGACAAAAAGGATCGTCTGCCATGCCCCATAAGCGGAATCCTATCGGTTGCGAAAACCTTTCAGGTCTCGCCCGGCTGGTGCGCTCCAACGCGCTGGCCGCTCTCGAAAATATCGCGCTGTGGCATGAAAGGGACATATCCCATTCCTCTGTAGAGCGCGTTATTATCCCTGACAGCTCGATACTGACGGATTATATGTTGAACAGGATGAAGGGCATAATCAGCAAACTCCATGTTTATCCGAAGAGAATGAAGGAGAATATGATGAGGAGCTTCGGACTTTTTAATTCGCAGCGGGTCATGCTTGCGCTGATAGATAAAGGGCTTAGCAGGGATTACGCCTACGATATTGTGCAGAGGAATGCAATGAAGAGCTGGAAGACGGCGGCACAATTCAGGACATTGCTTTTGAGGGACGCGGATATCAAAAGACATCTGAACGCGCAGGCAGTCAAAGGCATATTCGACCTCGGGTATTACCTTAAGAATGTTGATTACATATTCAAAAGGGTATTTGGAATGTAACAATATATAAGTCATTTAAAGAGGCTGAATCTGATAGTGTCAACTATTTTGTGTAAATGTGATAAAGGGGCAAATTTTATATAACCTCTCACGCTCAATCGTGTCAGCACTTTCTTCATCAAGCCCCCAGGGCAGCTCGGCTTCCCTCAGGATCGATTCATCGGAGAATATCTCATTATCGATATCTTCCACGCATTCTTCGTAAGTCCGTATGACAGCGGGTCTCACCGCACGTAATCTTATATGTTCACGAACATCAATGAACCTTGCCTCAGGTTTGGGGCAACATATAAGATAGTCTCCAATCCTGACCTTGAAAAAGAATTCTGGGCTTATATCCCCGTCTTTCCTAACCACAGAATAGGTAGCCAATTCTGTAACAAGATCACGCTTAAGTTGTCTCTAGAATAGTATTTGCCACTTATCTTCTTCTGTTTTGGCACTTAAGATATCGGATTGGAAAGCTGCACATTCTCTTTTATAGAACTCGCCCCTTCTGATTATCTCCCAGAACCATCCATCAAGAGGCATATCATCCATGTAGTCGTAGTCGGCAGGATTTATATTGATTGCATCTTTTTCTCGCTGCTTTTTCTTCCCCATTTATATGGTATTCAGCCGCATTAAATGATGCGCTGTCGGGGAATGACAAACCTAACAATTCAGGAAGAAGAAAAGGGGACAGGCTACTATTATGATTACTAATATTCTTACAACAAGGTCTACCATAGGAT
>CAZKLK010000014.1:0-20161 GCA_964553535.1 uncultured Nitrospiraceae bacterium
GTTCACTTTTAATTCTTAAAGAGTTCACTTTTAAATTTTTCCTAAAAGCGCATTTCATTTGCCATTTCATTCATAAATATTTTTGATGATTTAATTCCGCGCTTGTTTTTCAATATTGGTTGTTCTACCATAAAAAATCCGTAACCGGATGGATTATTGAAATCACTGAGAAGTTTTTGAGCGGGAACCCGCAACAAACATTCATTTCCATAATTCATTTGCTGAAGGTCAGGGGATGTAATCTGGCTGCGAACTTTTGCAGCTTCATTTTTACTTCGCAAAATCCGGCTGCTGGCCGGCAAAAGCAATTTATATGAAAGAGCACCTTAAAACGATATTCGATGAATGCGTGGAAAACAATGGAAATGTAATTTCCATTCTCCAGGGCATTGAAAAAACATTCGGGTATATCCCGGAAGACGCGGTAGCCTGGTTCGCAAAGAAACTTGACATTCCCGCAAGCCGCTTTTTCGGAATTGCTACATTTTACTCCCAGTTCCATCTGACACCCAGAGGCGGATGTATCATTTCCATATGCCGTGGAACAGCCTGCCACGTGAAGGGTTCCGAAAAACTTCTTGACAGGCTGTCCGTTGAACTCGGCTTGCCGCCCGGCAATGATTCAACATCGGATTTGAGATTTACGATCGAGAAAGTTAACTGTATCGGCGCATGCGGCATCGCTCCTGTCGCAATAGTGCATGGAGCCGTTCTCGGCAACTCCACGCTCATGATGATCATGAAAGAGATATCAGAGCTGAAGGCAAGTGAATAGGGACATCATTATAAAAGTCTGCACCGGAACAGGGGGAATTGCCTCAGGCGGAGAAAAAGTATTGGAAACATTCAGATCCATCGTTAAGGCATCCGGCATGGAAGCAACCATGTATGAACGATGCGCGGTCCATCAGTCAGGCTGCAGGGGATTCTGCAAGAAAGACGTCCTCGTTGATGTCATAATAAACGGAGACAAATCAACATATATGCATGTGAAACCCGACATGGTGAAAACGATTTTTGATGAACATATTTTGCGCGGCAATCCAGTAAGAGAATGGATCGCCGGCCCGGATTATGACGACTTCCATAGCAAGCAGACAAGAGTGGTGCTATCGTGCTGCGGCGAAATAGATCCGGAAGACATTCAATCCTATCAAGCAGTTGGAGGGTACACCGCCGCTGAAAAGGCATTGCTCTCGATGACCGGGGAGGAGATTATCGCTGTTGTTAAGCGATCCAATCTCCGGGGACGCGGCGGCGGCGGATATCCTACTGGTCTGAAATGGGAACTATGCTCGCGATTTGCTTCGGACATAAAGTTTGTGATATGCAATGGAAATGAGAGCGACCCGGGCGCATTCGCGGACACGTCGATCATGGAAGGTGATCCTCACTCTATTATTGAAGGGATGATCATCTGCGCAAAGGCTGTCGGTGCCCGACAAGGCTACATATACACAAAGGCCGAATATAGATTATCGGTGAAACGAATGCAAAAGGCTATAGAACAGTGCTATGCCAATGGATTTCTTGGAAAAAGCATACTCGGAACAAATTGTGATTTTGACCTGAAAATATTTCAAGGCCCCGGAGCTTTTGTCTGCGGAGAAGCGACTGCTCTTATGCGTTCGATGGAAGGTAAACGTGGTATGCCCATCCCAAAGATGTGGCGCACTGCAGAAAAAGGATTGTGGAACAAACCAACGGCGCTGAACAATGTTGAGACATTTGCAAACATTCCGAGAATCATTTTGAATGGAGCGCAGTGGTTCGGAAATCTGGGGACCGAGAGAAGCGGAGGGACGAAGGTATTTTCCATATCCGGATCCATACGAAATACCGGTTTGATTGAGACGCCAATGGGAACCACCCTGAGGGAAATCATTTACGATATCGGCGGGGGCATCGAGGGCGACAAAAAATGCAAAGGTGTACACATAGGAGGTCCCACGGGCGGATGTATTTCTGCTGCGCATCTTGACACCGAGGTCGATTATGAATCGCTGGCTCAGGCGGGATCAATGATGGGCTCGGGCGGGATGGTGGTTCTTGACGAGACAAGCTGTATTGTAAATACGACAAAATATTTTTTGGAGATTGCGCAGGCGGAATCTTGCGGAAAATGCGCGCCTTGCAGAATCGGCACAAGAAGAATGCTGGAAATTATGGAAAGGATCGCTGACGGAAGCGGCCGGGAAGGCGATTTGAACCTGCTTGAAGAGCTTGGCAATTACATCCGTTCCGCTTCATTATGCGGATTCGGCATGACGGCGCCAAATCCTGCGCTCAGCACGATAAGATATTTTCGCGAGGAGTACGAGAACCATATAAGAGACCGGAAATGCCCCGCCCTCGTATGCAAGGCTATGATCACCTACGTAATTCTTAAGCATACCTGCAAAGGCTGCGGCACCTGCAAACGGACCTGTCCTTCGGATGCCATACGGGGTGTGAGAAAAAAGCCTCACCATATTCATCGGTCGGCATGCATCAAATGCGGCGCGTGTTTTGATGCATGCAAATTTAAAGCAGTTAAAAAAATGCCGGCATGAGGCGTGATTTGACAAATCGGGGATTCGAGGATCCAAGCGAAATACATAAAGGACGTGATATGCCTGTCCCGTCGAGTCCACGGACTGGCACAGTTTTGGAACATCAAGATATGATCTCACTCAAAATAGATGGTCGGGAAGTAACAGTCAGAAAGTTTACAACAGTGCTCGAAGCAGCGGGGAAGATCGGCATTCAGATTCCGACGTTATGTCATCATCCGGAACTATCACCTCACGGCGGCTGCAGGCTCTGCCTGGTGGAAATTAAGGGGTCTCCCAGACCGGCGGCCTCCTGCACCATTTTTGTCCGCGAGGGAATGGAAGTTGTCACTTCCAATGCCCGGCTGAACCAGCTCAGGCGGACAACGCTTGAACTTATTCTTTCCGATCATCCAAATGACTGCATGGTCTGTGAACGTGCCGGTGATTGCATCCTCCAGGAGCTTGCATATTATTACGGTGTCAGGGAAAACCGTTTTATTGGTCAAAAGAGGGTTTATCACACAAAGGATAACAATCCATTCATCGCGCGAGAGATGGAGAAATGCATCCTTTGCGGGCAGTGTGTCCGTGTTTGCGATGAAGTTCAGGGAGTCGGTGCAGTAGATTTTGCGTACAGAGGTTTGAAAACTAAAATTACCCCGCCTTTTGAAAAAGATTTGAACTGCGAATTTTGCGGCCAATGCGTCGCAGTCTGCCCTACCGGAGCGCTTAGCGGCAAAATGTGGGCACAGAAAGGCCGGCAGAAATTCGCTGAGATTGATACCATCTGCCCGTACTGCGGATGCGGCTGTAATATAACGCTTTCTGTGAGAAATAATGAGGTCATACGAGTTTCCTCAAAGCCCGATACATTAAACAAAGGTTGGCTCTGCGCAAAGGGCAGATTCGGATACGGATTTATCCACAGCCCCCACCGGCTAAAAAAACCTCTTATTCGGACTGCACCCAAAAACGCGGCCTTTATTGAGAGTTCAGATTCCGGCCCGCTTGCGTCAATTTTCAGGGAAGTCTCCTGGGATGAGGCGCTTGATTATACGTCTGACCGCCTTAAGGAGATCAGGCGCATATATGGCGCCGACTCCATAGGGGGCATCTCATCCGCGCGTTGCACGAATGAGGAAAATTACCTTTTCCAAAAATTCATCCGAGGCGTCATAGGCACAAATAATATCGACCATTGCGCCCGACTATGACACAGTTCTTCCCTGGCCGGTCTGGCCACCGTATTCGGATCAGGCGCAATGACGAACTCGATACCCGAAATAGAAAACCATGACGTTATATTTGTTATTGGTTCGAATACAACCGAGACTCATCCGATTATCGCTCTGCGCATGAAGAAGGCAATCAGGCAGGGAGCAAATCTCATCGTCGCCGATCCGAGAAAGATCGATCTTGTACGATTTTCCTGTTTATGGCTGCAGCACAGACCGGGAACCGACGTTGCTCTGCTGAACTCGATCATGCATGTTATCGTGAAGGAAGACTTGATCGACAAGAATTTTATTCTTAAGCGCACCGAAGGCTTTGAAACATTCCGCGAATCTTTAACCGATTACACTCCTGAAAGAGGGTCGCATCTGACCGGCGTTCCCAAAGAAAACATTGTCAGGGCGGCTCTCCTTTACGGAAATGCGAAACGCCCCGGAGTGTACTACAGCATGGGAATCACCCAGCATACCCATGGAACAAATAATGTATATGCAATAGCCAATTTGGCGTTGATGACCGGAAACCTCGGAAAAGAGAGCACAGGCGTCAACCCCCTGAGAGGGCAGAATAATGTTCAGGGAGCTTGCGATATGGGTTGCATACCGGATTTTCTGACCGGTTATCAGAAAGTCGCTGTCCCGGGCATACGGCAGAAATTCACAAAAGCATGGGATGTCCCTTTGCCGGAAAAACCCGGCCTTACTTCAACCGAGATGATCAGGGCGGCCCTGAACGGCGGCATGAAAGCGCTATATATAATGGGAGAAAACACTGTTCTGAGTCACCCCGACGTGCGTCATACCGCACGCGCACTAAATTCTCTAAATCTGCTTGTAGTAGAGGACATATTTTTAACGGAGACCGGCCGGCTGGCGGACGTTGTTCTGCCCGCCGCGTGCTTTGCAGAAAAGGATGGCACCTTTACAAATACCCAGAGGATGGTGCAGCGAATCAGAAAAGCCGTCGAGCCGCCTGATGACGCATGGGAGGATTCACGCATTATCGCCAATCTTGCAAAACGGTTTGGCTACGACATGAGGTTTGAAAATATTGAAGACGTCTTCCGGGAAGCGGGAAAGCTCTGGCCAGCCCTTGCAGGCATCAGCTACAGGAGAATAGCAAAAACGGGACTACAGTGGCCGTGCCCGACCGGTGACCATCCGGGAACGCAATTCCTTTTCAAAGGGTCGTTCCCGCGTGGAAAAGCCGCTTTTACTCCTGTGGAATTCAGACCGCCAGATGAACCGGCTGACGCAGAATATCCCTTTTTGCTATCGACAGGAAGGCACCTTTTTCATTATCATACAAACTCTATGACAGGCGTGGTTGATCCATTAGCCTCTTTATTGACGCAGGCATATATTGAGATCCATCCGGATGATGCGCGTTGCCTTGGGGTCCGCGACGGGGAAAAAGTGCGGGTGTCATCAAGAAGGGGATCTATCCGGCTGGGTGTCCTTATTTCTGACCGGCCGTCAAGGGGCGTTGTTTTTATTCCTTTTCATTATCGTGAAGCGGCTGCAAATTTGCTGACAAACTCGGCGCTCGATCCCGTAGCGAAGATTCCTGAACTGAAGGTTTGCGCGGTAAAAATTGAAGCAAGCAATACCGTGCAGCATGAATAAATATTTTTATTGGAGGGTTATATCATGATCTCTGCCGACATATTACAAAAGCAGGTGCTGATGGAAGGCATTGAAAAAGAAGGACTTGACAAAATTGCTAAAATCACAAGCCCGGTGTCGATAAAAAAAGGGGAACAGCTTTTCAGGGAAAAAGATGACACCAAAGGGCTCTGGCTTATCATTTCCGGCAAAATTGAAATATCAAGGATGACAGCCGACGGCTGGAGGCAGACACTCGTTGTCCTGCCGGCCGGTCATTTTTTCGGGGAACTCTCGATTCTCGAAAAGAGAAAGCATGTAGCTTCAGCAACAGCACTCGAAGACTCGGAGCTCCTTCTGATTCCCAAGGAGGAATTTGACGATCTGGTTAAGAGTGACTGCGCCCTGGCGCTGAACCTTGTAGTAAAAATTGCCATAGTCATGAGCAAAAATCTCAGACGCATGAATGACAAATTTCTTAGCGCACTCATTAGCTACTAATTGGCTATCTTCTAAAAAGGGGGCATGATGTTCCTTGATCCCGTAAAACACGCCGACTGGGAAATAGCGCACGCGTCCGAAGCATATATGAAAACCGTCAGCCGGCTGGGCGATGAACTCGGTCTGGCGCGGCACGAACTCCTTCCACACGGGCATTATATCGCAAAGCTTGATTTCAAAAGCATCCTGAGCAGGTTGCATTCAAAACCGGACGGGAAATATATTGATGTGACCGCTATAACTCCGACCCCGCTTGGAGAAGGCAAATCGACGACTACTCTGGGCCTGACGCAGGGACTCGGCAAGAGAGGGAAGCAGGTCATCGCGGCTATCCGTCAGCCATCCGGAGGGCCAACAATGAATATCAAAGGATCGGCGGCAGGCGGAGGTTTATCGCAGTGCATTCCGCTGACGCCTTTCTCCCTCGGGCTTACCGGCGATATCAACGCAATCATGAATGCTCATAATCTTGCTATGGTCGCCCTTACATCACGGATGCAGCATGAATTCAATTACACTGATGAACAGCTCGCCAAAAGAAGATTGAGGAGACTGAATATCGATCCCCGCTCCGTCGAAATGAAATGGGTCATGGATTTTTGTGCTCAGTCTCTCAGAGAAATCATAATCGGCATCGGCGGGAAGAATGACGGATTCGTGATGCGTTCGGGTTTTGCCATCGCCGTATCGTCGGAAATAATGGCAATTCTTGCGGTTTCAACCGATCTGAAGGATATGCGTGAGAGAATTGGAAAGACAGTCGTCGCCCATGACAAGTGGGGCAAACCGGTTACAACTGAAGACCTTGAAGTGGCGGGCGCGATGACTGCCTGGATGGTCGAGGCCCTGAATCCCAATCTGATGCAGACTATAGAAGGCCAGCCGGTGCTTGTTCACGCAGGACCTTTCGCGAACATCGCCATCGGTCAATCGTCTATTATCGCCGACAGAGTCGGGCTCAAACTTGGCGACTATCATGTGACGGAATCGGGCTTCGGCGCCGATATCGGCTTTGAAAAATTCTGGAACCTTAAATGCAGATTCTCGGGACTAAAACCCCACGCTGCGGTCATAGTGTCGACCATCCGCGCGTTGAAATGTCACGGCGGCGCTCCCGTCCCGGTTCCCGGCCGACCCATGCCGCGGGAATACGAAAATGAAAATATCGAATGGGTTGAAAACGGGTGTGCGAATCTGATCCATCACATTCTTACCGTAAAGAAATCCGGGATCAACCCCGTTGTCTGCATTAACGCGTTTTATACGGATACGGAAAATGAAATAAACACCGTCCGGAGACTTGCAGAGGCCGCCGGGGCGCGCGTTGCCCTTTCAAAGCACTGGCAGTTCGGCGGCAACGGGGCTTTGGATCTTGCAGATGCGGTTATTGACGCATGCAATGAAACAAATAACTTCCACTTTCTCTACGATTTGTCTGCGCCTCTGCGCACTCGTATTGATCTTATTGCAAGGGAGGTCTACGGGGCAGACGGCGTTGAATTCAGCCCCGAAGCCCTGTCCAAAGCGCAACGAATAGAGGATGACCCTGAAATATCCAAACTCGGCATCTGCATGGTAAAAACCCATTTGAGTCTTTCAGATAATCCTTTGCTGAAGGGCGTTCCGAAAGGATGGAAACTTTTTGTCCGGGACATCCTTACATATAGAGGCGCCGGCTTCGTCGTCCCGGTTGCCGGATCCATAAAACTCATGCCCGGAACCGCTTCGGACCCGGCATTCAGGCGGATCGACGTTGATGTGGAAACGGGCAAGGTGAAAGGACTTTTTTAGGAAATTCAGAATGAAAAAAGTCGGTTTTCTATACGATGACATTTTTTTAAAACACGAAACCCCGCATGGACACCCTGAATCTCCGGCGAGGCTGACGGGCATAATCGAAGCCTTGAAGACTTCACATGTCTGGAACCAACTGATCCACATAAAGCCGCGCCGGGCGGCTGATGCGGATATTCTCGCAGTCCATACCCGGGAATATCTTGAGAACATAAAGACTTTCACCGGCTACTACGACGGTGATACCTATATATCCCCACATTCGTTCGAAGCCGCCATATGTGCCTCCGGGGCAGTCATCGAAGCCATAGACCGGTGCAGACAGGGCGAGATACAGCGGGCGTTCTGCGCTGTCAGACCTCCCGGCCATCACGCGGAGGCGGACAGGGCCATGGGCTTCTGCATATTCAACAACATCGCGGTTGGCGCGCGGTATGCTCAAAAAGCCGGCTATAAAAAAGTATTCATTGTCGATTTCGATGTTCACCACGGAAACGGCACTCAGCATATCTTCGAGGAAGACGATTCAGTATTCTATTTCAGCACTCATCAATACCCTCATTATCCTGGAACGGGCAAGGATTCCGACAGGGGAAAAGGCAGGGGCGAAGGTCATACTTATAATATAGCCATGCCTTTTGGGACAGGCGATAAAGATTTTTTCATAGCCTATCGCGACATACTGCCCCGACTTGTCAAAAACTTCCGGCCGGACATAATGCTCGTATCGGCAGGATACGACATCCATCTCCGTGACCCGCTGTCCGGTTTCAAAGTGACGAACGAAGGAATGCGAAGCATTGTCAGGGGAATTCTGATGCGCTCAACTACAACATACCTTCCGTCACTACCGCATATCTTTGCCCTTGAGGGCGGATACGACCTTAAGGCGCTCGGCGATTCAGTCTTACAGACAATCACTGAATTGCTTGAAACAAATGATTGACCTCACAAGTTTTTAGTCTTCCTGTTTGTTGCTTTTTTCAGATTAACATATTATAATCCCATTTAAACATGAGGGATAATACGGTTTACTTAAAGAAGAAGTTTATCTCTGTAGCCATTCTGGCAATTATTGTTGTTACGTTTGTTCACACTTCATACGCCTCCACCGATGAAAAAAAACAAGTAGTTATGGCTATCACCATTAATGGCGTAATTAACCCGGTTGCGGCAGAGTTTATAGAAAAAAGCATCAAAAAAGCCCAACGCGAAAGGGTCGAAGCTCTCATAATCGAACTCGATACGCCCGGCGGACTTGACACATCCATGAGAAGCATTGTGAAAGAAATCATCGGAAGCGATGTGCCGGTAGTTGTATTCGTTTCGCCAAGCGGCAGCCGGGCAGCCTCGGCAGGGGTTTTCCTGACGCTTGCTGCCCACATAGCGGCAATGGCGCCCGGCACAAATATTGGCGCGGCTCACCCCGTCGGTATCGGTGAAAAGATGGATAAAGCAATGGTTGAAAAAGCCACGAATGACGCCGCCGCATATATAAAATCGCTTGCGGAGCGCCGGGGCAGAAATGCCCAATGGGCGGAGAACGCCGTCAGGAAAAGCATATCGGCCACCGAAAAAGAGGCTCTTAAGGAGCGCGTCATCGATCTTATCTCAAAGGACATCGGCACCCTACTCTCCGACATAGACGGCATGCGCGTTCAGACATTGATCGGGGAGAAGACGATGAAGACCAGGAATTCTGTGGTCGTACGCGACGAAATGAGCCTCAGACACCGGATTTTGAATCTGATTTCCGACCCTAACATAGCTTATATTCTGATGCTGCTTGGATTTTACGGCCTCTTTTTCGAGCTGACAAACCCAGGCTCAATTTTCCCGGGAGTCGTAGGGGGCATATGCATTATTCTTGCCTTTTACGCTTTTCAGACACTGCCTGTCAATTACGCAGGCCTTCTGCTTATCATTCTTGCCCTGATCCTGTTTATACTTGAGGTTAAGGTAACATCCCATGGTGCGCTGACCATCGGCGGCGTCATTGCAATGATCATCGGCTCACTGATGCTTTTTGAGTCCCCTGCCCCGTTTATGAAACTCTCGCTCGCGGTCGTGATCCCGGCTGTAATTGTAACGGCCTCATTTTTTTCCGTCACCTTTGGCCTCGCTTTTAAGGCTTACAAAAGAAAACCGGTTACCGGAGCCGAGGGGCTTATCGGCGAACGCGGTATTGCCGATACGGATATCGAGGGCGATAAAGGCATGGTGTTGTTGCACGGAGAGGTATGGGCCGCGTATTCGGACGAGCCGATACCAAGGGGAAGCAAAGTCATCGTCATAGAAGTCTCAGGGCTAAAAGTAAAAGTGAGCAAACTCAGTCAACCAATATGAAAAGGAGGCATGCATGACATTGTTTGAACCGTCTTTTATGAGCTTTGTTTTGATCGTATTCCTTGTCGTTTATTTCCTTTCGAGCGCTATTAAGATATTGAAGGAATACGAAAGAGGAGTGGTGTTCAGGCTTGGAAGGATAATACCAGTGAAAGGGCCCGGATTAGTCATTATCTGGCCTATTATCGACAAGCTTGTACGCGTCAGCCTTCGGATCGTCACTATGGATGTTCCGGCGCAGGACATCATCACAAGGGACAATATCACTGTCAAAGTAAACGCCGTCGTCTATTTCAGGGTATTGGGTCCTATCAAGGCGATTACGGAAGTGGAGGATTTCTATTTCGCCACTTCGCAGATCGCGCAGACGACTCTCAGAAGCATACTCGGCCAGAGTCAGCTTGACGATCTCCTTACCAAACGTGAGGATTTGAACATCGAGCTGCAGAAAGTCATCGATTTTCAGACAGAACCGTGGGGAATCAAAGTCACTGCAGTGGAAGTCAAGAATGTCGATCTGCCAGCGGAAATGCTCAGGGCGATAGCAAAACAGGCAGAGGCCGAACGCGAACGCAGGGCAAAAGTCATCCACGCCGAAGGAGAGTTTCAGGCTTCCCAGAAACTCGCAGATGCGGCAAACATTATTGCGACAGCGCCGTCGGCGCTGCAGCTCAGGTTCCTGCAGACTCTTACAGAGATTGCAACCGAAAAGAATTCGACAATCATATTCCCTGTGCCCATTGACCTGTTGAAACCCTTTGTCGAGAAATACGGAATGGAGAAATATCCTGCGGAACTAAAGGAGGGCAAATAGCGATGTAGGCTCTCTGCAGTGATAAATTCAGGGTTGACGACAAAATAAAAAAAATAAAAAAATATGATGGGGGAGAATTTATGGAAATGGTATCCACTGAACTGCCGCACGATATGAGAAAACACGTGCGGATGCCATCTGCTCAGCCCGTATTCTATATATTCAGCTCATTCGACGCAAATAACCGGACATGGCTTTCCCAAAAAGGTCAGTTGCTTAACAGCAGTGAAACGGGAATGGGCATTCAGAGCAATCAGCCGCTCACGCCGGGGCGCATCGTATGGTTTAACGGATCGACAGAAGAAAAGGCTGGTTTTGTCCGTTGGTGCCGCCGGCTCGACAGCATATACAAGATCGGCATCGAACTGGATACGTTGTCTGTCCGGAAACTCGACGACGCAACCGAAACGTTTGTGAATGCGCTCTCACAGATAGATGAGCAGTGTTCAAACCATACAGAGAACCCCGAAGAAACATTACAGAATATTGAACAAGCTATTGATAGAGCCCTGACGGCCTGTGAAACTTTTGAGAATGAGATCAAAGACAGTGACATCCTCCGCGCGGCGCGGGTCAAGTTCCACGAAAAAACCAATCCTGTTCTCTCAAAGAGCTACATAATCAATCGGGCACGGACATGGCCGCAGGGATATCAGGGAGATCATAAAACCCTTGAAGTTATATACAGAAACACCCCTCTTTCGGACGGAATAGGATATTATCTTGACGTGTTGAGCCTCAAGCGTCCTCTCGCCGTCGGGGTAAGGAACAGACTAAGGAAACTCGAAAATCTGCTTCTGGACGAAATCCGGTCACGAAAAAACCTATCCATACTGAATATTGCCTGCGGCTCATGCCGCGAGGTTTCCGAATTAGCCGCTGATATCAAAGAGTCGGGAGCCAGGATAACCTGCGTTGACCTCGACAACGACGCTTTATCATTTGCGGCGGACCGATTGCTTTTCACCAGTCTGTCGCCGCTCACTTCAGAACAGGTCGTGCTTCGAAAATATAATGCTCTCAGGATGTTTGATCATGAACTGAACATGAGCGAGTTCGGCATGCAGGATATTGTTTACAGCGTCGGCCTGTTTGATTACCTGCCGACAGCCTTTCTAACAACCCTTCTTGGTTCGCTTTATGAGCTCCTCTCTCCGGGGGGCAAATTAATAGCCTCATTTAAGGATGCGTCCCGTTACCGCCATCAGGAATATCACTGGATTGCCGACTGGGATGGCTTTCTTCAGCGCTCAGAGGATGATTTCAGGTCGATTCTCGCCGCGGCAGGGTTCCCTAATTCATCAATAAAAGAAGCCTGGGAAGATTCAGGCATAATTGTTTTTTACGTTATTTCAAAGTAATGTGCGCAATGGCCGAGCGGGTATTCATGATTTATGAGTAGAACTGCCGTCATCACCGGAATAGGAATAGTCTCGCCAGTGGGGACAGGCGGGAATATTTTCTGGGATTCCTTATTCCAAGGCAGAGCAGGTTTTAGACCGATAACCCTATTCGATGCGTCAAAATACGATGTAAATATTGCGGGGGAAATAACCGATTTCGATCCCGTCCGGGTTCTTGGGAAAAAAGGACTCCGTGAACTGGACCGCAGCACAAGACTCATAAGTTCGGCAGCTAAACTTGCGCTCGACGACAGCCGACTGGAAATGACAGAGGATAATACTTATTCGACCGGCGTTTCTCTTGGGACCACTTTCGGCAGTCTCCATAGCATCTCTCAGTTTGACCGCGAAGGACTTACCGAAGGACCGCGCTACGTTAATCCATCGCATTTTCCAAACACCGTCATAAATTCTCCCGCAAGCAGGATATCGATACGCTTCAATATCAAGGGTTTCAATACCACCATATCAACGGGTTTTTGCGCCGGACTTGACGCCATATCCTATGCCTGTGATTTTATCCGGTTGCGGAGGGCCGATACTGTCCTCGCCGGAGGCGTTGAAGAACTGTGTGAAGAGACTTTCTTTGGTTTTCACGCACTCGGCTGTTTATCTGGCTCTAATGGCTCCGAACCTGTCTGCTGTCCTTTTGACATAAGAAGAAACGGAACAATTTTATCCGAAGGGGCGGCCATTCTGATCCTTGAAGACGAGGAGCATGCATTAAAGAGAGGAGCTGCTGTCATAGCAAGAATACTGGGTTACGGGAACTCTTTTGATCCTGAAGCAAACAGAAATTTCAATCATGAAGGCAAAGGTTTAAAGGAGGCTATCTCTCTGGCTTTAAAGGATGCCGACCTCAATGCCTCCGACATTGATTGCATATTCGCCAGTGCGAATTCAACGAAAGGACTCGACATAATGGAGACACGGGCTATAAAAAATATCTTTGGAGCACGTGCGTATGAGATACCAGTAAGCGCGATAAAATCCATGATTGGAGAATCCTTCTCAGCATCCGGTTCCCTCGCGGTAGCAGCCGCTGCTGGAACCATCAGACATGGCTTAATTCCACCAACAGTCAATTATCATGAAAGAGACCCGGAGTGCGATCTCGATTATGTGCCGAACAAGTCAAGGCAACAGAAAGTCAATGCGGCGCTCGTAATTGCAGCAGACCCCTATGGAAACAACTCTGCCGTTATCTTGGGAAAATATAACTGAAATATGGCGACTAATTTGACGCTTGACTTTGAAGAAATAAAAAAACTCTTGCCCCAGCGGTTCCCTTTTATTATGATTGACAGGGTTCTTGAGCTCGATCCCGGGAAAGAAGCAGTAGCCGTAAAGAATATCAGCGGCAATGACATATTCTTCCTTGGCCACTTCCCTGACAGAGCTATAATGCCCGGAGTCGGAATCATAGAAGCTATGGCTCAAACCGCAATAATATTATTTTCTGCTCCATCTTTATCCCCCACTTTGGAGAAGGGGGACAAGGGGATATCTTCTGATAAGGAAAGTCCCCTTTACTTCCTTGGATCAGTAAAAGCACGGTTTTTTCATCCCGTTGTTCCGGGCGACCAATTAACCATAAAAGCGGTGAATGTCAAGTCTCTGCCGACCGGAGCTTATGTCTCGGCGGAAGCAAGGGTGGCAGATCAAAAAGTCTCTGAGGCCGAACTCGTTTTCAGTGTGAGAAATGAATAAGAGAGTGGTAATTACAGGGTTAGGAGTTGTTTCATCGATTGGGATCGGCTGGAAGGATTTCTGGGAGAACCTTCTTAAGGGCACGTCGGGCATAAGCCCCGTAACTTCTTTTGATACGACAAATCATTTTACCAGTAACGGCGGTGAGATAAAGAATTTTCTTCCTGAGGAATTCCTGCCAAAGGAGCTCCTGAATTTTCATAACAGGGCGTCTCTTTTTGCAATCGCATCTGCCAGACTGGCGCTGAACGACAGCGGGCTATCAACAAAAGACTTGTCTCAACGCAAGACAGGCGTCTGCATGGGGACAACTCTCGGATCTGTGCAGAGCGTCGAAATCATCAATGAACTGAATATTATCAAGAAACGGCAAGATATTCCTATAGACCTCATTAGCCAGATTCCAACACATTCCACCCCAACTGCCATAGCTCGCGAATTCGGGTTAAACGGACCTATCATGATGTTTTCGACTGCATGTGCAGCGGGTAATTATGCAATAGGGTATGGGTTCGACCTCATAATGCTTCATAAAGCAGACGTTGTCATTGCCGGCGGCTCGGATCCTTTCTCAAAGGTAGCTTTTACCGGATTCAATCAGCTTTCCGCAGTGGCTCCTGAAAAATGCCAGCCCTTTGACAGGGACAGAAAAGGGATGATGGTGGCTGAAGGAGCAGGGATACTTATTCTTGAATCTCTTGATAGTGCCTTAGAGAGGAATTCTCCAATATACGCCGAGATTCTTGGTTACGGGATTAGTTGTGATGCCAGCCACATGACCAAGCCATCAGTTGAGGGCATTTCTGAATGCATGTTGAAGGCGCTGCGAGAAGCTTATGTTGGCAAGGATAATGTCGACTATATAAGCGCCCATGGCACTGGGACACCAGCAAATGACAAGACCGAGTGCGCTGCTATCAAACAGGTTTTTGGAGACCGATATAACCGGATACCCGTGAGTTCAATCAAGTCAATGCTCGGGCACACAATGGGAGCGGCCTCGTCACTTGAGGCAATTGCATGTTCCCTCACTGTACAAAACGATATTATTCCGCCGACAATAAACATGGAAAGCCCCGACCCTGATTGTGATATTGACTGTGTTCCAAATACATCGAGAAAACATTCTGTAAATATCGCGTTGAATAATTCTTACGCATTTGGGGGAAATAACGCGTCATTAGTGATTAAGAAATACTATAATAGCGAGGATAAATGACTAATGAGTGAAAATAATGTAACAAGGGAAATTATATCCATAATCGCAGATGTCTCAGGATTTGATGAAGAGGAGATAAATCTTGATATGAAACTTGCTGATGAACTGGAAATCGACTCCATTAAAGCTATCGAAATTGTTGTTGCGATTGAGAAGAAATACAAACTGAAAATCAGAGATGAAGATGTCCCCAATATTACGACTGTGAGACAAACAGTAGATCTCGTTAGTCAACTTTTGGGTTACTCACACGCCGATGCACATGTCTGAGAGCAGAAAATACGATGTAGTAATCATAGGCGCCGGCATAGGCGGGCTTGTGTGCGGATGCTATCTTGCAAAAGCTGGGCTGAAGACGCTTATAGTAGAACAACACCACAAACCCGGAGGTTATTGCACTTCTTTCAAAAGAAAAGGCTTTTCGTTTGATGCAGCCGCCCATTCTTTTGGGAGCTGTCGAGAGAACGGCAATATGCAGCTTATTCTTAAAGCTCTTGATATTGATATTGATAAGGATGTAAGAATAAAAAGATACACGCCGTCAGACATTGTTATCACACCAGATTATAAAATTACCTTCTGGGAAGATGTTGAAAAAACTATTCACGAATTACAGAGCACATTCCCCGCTGAATCTGTAAATATCCGCAGTTTCTTTCGATATCTTGTAAATGCTACCCCAGTTGACTTTGCTTCCTTGAGACAAAATACTTTTCAAGACTTATTAGACCGATTCCTGATTGACAATAAATTAAAGGCAATCCTTTCTGTCCCAATATTTGGCAATGGTGCCCTGCCTCCTTCATTAATTTCTGCCTTTACCGGTTCAAAAATATTCACTGAATTTATTCTTGACGGTGGTTATTATCCCGAAGGAGGCATGCAAACACTGTCTGATGCATTGGCAAGAAAATTCATTGAGACTAATGGAAATCTAAAATTATCCAGTCTATGCACAAAGATTAAAGTACAAAATAACACTGTCAAAGGCGTCATTTTGCAGAAGGAAGGTTTTATACCTTGCAGATATATAGTCTCAAATTGCGATGCAAGACAAACTTTTTTAAATCTTTTGGGGGCAAAAGTAGTTCCAGAGAACATACTTGAGAAAATACATGGCATGGTTCCTTCATTATCAACATTTATTTTATATTTAGGTATAGACCATCCATTTAGTACATTGCCTAAGCCCGGGACCAATGTGTGGTTTTTGCCCGCATATGATTATTTGCAAAAAGCTTATTCCTATGCCAAAAGCGGCGACCTCGACAATGTGAAAGGGTTTATGGTGCGTTTTTCGCCTGATAGGAAAACTGTTTTAGCATTCGTAAACGCACCCTTCAAAAGTAAACCCTTTTGGGAAAGAAATAAAAACAGGTTAGCAGAATCCTTTATTGATAGAATACAGAAATATGCAATACCAAACCTATCAGACCACATAATATACAAGGAAACTGCTACACCGCAAACTCTATACAGATATACTCTCAACTATAAAGGAGCAGCTTATGGTTGGGCTAGCCTTCCCGCGCAAGTATTTACCCCAGAACTGCGGCAGCGTACTTCTATCAAGGGTCTGTACCTCGCAGGACATTGGACAACTCATACACAAGGTATTCCAGGTGTAGCTTATATAGGATTAGATACGGCTCGACTGATATTAAGAAAAGAAAAATCGAACAGTTATGAGGATTAAGAGGAATATTATTCAAATATTCTTAAGAAACGACCAGAACATTACTATCAGCCTCGCAATAATGACTCCATTAATTGCAATATCCCTCATACCCGCCCTTTTCTCACGCACTCAGGCATCTTCCCGCCTCGAACGGGTCGTCAAGAAGACGCGGGGTCAAATACAAAAAGGGCTAAAGGGAGTTTTTCTGATTTATGTAAATTCATCTTTGCTCCCCTTAATAACATAAAATTCATGAATTCAGAAAAAGAACAGTATCTGAAAGATCAGACAGAAAAATTGATCCAATCATGGATGAGTATTAGTGCTATTTTTGGAGCGATTCTATTTATGTCATTAGCGATTTTAGATTACTTTGTTACACCTGAAAATTTCAGACAGTTTTTGATTTACAGAATAGTGATCTCATCATTTTTATGTTTCCTCTTCTTTTTAAACAGGCTTAAAAGAAAATTGCATTATCAATATATATTAATTATCCTTGGCATTATTTCATCTGCAATAACGATTGAACTAATGATTATACAGTTCGGGGGTCATAAATCTATTTATTATGCTGGATTGAATCTGTTGATAGTATGCGTATTAGGAGTTTTGCCACTTAACTTACCAATATCATTAGGCATATCGTTATCACTATATTTCATATATTTATTCCCAATATTGATCTTTGATAATGTGACTGATATTAAAGTTTTTATCAATAACAATGTCTTCGTAATAGCAACAATAGTTGTCGCTTTTGCATGGAGGTCTATGAATCAAAGAAATTATTTAATTGAATTGAGTCTTCGGTATGAACTCAATAAGGATAAACAAAAACTTGAGACCTACTCAACCCAGCTTGAACAATTAGTCCAGGAACGCACAAAAGAACTCTCCATTTCCGAAAAATGGCATCGGTCCATATTCGATAACGCAACCGATGGTATTCTCATACTCGACCGGAACGGCGTCGTCATCAATGTTAACGGGAAAGCCTGCGAAATTACCGGTTTTGACAAGGATGCCTTAATCGGAGAAAATATTGAATTGATAGAAGCGGGAAAAGACAGGGAATCGTATCGTGAAAGGATGACTAGAATTCTGAATTCGGAATCGCTCATCTACGAGTTTAAACACTACAGGAAAGACGGCAGCAAAGTGATTATTGAGGCAAGCTCAAAAGCCGTCGTCATCGCCGATGAAACATACGTCCAGTGTTTCTACAGAGACATTACCGAAAAGAAAACCATGCAGGAACAACTGACGCATTCTCAGAAAATGGAATCTATCGGCCTTCTCGCCGGCGGCATAGCCCATAATTTTAACAATACCCTGTCCGGTATTCTGGGCTATTCACAGCTTCTGCTCGAATTCGGCAATCTTGATGACGTATCAAGACAACGGGTGCAAAATATTGAGAATTCAGCCCGCAAAGCAGAAATTATGGTCAGACAAATGATGAGATTTGCGCGGCGGGAGGCGCATGAAGTGCTTCCAGTAAACATTAATGATACGGTCATTGATGCGGTAAAGCTTTTCCAGACGGCTTCACAGAAAAAAATCAAATTGGAAATTAATCTTGATGAAAATACTCATATTATAGACGGCGATCCCAATCAGATCGAACAGGTCATCATGAACCTTCTTGTCAATGCAAGAGATGCCATGCCGGAAGGCGGTCTCATCACAATATCAACGCGTTTAGTGGATGCGCATCGAAACAGGTACGAGGTGCCTCCTTATGTTGTGCTTGGGAAATATATCGTCTTAACGATCACCGATACCGGAACCGGCATACCCCAAGATATAATCAACAAAATATTCGATCCTTTCTTTACAACCAAGGAAAGGGGAAAGGGGACCGGCCTTGGCCTCGCCAGCGCGTATGGAATCATCAAGGACCATAAAGGTTATATAGAAGTGCGAAGCGACATTGGAAAAGAAACCTCCTTTGATGTTTACCTGCCTGTTTCAGGGAACATATCGCCTCAGGATGCGAAGCCGCGTAACAACTTAATGAAACAATGAAATCCCGGCGGGCGTCGTCGACGGCGGCCTTACAACCTCCTCCTGAATAAAGCAAAGAACTGTTCCTTTATCTTTTCCCAAAGCGAACGTTTGCTCCATGTTTCAAGGGTTATCCGTTCAGAATGCCTCAAGTCCTCTTCAAAAATCTCGACCATCTGACTTCCAAATTGCCGGTCGATAATACCGACATTCCCTTCATCATTTTTCCTGAGAGACTGGAAATCGAGATTGGCCGAGCCAATAATACTCCAGAGCCCGTCAAAGATGGCGGTTTTGGCATGAAGAATCTCCCCCTGGTATGAATACACCTCGACGCCCGCACGCAGGAGTTTGGAAATAAACGCCCTTCCAGCATAATATGCAGCCGGCACGTCCGATTTGCCGGGAAGAAGTAGCTTGACATCAACGCCCCGCGATTCCGCATCCTCGAGCACATGAAGCATCCTCCTGCTCGGCGCAAAGTACGCGGTCGTCAGATAAATGCAACTCCGGGCTTGATTGATGCTGTGATACAGAAGTTTCCTCATCCTGCGGCGGCCCTTTGCGGAATTAACAAATATCGGAAGCACCGGCAAGCCGTCATCAGTTTGGCTCGCTTCGGGCAATGACGGAATTGCAGTCCCCCTCCATATCCTCCAGCTCAGTTCAAAAATATTGAGAAGAACGGTCGCGATCGGGCCTACAAGAAATATTCCTGTATCTCTCCAACCGATTCCGTGTCTGACTTTGTGATACCCGCTGTATTCGTTGGCTATGTTCAATCCACCCGTAAAAGCAACGACTCCATCAATAATGATGAGTTTCTTATGATCCCTGTGGATATAATGAAATGGGTCGCGCCATTTGAAAGGCCGCGACGCCCGTATTTCGGCGCCGGATTTCCGCAGTTCTTTCCAGAATTTGCGGGGAGTTCCGAATGAACCGAAATGGTCGTACAGGACGCAGACCTTAACGCCTTCACTCGCCTTTCTCTTAAGGATTGAAGCCAGCCTGGAGCCGGTTTCATCATTCCTGAAAATGTAAAATTCAAGACATATCAGTTTACGCGCCCTCTCAAGTTCATCAAAAATGGATTGAAATGAATCGGGGCCCTTCCACAAAAGCATAACCTTATTGCCGTCTGAGAACTTCGCGCCGAAGGTCTGCTCAATAGTCTCCCTGCTGAACGGGCTATTGTCGTGAGCGCATTTCATAGATAAATATTACGAAAAAAGTCTTTTCTGTCAACTAAATCCTTCTATGCCATCAACGAATTAAAAGTGAACTGTTTTCATCAAATTTATGAATTAAAAGT
>CAZKLK010000015.1:0-8265 GCA_964553535.1 uncultured Nitrospiraceae bacterium
CCTGACATAAATTGACGTCATTCCCGCCGCGGCAAACAGCCGCCATTTCGTTTATAACCCAAATCCAGCGATAAGAATTGTCATTGCGAGTGCAGCGAAGCAATCTCGTCTTATTAAGGGAGATTGCCAGGCACCTTTTAGGTGCTCGCAATGACTCGTTTATCAATTGTTCGAGATGGTTATCGCCGGATTGGGATTTAATAAATGTTCAGCAATTAAATATGGTGTCCCCGGAACCGAAATGTTAGCGGTGGAAACGGCTGATCGTGGCACGCTCTATGCTTGCAGATTATCAGGAATACGGAAGCAGGAATGCGAAGGAGAATCAAGATGAGGGAAAATGTCAGGGAACTTATTGCAATACTCATGAATTCGCCGTTTTATCTTACTCTGTCCGTGCGGGAACGGTATGGTCTTGTGCTGCGGCTGATAGAGGAATACCCTATTCTTGCCGGCAGGGGAGACACGAACCTAAAGGGCAGCATATCCCGGCAGGATAGTCGGGCGATTCCCAATTGAGTTGCATTCTAACCAAGGCAGTGTTCAAACCGGAGCGAACCCTGCCGGCGCCGCCTACTGAAAGCTCTGTTCCTCGGACGGGAAAACGCCCTCCTCGACCTCCCGCTTGTAAAGAGCGACGGCGTTCAACGCGTGGTCCGTCAGATCCGCGTACCGCTTCGCGAATTTCGGCAGAAACCGTTCGAACAGGCCGAGGACATCATGAAGCACAAGAACCTGGCCGTCGCAATGAGGCCCGGCGCCGATGCCGATGGTGGGAATCGAGAGCGCTTCCGTAATGCTCTTCGCGAGATTTGCCGGCATCGCCTCGAGCAGGAGCGCGAACGCGCCGGCATCTTCAGCTATATGCGCCTCCTCCTGCAGCCTCCGGGCGGACTCCTCCGTCCTGCCCTGAATTTTATACCCGCCCATGCGGTGGATTGACTGCGGTGTCAGTCCGATATGAGCCATGACGGGGATGTCCGCCCTGGTCATGGCGCGGATGCGGTCCGCCACCTCCGTGCCTCCCTCCATCTTCACCGCCGACGCCCCGGCCTCTTTCAAAAATCTTCCGGCATTCCGCACGGCCTCATTAACGTCCGCCTGATATGACATGAAGGGGAGGTCGCCTATTACAATAGAGTTCCGGACTGCGCGGGCGACGATCCTCGTGTGGTAGATCATCTCATCCATTGTGACCGGAAGGGTGTTGTCGAGACCCTGAACAACCATCCCCAGTGAATCGCCGACAATAATGCCGTCTATCCCCGCTTTATCGACAATCTTCGCGAAAGGGTAATCGTAGGCGGTGAGCATGGTGATCTTTTTTTTGTCCGCCTTCTTTTTCAGCAGGTCATGAATGGTTGTCCGGGACATATGTTTATATTAGCCTATTGTTCCCCCGCGTTTATCCTCAGGAACTTCCGCTTCCCGACTTTAAAGAGGTAGCTGCCCGGGGGCAGTTTTCCATCCGGGTCGTCCACCCTCCGCTCATCTACCGAAACTCCTCCCTGCCTGATGAGTCTTACGGCCTCTCCCGTGCCTGCCGTAAGGCCGGAAAGCTTCATGATTTTCGGAATCCACATTTCATTTTCTTCCCACAGGACTTCCGCAACCGGGATTTCATCGGGAAGGCCTTTCTGCCTGAAGACCTGTTCGAATTCATCCCTGGCCTTCAGCGCCTCCTGCCTGCCCCAGTAACGCCCGACGATCTCAACGGCAAGGTTTCCCTTGGCCGCCTTCGGATGGACGGATCCGTTTTTCAAACCTTCCTTAAGGGCGGAGAACTCTTTTAGCGAAATGCGGCTGAGCAGTTCGTAGTAGCGCAGCATGAGGCCGTCTCCAATGGACATTATCTTGCCGAACATTTCCCGTGGAGGCTCGGCGATGCCGATGTAATTCCCCAGACTCTTGCTCATTTTTTTCGCGCCGTCGAGGCCTTCGAGCAGCGGCATCAGCACGACGCACTGCGGCTCCTGTCCGAATTCCCTCTGAAGCTCCCTGCCTACGATGAGATTGAATTTCTGGTCGGTCCCGCCGAGCTCCACGTCCGCTTCAAGCGCCACCGAGTCGTACCCCTGAATGAGCGGATAGAGGAATTCGTGGACGCCTATGGGATTGTGATTCATCCATCGCGTCCTGAAATCCTCGCGCTCCAGCATCCGGGCGACTGTGTACGCGCCGGCGAGCCGGATCATCTGTGAAGAGGTCATGCCCGACATCCACTCCGAATTGAATACGACCCTGGTCTTTCCAGGGTCGAGGATTTTGGCTGCCTGGGCCCTGTATGTCGCGGCGTTCTCGAGAACTTCTTCCTTTGTAAGCGGCTTCCGCATCTCGCTCTTTCCGCTCGGATCACCGATCATTCCTGTGAAATCACCGATCAGAAATATGACCTCATGCCCCATTTCCTGGAACTGCCGCATTTTTTCGAGCAAAACGGTGTGGCCGATATGAATGTCCGGAGCGGTAGGGTCAAAGCCCGCCTTGATTTTAAGGGGTTTTTTTTCGACTGCAGATTTTTCAAGTTTTTTAAGGAGGTCCGCTTCCGAAATAATTTCTACGGCGCCCCTTTTTATGGTCTCAAGCTGTTCGCCGGCGTTCAGCATGACTTGTATGATAAAACTTGTTTCCGGCGGAGGTCAATCTTCAGACCGAATTGAAAACATGGGGCGCTGGATCGATTCGCCCCGGCAGACCGGACATTTCCCCGGCTTGCCCAATCTGTCTCTTTTCCGGAATACAAAATTGCACCTCCTGCAAGCCGCCGGGGCAACGATAAAACTCTGCCCGCTGCCGGCGGCCGTTTTCCGGATGTGCTCGAGGTGATCGTAAACGTCTTTTTCGGATATCCCTGTTTCCGCGGACAGTTCGCGGGCTGAAAGGGGATTGCCTGTCAGGAGCGCCATGATCCTGCGGCGTATGGTCTCGCCGCGGGTGGCGGGAATAAAAGGTTCGGATATCTTTTTCTTCACCCCTCTACCCGGAAAGCGCCCCGCGTATTGACCGGGCAAAATTGTTCAGCAGCTCCGGGTTGAAAGCGCCGCCGCTCTCGCGCTCCATCAGGAAAAGAGTTTCTTCAATGTCGAGGGCCCTTCTGTAAGGCATCCCGCTTCTTAGTGCGTCAAAATAGTCCGATATGGCGACGGCCTGGCTGCAGAAATGCTGTCCGCGCCCGGCAATAGCGGAGACGGGATACCCCGTGCCGTCAAAGCGCCGGTGGTGCTCCATGGATGTTACAGCGGCAAGTCCGGACAGGCCTTCAATTTTTGCGAGGTACTTCGCCCCGAGGACCGGATGTCTTCGCATCTCTCCCCAGTCGCTCTCATTAAAGGCATCCTTTTTTTCGAGCACTTCTTTTGAAATGAACAGTTTTCCCACGTCATGCAGGAGCGCCGCCACGCCGATGTCGCGTAGGAGGTCGTCGCGGACGCCGAGCGCGGACGCCTGAAACATGGTAAGTACGGCCACGTTTGCCGCGTGTATGCCGGCGTATTCGCCGGATGACTTAACCGGCAGGATCAGTTTCAAAATGTTTGCGCCACGCCTCAGCGAGAAAACGAATCTTGCCGCTATTTCTTCAATGCCTGCAGTATGCAGCCTCCTGAAATGGGATATGCCGCGCTGGATATCTTTCACCTTTTCAATCTGCGAGCGCAAAAATCCGGAGAGATTTTCCATCTCCCTGACTAAGTCGGCGTCAACCTGCAATCCGCCGGCGCGGACCTCGACAAAGCCCGTTTTTATGTGCGGAAAGGAAATGACAGCCTCATGCGCTGCGGCGATTTTTGCGATCAACTCCTTCAACTCGGAGTGCGTAAGCCCCTGAAGAAAATCGACGCGGGTGATTCCTTTTTTCTTCAGCCTCCTCAGGAGATTGCTTCCCTGAATCCCCTTGTCCTTGACCGGCGCCCTGTTGATGATGAGGTCGTCCTCCACGATCATCAGCTCGAGGCGGCCTGATTCCTTCAGCAGCGCAGTGACAAGGGAAAAAGCCTTGCCGGTGAATTCGTCGACCGAGTAGTGTTCCCCTGAATACAGTGAACAGTTGGAGACCGCCGACATGAATGATGACAGGAATGCCTTTATCATTTCCCGCTATTCCTCCTTCCTGCCCAGCCTCATGGATTCTTCGCGGATGAATGTATTGCCGGATTTCAGCCCCGAAATGATAAACTCTTTCGTAAGGCCGGGCGGGTATTTCTTCAGCGTCCGGTAGACTTCTTCCCTGAATTTTTCCGCGGACTCCCGGGAAAAGATGCTGCGCCCGCCGAGGAGATCCCTTATGGGACCGAGGGCGCGCGGGTCTGCAATCTCTCCGAGGGCCCTGACAACCGGAATCTTCCGGCGCCAGTCATAGCCGGTTAATCCGCGTTTCTTCAGCAAAGCGATCAGGTCCGGAACGACTTCCTTTATCCTGTAAGCCCCGGCAAGGGATATCCATTCTTCGGCGGATTCCCCGGATTCGGAATGGAAATAATCCCTGAGCGCCTGAATGCCGTGGGCGTCTCCCGCATTCAAAAGACATTTCACCGCCTCCAGTCTTACCTTGCGGTTTTCATGCCGGCAGTAAGGTCTGATATGGGGAGCTGTCTCCTGCGTCGTGCAGTCGCTCAGGATAAACAGCATGTTTCTCTTGACGTACCACCTGCTGTCACCGAGTTTTTTCAACGCTTCGGGAACGATCCCGCCGCCATATTGCTTCAGAATGCTGATAAAAAAACTTCTATTGACCTGCGATTCCTCGCTGATGAGGGCGTCGAGCAGGGGGGATATCAGTCTCTCCCCGTAATAGTCACAGAGGCGCCAGACCTCATCCCGCATTTGCCTCCCCATGACCCTGAATGAATCAATCAGGCTGGAAATAAACTCGTCAGTGTAATATTCGCCGATTGCCCGGTCGGCGCTGCCGGGAAATCTTTTGCCCTCCGCGCCGGAAGAGAGCGCTTTAAGAATGTCGAGAATGCGGAGGTATTGGCCCGTCCATAAAAACTGTTCGCACTGTTCCCTGATGAGTTTGAGGAATGACCGGTATTCCTCTTCCGAGGCGATGTCCGACTGAAGTATGTCGAGGATTGTCTGGTTGAAACTCCTGTTGACCGCTTCATTACTGCATTCCCTTTCCCAAATTTCCCCGGCCCCGGCAATTGTTTCCGGTTGATAATCCGACAATTTCTGTATTTCGCCCCCGTATGTGGAATCCGCAAGCTTTCCATGCCGCCCGTTTTTCAGGAGGTTGACGACGCCCCCGGAGACATGTATGTCGTCCACGAGGAGCCCGCCGTTGAAAAAAGGGGTCGCAGTTCCGTCCCAGCGTAAACGCAGCAATGAATCGAGAAGATTCTTCAGTGCAGAGGGAACGACGATATCCTGTTCGTTGATTGAAGCTTTTAGATCCATAATTTCATTGATTGAAATTCCGCGCAGCGACCTGTAAGCTGCGTCCAAATCACGCGAAATGCTCCTGACGGCAGAGGAAATGAACTGCCTTTTCACTTCGGGACGGAGGGCATTAATGAAATCGAGCAGCCTTCTAAGATCCTTGCCCGAAAAACCTCTTTCAGGCGGCAGCGCGCCGTATGCGGCTACTACCCTTTCACAGGATTCCTCTCCGCACTCCGGCGTCGCCGATTTATTAATGATGCGCGCAAGAACATCCGGGGGGATTTCCCTGACGCCGCCGGCGACATCGCCGGCTTGCAGGGTTCCGTCAAGAAGCCCGAATACATATCGCTCCCAAATCGACGCGTCTGCCGCTGCGGGCTGCGATGCTCCCTCGGCCAGCCCGAAAGCTCCGTAATCTATAAATCCGGCCCTGATGTGCGTGAGATTGAGGGCTTCGAACTTTTCCTTAAGCTCTTCAGACGGCTCACCGGAAACTTTTGACGAAATAAACAGGTGGAAGGCATAAATCTCATCCTTTGTCAGACCGGCTGCAAACGTGACATAGGCGATACTCATACTGTTGAGCAGGAGAGCGAGCTCCCGGAAAGCCGGATGTTTTTTTTCAAGGTAGCAGTCATCGACAATCAGAGTATCCTTTGCCACGGCAATGGTGATATCGGGTCTCATCTCGAACAGCTTCAACATGAATCCGGAGGCGCGCTCCAGCGATTTGTCCACCGAAGGGTGACTGCGGGGATAGATGGATATATTGCGGCGCGAAATAATCAGTTCGTTGACGGCGCCGCCGATCAGCCTTATATCAGGGGGAATGTTGGCGGAATTATCGGCCATAGAATAAATTACCACAGCGCGCGCAAAGGGGAAATACCCTGCCCCGCATCCGGCCAATGCCGGCGCGGACCGCCCGCCGTCATGCGGCTGAACGTGCGCTCACGCCCCGCGGAGCGCATTATCGGGGTCAGGGCGGTTCAGCTTTCCCGCGAGATAGGCGAGCAGTTGTTTTATGCCCTCGCCCGTAACCGCCGATATCGCGAAGAAATCTATCCCGCGCTCCTCGCAGTAGCGTTCCATTCTCGCTCGCTGTTCCCCGCCGCCGGCGATATCGATCTTCGTTCCCGCCACTGCCCGTGGTTTCCTCATGAGTTCCGGACTGTACTGTTCAAGCTCTCTCTCAATTGTTTCAAAGCGGGCGGCCGGATCTCCCTGCGCGATGTCCGACACGTCCACAAGGTGGAGGAGCAGGGAAGTCCGCTCCACATGCCGCAGGAACTGGAATCCGAGCCCGGAGCCCCTGTGCGCGCCTTCAATAAGCCCCGGTATATCGGCAGCCACGAAGCTCCGGTAATCCGCCGTTTTAACGACGCCGAGAACCGGAGCAAGGGTCGTAAACGGGTATGCGGCAATCTTCGGCCGGGCGGACGACACGGCGGACAGGAGAGTTGACTTGCCCGCGTTCGGAAGGCCTATAAGGCCTATGTCCGCGAGGAGCTTCAGTTCGAGTATCAGATGTTTTTCCCCGCCTTTTTCTCCGGGCTGGGAAAACCGGGGGGCCTGACGCACCGGCGTGGCAAAATGGGAATTGCCCAGGCCTCCCCTTCCTCCCTTTGCAATGACGGTTGTCATCCCGTTTTTGTCCAGATCGATTATGACGGCGCCTGAATCCTCTTCCTTTATGACTGTCCCCACCGGAACGCGAATGACAAGATCCCCGCCGTTTTTCCCGTGCATTTTTTTCCCCATCCCGTGCTGGCCCCTGCGGGCGCGGTACTCCCTGTGGTACCGCAAATCGATGAGAGTGTTTAACTCGTCGGTCGCGCTGAAGATGATGTGTCCGCCTCTTCCCCCGTCTCCCCCGTCGGGGCCTCCTCTCGGGACATATTTCTCCCTGCGGAAACTGACGCACCCCCTGCCGCCGTCGCCCGCCTTGACGAAAATTTTTACATAATCAACAAAATGCACGCTCAACCGGATTAAATAAAAAAGGCGGGCATAAGCGCCCGCCTTTATGTTCAGGATGCCACTTTTTTTTATTGCGGCAGTGGATAAACGCTGACCTGGAGTCTCGCCCTGTCTTTCCTCTCAAAGTTCACTACTCCGTCGACAAGCGAAAAGAGGGTGTCGTCGGACCCCTTGCCGACATTTACGCCGGGGTGGAATTTTGTGCCCCGCTGCCTGACCAGTATGTTTCCGGCGCGGACAAGCTGCCCGCCGAATCTCTTGACGCCGAGACGCTGCGACTCGCTGTCCCTGCCGTTCCTTGAACTGCCAACGCCTTTTTTATGTGCCATTGCTATCCTCCAAAAACTATTTCCTTGATTCTTAACGATGTGTAAAACTGTCTGTGACCGTTTGTCTTCCTGTAAACCTTGCGGGGCCTCTGTTTATGTATCATCTGTTTCCGTCCGCGGAAGTTCTTCTCCGCCACGGCGATGACCTTCGCCCCGCCGACATAGGGCGAGCCGTATGCGGTTGCATTGTCTCCGGCCACCATCAGAACCCTGTCAATAACCACGTCTGCTCCCGCATCGGGAGAAAGCCTCTCGACGGTCACCAAATCACCGGGAGAGACCCGGTACTGTTTGCCACCGTTTTCAATTATAGCGTACATATTCACCTCCGGAACACATAATATATCACAGAAGGTCTCAGAATGACAAATGGAGGGGGTTGCCCGCGATGACGGAAAAGGCCTTCATTCCCGCAGAGCTTTTTTAAGTCCGTCATTGCGAGGAGCGAAGCGACGCGGCAATCCCGCTGTTTGCAGAAAGTCTTAACGGCGGGATCGCCACGGCCTCATTCCATTCGGCCTCGCGATGACAGAAAAGGTGTCAGGTCTTATATGAGTCCCGCTTATCCCTGCCG
>CAZKLK010000015.1:8365-20147 GCA_964553535.1 uncultured Nitrospiraceae bacterium
CTCGCGATGACAGAAAAGGTGTCAGGTCTTATATGAGTCCCGCTTATCCCTGCCGCGTTATTTGCGCCGGCGGCTATCCCTGCGCTCCCGGGATCATTTCCGCCATGCAGTCCTGAATGAGGGTTTCCTTTTCCGGCGACATATCCCTGAATTGCACGCCGGCCTTGTAAACTGGAACTATGGAACCGTCAGGCCTTTCTTTGGATATGAGCTCGGCCCAGACTACAAGCACCCTGATCCGGAACTCGCTGCCGCCGCAACGAATCCTGATCGTATATTCCCTGCCCAGCTCAAGCCTCTTGCCGGATTCTATGGCAGCCCCGCCGTCGCTTATGTTCAGCACTTCGATGTTTTTCGAATTAAGGATGTCGCCGCGGATTCCTTTCCCGCTGCGCCTGGCGTGCCGTCTGTGGTCGGTTTTATCGGATGTGTTTCTGATCATATCACTTGATCACGATGCCCGCATAGCCTACGACGTGGTCGTAGTCCCCGCTGACCTCGGCCGACGTGGCGTACTTGACAAGACGGGCCGATTTCGCGCCGAGCGCGTTTGCGGCAAAAAGAAGAGTGGTTACGGGGAGATATCCGCACATGGAAATCCGCTCTCCGAGTACGGCGCCGTATAATCCCTCCGGATCAAGCGAGATGATCCTGTCAATGGCCTTTTTGTCCTTCTGTCTGGCAAGGCTGTCAGTCACATAGTGGCTCATATCGGAGCTCGCGATCATGACTACTGAAGATCCCGCGGCTTGCATGGTCTTCGCAATTCCCTCGCCAAGCAATTTGCATTCTTCAATGGACGCGTTAAGAATCGCGATAGGCACAATCTTCGCCTGCCGGGAGAAATAAGCAATAAAAGGAAGCTGCACTTCGAGAGAATGTTCAAACATATGAGCCTTCGCGTCCTTTGTGACGAGCGGAACGTTCATAGCTATCCTGTGGGCAATCGTTTCATCGATCCCGAATGTCCCGGTCGGTATCTCCCATTCGCCGGACGCCATAAGCGAGATCTTCGCTCCCAGCCCCGTATGATTCGGCCCGATGAGGATGAATGTATCCGGGAAGTCGATCGCGGAGTATACGGCTCCGGCGACATGACCTGAATACATCAGGCCCGCATGGGGACAGACCGCGCCGATGACCTTCTCTTTCTTCGCGGAGATATTTATGTATTCGTTGACCTGCTGAGTCAGTTTAGGCGCCGTTCCGAAATAAAACTGTCCCGCTACGGACGGAGGCCGTTTCAAAATGCATCCTCCCCTATGTCTTCAATGTCCCTGTCCGCCATGTTCAGAAATCTCGTGCAGCTCGACATGAAAGACAGATTAACCGTGCCGGTCGGACCGTTCCTCTGCTTGGCTATGATGATCTCGGCGAGTCCTTTTTTTGACTCCTTATTGTAAATCTCGTCACGGTACAGGAACAGAATAACGTCGGCGTCCTGTTCGATCGCGCCGGATTCTCTCAGGTCGGCCAGTATGGGCTTCGGCGGGCGCCGCTGCTCGACGCTCCTGTTAAGCTGGCTGACGGCGATGACGGGGACGCTCAGCTCCTTTGCCAGCGCCTTGAGAGAGCGGGATATGTCCGATATCTCCTGCTCCCGCCTTTCAAAAGAACCCTTCCCCCTCATCAGCTGGAGATAATCTACAATTACCAAACTGAGGCCATGCTCCATTTTCAGCCGCCGCGCCTTTGCCCGCAGTTCAAGGACGGTGATGCCCGACGTATCGTCAATGAAGACGGGCGCTCCGGTAAGATTGCTGGCGGCGCTGGTCAGCTTGTGCCAGTCCTCTTTTTTGATGAAACCTTTTCTGATATTGTTTGAATTTACCATGGCCTCGGAGCAGAGCATCCTGATTGCGAGCTGCTCTTTTGCCATCTCGAGACTGAAGATGGCAACCGGCTCCTTATGTTCAAGTCCCACATACTGGGCGATATTCAGGGCAAAGGCCGTCTTCCCCATGGAAGGCCTGCCCCCGACGATGATCAGGTCGCCTTTCTGAAATCCTGTCGTGAGTTCGTCAAGGTCCCTGAACCCGGACGGAGCCCCGGTTATCGCCTCTTTCCTGTCGTAGAGATGTTCGATCATCTCGAAACTGTCCCGGATGACATCCTTGAGCGTGACGAACGACGCCTTTACCCGCTTGTCCGAAATTTTAAAGATCGATCTCTCGGCATAATCCACGAGATCCTCTGCGTCGAGGCTGTCCTCATATACTTTTCCCGCGATGTCGCTCGTCGACAACAGAAGTCCTCTGAGAAGGGCCTTTTCGCGGACGATGTGCGAATGGTACCGGACGTTTGCGGCGGTGGGAACCATATTGACGATCTGCGACAGATAGGCAACGCCGCCGGCGGGCTCGAGTTCGTTGTTCTTTTTAAGCCGGTCCGTCAATGTGATGAGATCTATAGGCTCATTCTTATCGAACAGGTCGGTCATGGCGAAAAAGATCTTCCTGTGCGAAGGCTTATAGAAATCATCGGGATCGAGGATCTCCAGCGCCTTCGGCAACGCGTTATTGTCGATCAGAATGGCGCCGAGAACGGACTGCTCCGCATCGAGGTTCTGGGGAGGCAGTTTATGGAGATGAAGCTCTGTATCCGGCATTCCTGCGCTGCTTTAAGAGTTATTCCTCTATAACCTGCACGGTGATCTGCGCATCAATCCCGGCTTGCAAACGGGCGCTGACCATATGGGTGCCAACCCTTCTGATAGGCTCTTCGAGCGAGATTTTCTTTCTGTCTATCTCAATACCTTCTTTTTTAAGCTGTTCGGCGATATCAAGGCTCGTTACGGAGCCGAATAGCTTCCCCTCTTCTCCCGCCTTCGCTTTGACGACGAGGGTCATTCCGGAAAGCCTTCCGGCAAGGTCCTGCACCGAGCCCCTCATTTTTTTCGTCCTTTCCTGTATGAGCCTCTGCGCATGTTCCAGCGATTTCAGGTTTTTGGTGCTTGCCTCCACGGCCAGCCCCTTAGGCACAAGGTAATTGCGCGCAAATCCGTCGGCTACGTCAACAACCTGTCCGACACTCCCGAGCTTTTTAACGTCTTCCTTAAGTATGACTTTCATGCGGCGTCTCCTTTTATGAGTTAGTATACCATAGCGGGGATGACCGTCTTCACAGGATTTTAAAGGGCGCGGGGATAAAGGTAATGATAAAAATCAGCAGGGCGGTCAGGCCGAGGACTTTTCTCCTTTTGTCAAGGCTCCTTTCCCAGCAGACAACGGGCGGGTGCCTGAGGCCGAGTATCAGCAGCAATACAGCCCACACGAGCCATCCCTCCCAGATGAGAACACCCAGCAGGCACATCGCCGCAATCAGGATAAACGACAGGCGGGAATGTTTTTCCCCGAGGAACGCAAATGCAATGTGTCCGCCGTCAAGCTGCCCGACCGGGATGAGATTGATCGAGGTCACAAAAAGGCCGATCCAGCCTGCAAATGCGACGGGGTGGAGAAGGATATCGTAATCCGCCGGCGTGACTCCGATGACGGCCCTGACAAGAAATGAGAACAGGATTGAATCGCCGAGATTGAGCGCCCCGGCCGTCTGGGAAACAGGCACTATTTCGGATGCCCGGAGGCCCGCAGCCGCAGCCGCGGCTGAAACGGCAAATCCTGCAACAGGGCCTGAAGCGCCGATGTCGATGAGCGCTTTTCTGGTGACAATAGGCGACTTCATTTTTATAAAGGCGCCGAACGTGCCTACTATTGTGGGTGCGGGAATGAAGTAGGGCAGGGTGGCCTTCACCCCGTGCAGCTTTGAGGCAAAATAATGGGAAAACTCATGAGTCAGGAGTATGGCTATGAGCGAAAGCGCAAACGGCAGTCCGCGGTAAATTTCGCCGGGATGTTTCAAAACATCCGCGCCCGTCTGCAGGGCCCCCACAAAAATGGTCGAAATCAGGGTTAGTGAAAAAAGAGCGATGTGCAGAAACGGGATTCTTTTCACATGGATAGTATACCGCAGAACGCGCTGCGGCGACCGCCGAAAGGAAATAAATAGCGGCTCCTATTTGTCCGCATGGACAATGTCGATGACCGTCACCTCCGGAGGCGAAAGAAACCGTATCGGAGGGCCCCAGGTTCCGGCCCCCCTGCTGACATAGAGCGAGGAACCGTCCGGGAGAGCCGCCAGACCGGCCTGCGTTGAATAGTATATCCCCGTTATGATGCTGAACGGGAATATCTGCCCCCGGTGGACATGACCTGAGAGCTGCAGGTCGAACAAACCGGGCGATTCATCATCGATGACCGGCCTGTGCTTAAGCAGCAGCACGAACCGGCCGCGCGGAATGCCGGCAAGAACCGCTTTCTCGGAACTTCCACGGTAAAGGCCCAACGATTTTGCCTGCCGGTCGTCGACCCCGGCAACGGCGAGGAAATTGCCGATGTGGACGCTCTCGCCCCTGAGAAGACGGAATCCCGCCTTTTCTGTAAACTCGGCCGACTGGCCGATCCCCGCGTAGAATTCATGGTTGCCGGTTACGGCGTATTTGCCGTGCCGGGGATTGATTTCAGCGAGCATTGCCGCAGGCGCAATGAGATTGTCAATCTGCCCGTCGACGAGGTCTCCGGTGGAAACAAGGACGTCGGGGTTTGCCCTGACGACTTCCGCAAGGATTTTTTCGAGGCGGTTTTCTCTCACTATAAGGCCGAGATGCACATCGGAGATCTGAACTATCCTGAATCTGTCAACATCCGCCGGAAGCTTGCGCGACCGGATGAGGACGTTTTCCGTCGTTATGTTTTTCGCTTCGAAATATCCATAAAGGCAGACGCATATGGAAATGACGAGGGAAATCAGGAAGGCGTGTTTGCGCGGAACCGCGAAGCGCGACAAATCCGCGCCGGCAAAAAATCCTCCGGCCCCTATCAGCGCTCTGTAAATGTCAAGCAGGAACGAAGACGCGGCAAAGAGAAAGATGAACCCCATCCACGTATATCCAGCGTAGGACAGAATGCGCGCAAAGAGCTCGAAGCCGGCTTTTTCAGAGAAGCGGATAACGACCGGTGAAACAATCATTATGAGCATGAAGGCGGCGAGGAATACGCCCGTTGCCGCGCTGAAGGCGAACACCGCGCGGGCCCGCAGAAAGGCGTACAGATGAATGCTTCCATACAGCAGGAAAAATGTCAGCAGGAAGAGAGTCACTTTGGTTTATCCCGGCGGCTTAACCGAAAAATGCATTTGATGTGGAGCGTGACAGGTAAATATGCTGAAAAAACTCTCACAGGCAGAATCCGGCGAGTCAGGTCCGCAATTTGCTTTGAATAAAAAATGCCGCTTGTCATGACAATCAGCCGCCTGCAAAGGTGCTGCATGACAGCCTTTTCATCACATCCGCCCGTCACGAACTGCATTTCCGGCTTAACGCCGTCTTTTCAGTCTGCCCTGCCATTCGTCGAATATATCATAGATTACGGGCACGACGACGAGCGTCAGCAGCAATGATGTAAGGAGCCCGCCTGTCGCGGCGATCGCCATCGGGGCTCTCGTCTCGGCCCCTTCTCCGATTCCCAGCGCAATAGGCATCATGCCGAATACAATCGCGAACGTGGTCATAAGTATGGGCCTCAGCCTCACGGGACCCGCGGAAAGAATCGCTTCCCTCCTCTCCATGCCCCTCGCGCGCAGGGTGTTCGTGTAATCCACGAGCAGGATCGCATTCTTTTTTACGAGCCCCATCAGCAGGACGAGACCGATCAAGCTGAAAAGATTAATCGTATTGCCCGTGATAAAAAGGGCTCCGAACGCGCCGATGAAGGAGAGCGGCATGGATATGAGGACCGTAACCGGGTGAACAAAGCTCTCGAACTGCGCCGCGAGAATCATGTATGCCAGGATGGCTCCCAGAACAATCGCAAAAATGAGGTAATAGAAAGATTCTCCCATTACATCGGCTGTCCCCTTGTACACGCCTGCGTAGCCGGGTGGCAGAATTTTCTGCGCTATTGAATCAAGCTCGGCCTTTGCCTGACCGAGGGGTTTGTCCTCGAGATTTGCAAATACAGTCACGGCCCTCAGCCTGTCAACCCTGTTGATGATGCCCGGCCCTCCTGCCTCCCTGACAATGACTATGCTGGAAAGCTCGACGAGTTTGCCGTCCCTCGCCCTCACGTAAAGCCTGCCGATGTCCTCAGGATGCGCTCTGTCCTCCGGGTTTAATCTGGCCCTGACGTCGTATCTGCGCCCCCTGGTCTCATCCTTGAATTTTGTGACGTCCACTTCCCCCCCGATCAGGAAATTGGCCGCCTCCGCGACCGTGGCTACATCAACGCCAAGATCGGCGGCCTTGTCCCTGTCGATATAGACCCTGATCTCGGGCTTGCCGGTTTCAAGGGACGTGTCCACGTCAACGATTCCGGGGAGCCCGGAGAAGCGGGAGACAATTTCTTTGGAATACGACTCGACGGCGTTCAGGTCGCTGCCTCTCACCGAATACTGTATCGGTACATTCCTGAGTCCTCCGCCGATCAGGGAGACGTCCTCCGCGGTTGCTTCAAGCCCCGGGATGTTCTTCATCTTCTTTCTGACTTCGGCCATTATGTCCTGCTGTGTCTTTTGTCTTCCGGATTTCGGGCTCAGCGCGATGAACATGATGCCCCTGTTCAACTGTCCCGATGCAAGCCCCTGGGCGTAGAAGCAGGTTCTGACCTCCGGGGTGGAGAGGATGATATCCTCGGCTTTTTTGAATAGCCTGTCGATTTCATCGACTGAATAATCAATGGGCGCTTT
The DNA here is from genome assembly GCA_964553535.1 of uncultured Nitrospiraceae bacterium. Taxonomy (GTDB): domain Bacteria; phylum Nitrospirota; class Thermodesulfovibrionia; order Thermodesulfovibrionales; family SM23-35; genus JALHSV01. The sequence continues at coordinate 15,107 of CAZKLK010000015.1, forward strand.
CAGGCGCACTATAAATCTTGACTGGTCCTCCGGAGGCACGAATTCTTTTCCGATAAAGGCGGTCAGAAACATGCTCAGGACAAATATGGCCGCGGCCAGAGAGATCGTGATAAGCCTGTGTCCGAGGGCGAATTCAAGCAGCGACCTGTAGAAAACCTCAAGCATTTTGTACCGCCGGCCGAGGGAATCCGAAACAGCCGACAATAGGCGCATGAGGGAAGAACGGGCAGGGGTGTTCCCGGCATTCTCGTGCGCCGAATGGCCGGCGGCGCGCGCCGGCTTCAGATATCTCGACGCCATCATCGGCGTCAGGGTGAAGGAAACAAACAACGACACCATGACCGAAAAAACGACGGTTAGCGCAAACTGGAGAAAGAACCTTCCGACAATGCCTTTCATGAATGCGACGGGCAGGAATATCGCGACAATTGCGAGAGTGGTTGCCATGACGGCAAGCCCTATCTCATGCGTTGCAAACGAGGCTGCCTCCCTGGGGTTCATTCCTTTGTCTATGTGACGGTGTATGTTTTCGATGACAATAATGGCGTCGTCTATGAGGATGCCGATTGAGAGCGAAAGCGCGAGCATTGTCATATTGTTGAAAGTGAAGTCAAAGACATTCATGAGCGTGAATGTGGCTATGACGGAGGTCGGGATGGCGAGCGCGCTGATGAATGTCGTCCTGACGTCCTTCAGGAAAATGAATACGATGAGGATGGCCAGTAGTCCGCCGTATATCATATGATGGCGGACCTCCCGTATGGAGCGCTGAATAAAGCTCGACTGATCGAACGATATCTCGAGTTTCATGCCCGGGGGGAGGGCGTTTCTGATGGCAGGCAGCTCCTTTTTGATCCTTTCGATGACCTGGACCGTGTTGGTGCCGGACTGCTTCTGTATGCCGAGCCCCACGGCCGGAATGCCGTTAAACCTGGCGATGGAGCGTTTTTCCTGCATGGCATCCTCGGCCCTGCCGATGTCGCTGAGCCTTACAGGGACTCCTCCCGAGTAGGCAATGATCAGATTATTGAATTCCTGCACATCGGGGAACTCGCCTTTCACTTTAACCGTGTATTCTTTTGTTTCGCTTTCTATTCTCCCGCCGGGAAGCTCGATGTTCTGCCGTTCAAGGGCGCGCATGACGTCGGAAGTCGATATGCCGTATGCGCTCAGCCTGTCCCTGTCGAGCCATACCCGCACCTGTCTTAGTCTGAGCCCGCCCATTCTGACCGCGCCGACGCCGTTGATTCTCTGGAACTGTTCCTTGAGGACTTCGTCCGCGTATGTTGAGATCTCCCTGACTGATTTTTCGCCTGAAAGTCCGAACCACATGATCGGAGCCGCGTCCGGATCCACTTTTTCGATTATCGGCTCGTCGATGTCTTTCGGCAGCTTCCCGCGTATGACGGACATTTTCTCACGGACGTCCTGCACTGCCTGCTCGATATCCCGCTCAAGCACGAATTCGACCGAAACAATCGACACCCCCTCAGTGCTTGACGATATAATGCTCTTAACCCCGTTGATAGTGTTGGCGGCGCCCTCAATCTGGTCCGTAACGTCGATGTCCATGATCTCGGGGTTTGCTCCCTTGAGGGTGGTGGTGATATTGACTATCGGGAATTCGACTCTCGGAAACAGATCGACCCCGATTTTCGGATAGCTGACGAGGCCGAGGATGACGAGGCCGAGGATGACCATCGTCGCGAAAACGGGCCTCCGTATTGATGTATCAGCGAGCCACATAAGTTAGTTCTTCGTCTCCACGCCGTTTAAGACGGCGATTTTTGCCCCTTCAAAAAGATTCTGCTGGCCGACTGTTATCACAAGATCGCCTGCCTTTAAACCTTCCGTGATTTCAGAGAACTCCTGCATGCGCGGCTCCGCGCCGTCAACGCGCCGGGCGGCGCCTGCCGCCCGCGGGGAAGCGTCCGCGGATTCACGATTAACCTCATGTTCCCGCAGGCGGAACTTCTGTCCGATTCTGACCGCCCGCTCATGCGCCCTGTCCCCCTCGGCGACAAATACCGCAACCTTATTCCCCTCATAAAGCAGTGATGTCGCGGGCACGAGAATGGTTTCCCTTTCAGCTCCGGTGAAGACAAATATTTCGGCAAACAGCCCCGGCTTCAGCGCCCCATCCGGATTCTGCGCCAGAGCTTCAACACGCAGCGCCCGGGTGTTCTCCGCCAGACTCGGGTAAATGCTGGTCAATTTCCCTTTGAATTCCCTGCCGGGGTAGGCGTCTACGGTGAAAATGACCTCCTGATCCTTCTTCATCCGGCTTATGTCCCTGTCGGTTATGGAAAAAATGAGCTTAACGGGATTGGCGTTGATTACGGTCAGGAGATGAGCGCCGTTTTTCACGAAATTGCCGCGTTCGGCCTTCCTTTCCTTGACCGCGCCCGATATGGGCGAAAGTATTTTCGTCTTCGACAGTTTCTGCCGGGCGAGCGACAGGGAAGCCTTTGCCCGTTCCACCTCCGCATCGGCAAGCGTCACCCGCGTTGCGACGTCGTCAAACTGCTGCTGAGTTACAAGCTGCTCCTTATGGAGAGACTCCTTCCGCTGAAATTCCGTCTTCGTGTTCGCAAGAGCGGCCTCGGCCTGTCTCAGCGCCGCTTCCGCCCGTCTGACTTCGAGGCGGTAATCAGTGTCGTCTATGAGCGCGACAGTCTGCCCCTTCGAGACAGCCGACCCCTCCCTGACGTACAGCTCCCTTAAAATTCCGTCCAGCTCGGCGCTGACGACGACTTCTTCATAAGCGTTCAGCGTGCCGACAGACTGTATGAAGGGACGAAGATAGCGCTTTTCAGCCGGCTGAACGCGGACGTTTACGACTCTCTCAACGGGAGCCGGCGCTTCTTTTTTGCCGCATCCCGCAAGAGGCAGCAGGCAGCAGACGGCAGACAATAAACAGCGCGATAAATAGAAACTTCTTTTCATAACCGGATACCTCGACTTTTTCTTTTTTAATGCAAGCTGCTGCTTTTATCCGCCGGGAACCGTCCTGAGCAGTGTTCCCGTTGCGCGCTTCAGCCTAAGCACCGCAAACTGATAATCGTACAGCGCCATTGCCGATTGTCTCTCCGAGTCAACCAGCAGGGTATTCGCGTCTATCACGTCGATGCTGCTTGCAAGGCCGAACGCAAACTGCCTTGTGACAGCGTCATAGTTGTCCCTGGCGAATCTCAACTGATCCCCGAGGGATCGCAGTATGCCGGCCTGGGTTTGCACGTCGAAGTACGCATCCTCCACCTCGACTGATATAGTCTTCCGCAAATTATCATAGGCCAGGTCAGCCTGCCTCCTGCGCGCTTCCGATTCCCTTGCCTCCGCCCTCCTCAGTCCGCCTTCAAACAGCGGGAAGTCAATTCTGAACAAGGCGTAAACGCTTTCATCGTTAAAGAACGACGAAGAAGGGTTTTCATCCCTCCGGAGATATGTCCCTTCCAATGAAAGGTTGGGCCAGTATGCCGCCCGGGCGAATGTTACCCTGTCTCCCGCGATATTTTTCCGGATCGCGGCTGATTTGATCTCCGGCCTTTCGGAAAAGGCTGTCTGTTTCAGGACGTCAACCCCGCCGGATATCTCTATGTCCTGATGACCGGCGCCTCCCGGCGCCGGCTCCGCCACCTCAAAATTTCCCTCTATGCCGGCAATCCTCGCAAGAACTGTTTTCGCCAAATTAAGGATATTTTCAGCCCTGATAAGATCTGAGCGGGCTCCGGAAAGCTCTGCATCGGCCCTGAGAACCGCCGTTTTCGTCACTTCGCCGACCTTCAGCCGCATGTCCGCCTCGTCTCTGTACTTTTGCAGGCGCGCGACGTTTGCCCCGGCTATGTCGACGCCTTTCCTGGCTTTCAATACATCATAATATGACCCGGCGATTCTCAGGATATATTCCTCCCTCACGGAACGCAGGTCATAGGCGCTATAATCGACGGCTTTTTTCGATATTCCGAATGCGGTAATTTCCCTTCCGCCGAGTGAAATGGACTGGCTGAGACGCAGTCCCCACGCAGAAGAACTTTCCGGCTGAATGGCAACGCCGCCCGCCGATGCGCCGGTTGTTTTCTTTTCGCTGTACCGGGTGTGCTGACCGAATGCTGTTGCAGCCGGCAACAGCGCCGCCAGCGCCTTGTCCCTGTTCCTTTCCGCTATGAAGATGTCTTCCTCCGATATTTTGACCTGCTCGGAACGGCTTAGTCCCGTCCGCCAGAGGTCGTCGAGGGCATATTCCGCCGGTATGTTTTCTTCAAGCGCCGGAATGCCGCCCGTCTCCGCAAAAGCAAACGGCGCAAGGTGCAGGATTATGAGGAAGATGACTGCGGATTTCTTCATTGCCGATTCTCCTTTCATTTCGCATGCAATCCGTTAAATATGTGTTCGTTCAGCATTTCATTGGTAACAACGGCGCCGTCGAGCGCCACGGAGAGGATAACGCCTCTCAGCGACGACATGATCATTGTTGCCGCATGCCCCGGATTGCATTTTCTGAACTCCCCCGAGGCGATTCCGCGCTGAATGATCCGCCTGATAATCTGCTTCTGTTTGCCGAAGAATTTCCGCTTTTCCTCGACGCCAAATGCAAACCCGTGCTCCCTGATATGGAGAAGAATGAAATCCCTGTGCTTGAGGGCGTTCTCGAAGTGCAATGCGAGTATTTTTGATAATGCTTCAGGAGCGGATCCGGTCTGCCTTGCGATTGCTTCCGTTCTGCTGCCTATGTCCAGCATTTTTTCGCCGATCAGGTTTCTGTAAAGGTCCTCTTTGTTGCTGAAATACAGGTACACGCCGCCGACGCTGATCCCCGCGATGCGGGCGATCTCCCGGATGCTCGCCTTCGCGTATCCCTTCCGGAGGAATACATCCATGGCGGCTTTCAGGATATTCTGCTTTGACTCCTGACCTGAACGCTTGTTCATGTGAACCTGTGTTCAGTCTATTGCGTCAGGCGATTAATGTCAAGGAAATTTTTCGGCCGTGCCATTTAAGAATTAAAAGTGAACTGTTTTACTAAGATTTAAAGATTAAAAGT
>CAZKLK010000016.1:0-20088 GCA_964553535.1 uncultured Nitrospiraceae bacterium
GGCAAAAAATACAAAGCCGCGCGGCGCTGAAGCGCGTCAAAACTATTACCGACTAACAGCCTGTGATGAAATGGCATATAGATATAAATGCAAAAATAGCATCACATGACGATGATTGGATCATCGCGCCCGTAACCCATATATAGTATTTAGCTGCATGATCCTGCACATAATGTAGGATACAGTATTTTTCCCTTGACAATCGTCGGCCCTCACACTAATATTTTGTGGTAATAAGTGGTAGAAAGTGGAGGATAAATGCCTGCGTTCTCGGGAAAATACTATTATACCGTTGATCCCAAGGGAAGAATTATCATTCCGGCTCCTTTCAGAGACGTTATTATGAGCCAATGCGCCACGAAACTGTATATTACGAATGCCCCGGTCGATCAGTGCCTTCGCATATATCCTGCGGAGGAATGGAGCAAACTCCAGGATAAGGTCAGGATAAAGCCAAGTTCCGACAGGCATATAAAGTTTTTTATGAGAAGAGTCATCGGTGCGGCAGTCGAAACTGATTTTGACAGGCAGGGAAGAATTCTCATTCCCGCTTCACTAAGAGAAGACGCAAATATCAATAGTAATATCGTGATTGTCGGTCAGGTCGACAGGATTGATATCTGGGACAGAGATGAATGGGACAAGCTTGTTGACCTGTCCCAGATAGACAGGCAGGCAATGGAGGAAGGGCTTGCTGCGCTGGGTTTTTAGAGGCATTAACGCAGATTGACAGCCGGAATTGACCATCTGCCGGTTATGCGGGAAAAGGCAGTGGAGCTGCTCGATATTCGGCAGAGCGGGGTGTATATCGATGCGACAACCGGATCCGGAGGGCATGCAGAAGCAATATTAAAAAAAATCGGTCCTGACGGCAGGCTCATCGGGATCGATAGAGACGAAAATGCCCTCAGGGCCGCCGGAGAGAAGTTGTCGGATTCGCGTGTGACGCTGGTGCGGGGGAACTTTTCCGATATGAAAAATATAGCTAATGCGTGCGGCATTGCCTCGGCAGACGGGGTGTTGTTTGATCTCGGCGCATCAAGTATGCAGCTGAGGGATCCGGAAAGAGGGTTTAGTTTTTTATCGGACGCGCCTCTTGATATGAGGATGGACAGAAGCCAGCGTGTCTCCGCACACGAAATCGTGAATCTATATCCGGAAAATCAACTTGAGGAGATTTTCCGCGGCTTTGGCGAAGAGCGCTTGTCAAGAAAAATTGCGAGGGCCATTATCCGGTCAAGAGAGAGGAAGCCCATCGAGACGTGTTCCGAATTGGCAAAGATTGTTGAAAAGGTTTACGGGATGAGAAAAAGAATTCACCCCGCAACAAGAACCTTCCAGGCGCTGCGAATAGCGGTCAACCGGGAGCTCGAGCAGCTTGCGGCGGGATTGCAGGACTCGCTGTCCATCCTTAAGAACGGCGGACGGCTTTGCGTTATTTCTTATCATTCGCTCGAGGACAGGATCGTCAAACATTTCATGGCGGACAACGCGAAAAAAGGGCTGATAAGGAAACTTACTAAAAAACCTGTAACTCCCGAACAGTGGGAGCTGCGCATGAATCCATCTTCAAGGAGCGCAAAAATGCGGGTGGGGGAGAAAACATGATGCGGCAAACAAGGACGAATCCTATAACGTTGTTGATGAAGCCTCTGCTGGTAACTCTGATGCTTTTAGGCTTGTTCGGTCTGGTTTTCCTGCGGTCGAATATCGTTAAATTAGAGTATAGCCTCGGTGAACTTGAAAAGAAAAAGGGCCATTTACTTAAGGAAAGGAAAATGTTATTTGCCGAAAAGACAAGCCAGTTGTCATTTGCGCGACTTGAGTCATCTCCGAATGGTCAGGACGGATTTGTCCTGCCCGACAGACTGCAGGTAGTTCATGTCAGCAAGGAAATGACGTCTTTACCGCACCGGGCGTCGCTGAAGCAAAAGCAGTTGGCTGAACCTTAACAAGGTTGATGGGGGGGGAATGAGCAGGAATAGGGCGGTTATTCTTCACACTGCTGTAATCTGCTGTTTTGTTCTCATTGCCCTGCGTCTCGCCGATCTTATGGTCATCGATCATAAACATCTGCGGGAGAAGGCCTATCGGCAGCACATCAAAGTGGAAGATATTCAGGTTCGAAGGGGGGTCATTTATGACAGGATGGGGCGCGAGCTTGCATTGAACCTCGAACTTGAATCTCTCTATTACGATCCGAAAACACTTTCTGCAGATATTAACGCCAGTAGAAAACTTGCGCCTTTAGTCAACAAAAAGCCGGAGCGAATTTTTGCGAGCATGCCGGAAGAAGGAAGATTCGTCTGGATCAAAAGAAAATTGCAGCCCGAAATTGCCGATGAAATACGATCCCTCAATATTGAGGGCCTGGGTTTCGTGAGCGAAGCAAAGAGGGTTTATCCCAAGAAGGAACTGGCGTCCCATATTGTCGGTTTTGTCGGCATAGACAACCACGGGCTTGAAGGAGTTGAGCTTAAATTTGAGCAATATCTGACGGCAAAAGGGGGCAAGGTTTTGCTCGAGCGCGATGCAAACGGCAGAACGCTTTCATCCGGAGCGAATGTTGAAGCGATCGGGAACAATATTGTGCTTACGATTGATGAAGTGCTGCAACGCGTTGCGGAGAGGGAGCTTGATGAGGCGATGGAACAATGGCGGGCGGCTGCCGCTGCCGCAATTATGATGGATCCTTATACAGGCGAAATCCTTGCCCTGGCCAACAGGCCGGCTTATGATCCAAACCACGCCGGCAGGGTCCCGGGCTTCGAAAAAAGGAACAGGGCTATAACCGATTGTTACGAGCCTGGTTCGACCTTTAAAATTATTGTTGGGGCTGCCTCGCTCGAAGAGAAAGTTGTAAAGCCGAATATGCTGTTCGATGTCAGCAAAGGAGGGATTCAGGTCGGCGGCAAGACAATTCGCGATGTGCATAAATACGGAGTTCTCACATTCCAGGAAGTCATACAGAAGTCGTCAAATGTCGGCTCTATAATGGTCGGCATGAAACTCGGGAAAGAAAATATCTACCGATACGCAAAATTATTCGGGTTCGGGGAAAAAACCGGCATTGACCTGCCTGGTGAAGTCTCAGGCTGGATTAATTCGCCGGACCAGTGGTCGGGCACATCTATCGGGGCAATCTCAATTGGACAGGAAGTTGCGGTGACGCCGCTTCAAATGCTCAGGGCCTACTCTGTAATCGCAAACGGCGGAGTTCTCGTAAGTCCCTATGTAGTGTCGGAAATAATCTCCAAAGACAACAGGATAGTTAAGACGTTCGGGAACAGCGAACGCCGCCGGGTTTTGTCTCAGGAGACTGCGGAGCTCTTCAAGGAGATACTGAAAAGCGTCACGGAGCAGGGAGGAACCGCCAGGAACGCATCTGTTGACGGCAATCTGGTCGCCGGCAAGACGGGCACTGCGCAGATGATTGACCCTGCGACAAAGCGGTATTCAAGGGAAAAATACATCAGTTCATTTGTCGGATTTATTCCCGCTGATAAACCCCGGTTGGCTATGATCGTCGTTGTTTATGAACCGAAAGGCCAGATTTACGGGGGAGTGGTTGCGGCACCCGTGTTCCGCGATATTGCGCAACAGGCATTATCATACCTTAATGTGCCCAGGGAGGATGGGTTAGGCCGGCATACAGTTCTGGTATCGAGATGATGCTGATAAAAATACTGCGGGGGTGTGATTACGTAAAACTGGTGGGGGAAGGCGATGTAATGAGCAGGGATATCGCAGGCATTGCATATGATTCTCGAAAAGTCAGGGAGAACTATCTTTTTGTGGCGGTGCACGGTGAAAAAGCTGACGGGCATACATTTATTCCGGATGCGGTTGCAAGGGGCGCGACCGTGATCGTTGCAGAGGAAGAATTCGTCAGCGGGGAAAATGCCCGTATACTTGTGAAGGACAGCAGAAAAGCGCTTGCCTGCATAGCGAATAATTTTTATGAGCGGCCGTCGGAGGGACTGATTCTTGCCGGCGTGACCGGCACCAACGGCAAAACATCAACGACGTACATTCTGAAGTCGATTCTTGAATCATGGGGGAAGAACGTCGGCCTTATCGGCACTATCCGCTACATTGTAAAGGGACAATCTTATCCCGCGCCTCATACCACGCCGGAATCTCCTGAGTTTCACGGGCTTTTGCGCGAAATGCTGCGGATGGGATGCACACATGCCGTTGCGGAAATATCTTCCCACGCGCTTGCACAGTGCAGGGTTGACGGGGCCGTATTTCAAACCGCAATTTTTACGAATCTCTCCAGGGATCACCTCGATTTTCACAGGACAATGGAAGACTATTACAGAGCCAAAGAGCGGCTTTTTGCCGAACTGCTGGACAGAAACGGCACCGCAATTATCAATGCCGATGATGATTACGGGCAAAGGCTTTCTTCCCGGCTCGGATTGCTCTCGCCCGGACGCCGGGTTGTGACCTTCGGGCTTAAAAAGGGAGCCGATATGGTTGCGCAGAATATACGCAGTTCCATCCGGGGGGGTCAGTTCATCATATCCTACGGGAATGACAAATATCACGTATCGTCTTCGCTTCTTGGCCTGCCCAATGTTTATAATATCCTGTCCGCGGCAGCGGCAGCGGCGTCCCTTGGAGTCCCGTGGCAGACTATTCAGGATGGCATCAATAAGACGCAGACTGTTTCAGGGAGATTCCAGAATGTGGACGCGGGGCAGAAATTTCTCTGTATCATCGATTATGCGCATACGGAGGATGCGCTCGAAAGGCTGATTATGACTGCGCGGGAACTTATCTCATCCGCTCGCGCCTCCGCGAAAAAAAAGGCTCACCGGAGAGAATGCCGCATAATAACGGTTTTTGGATGCGGCGGGGATCGTGATAAAGGGAAAAGGCCTAAAATGGGCGAAATCGCCACGAGACTGAGCGATTTCGTGATTATAACTTCCGACAACCCAAGATCGGAGGAGCCGTCAGAGATTATACGGCAGGTTAAGGACGGAGCGGTTAACGACAATTACTATATTGAACCGGACAGAAGAATGGCGATTGAAAGGGCGGTTTATCTGGCGGCAGACGGCGACATCGTGCTGGTTGCCGGAAAGGGGCACGAGAACTACCAGGAGATGCGGGGTATCAGGCACCCGTTCAGCGACGAGGAAATTCTCAGGAAAGCGATCAGCCATAAGCGCGGATCGACCGGCGGTCAATGAACGAAGGTGAACAGTATGAAAGTAAGGATATGGCTGTTCTGACAACAGATGACATTATTGCAGCTACGGGGGGAGAACTTATTTGCGGGGATGCGCGGTTTTTTACGGGCGTATGCATCGATTCGCGGAAGATCCGGGACGGCGAGTTGTTCGTAGCATTAAAAGGGGAGCGATTTGACGGTCATGATTTCTGCGACCAGGCGCTGGAAAAAGGAAGCGGTGCAGTTGTCCAGTCGCTGCACGCTGTTCCCGCCGCCGGCAAAACCATTGTGCGGGTAAAAAACACATTGCATGCCCTTCAGGATATTGCGCGCTTCGTACGCAAAAGGGCTGATGTCCCGGTTGTGGCGATTACAGGCTCCAACGGCAAGACTACGACAAAGGAATTGATCGCAGCCGTTCTCGGCACTCAGTACCGGATTCTCAAGACCACCGGCAATCTCAACAATCATATAGGACTTCCCCTCAGTCTTGCAAAGATCACGGATGAGGAGCGGATCATAGTGCTGGAAATGGGCGCCAGCGGTCCCGGCGACATCTCGGAGCTTTGCAGTATAGCCCTTCCTGATTACGGGGTTCTTACCAACATCAACCGCGCGCACCTTGAAGGGTTCAAAGATATGGAGACGGTGAGAAGAACGAAACTGGAACTGCTTGAAACCCTTAAAGTGGCCGTTGTGAATGCCGATGACCTTTTTCTCATGGAAGGCATTCAGCGTTCCAAATTTGCGGGTTCGGTAATCAGGTACGGGATAGAGAATCCCGCCGATGTCCGCGCCGTTAATATCGTGCTTCGCGAACAGGGGTCGGAATTTCAGATTCATTTCGGTGAAGGCCGCTCCCTGACCGTAAGCCCGCAGATAGCGGGGAGGTTCAATATTTCCAATATTCTTGCTGCGGCATCCGTCGGGCATCTTTTTGATATTGATCCGCTGAATATCAAACAAGCCATCGATTCTTTCAGTGGAGTTCCCATGAGGATGGAGTACAGGGAGATCAGCGGCATAAGGATTATCAGCGACATGTATAATGCGAATCCCGGATCAATGGAGGCGGCGCTCACCGAACTCGCCCGGATCAAAAAAGGACGGGCGATAGCAGTTCTGGGAGACATGCTTGAACTTGGTTCATTTGAAGAAGAAGCCCACAGGGAACTCGGCAGATTCCTGTCGAAATTGTCAATCGATATCTTCATCGCCGTGGGACCATGCATGTCTGTTGCCGCATCTGAATTTAACGGCACTGTTTATCCGCTGAGCAGGGCAGAAGATGCGGGAAAGGTTCTGAGGAATGTATGGCAAACAGGTGATGCTGTGCTGATAAAAGGATCAAGGGGAATGCGGATGGAAAAGGTTCTGGAGGGATAGTGTTATACAGCCTGCTCTATGGCATGCAAGACTGGTTTTCACCCCTGAATGTTTTCCGTTACATAACATTCAGGACGTCGCTGGCTGTTCTTACCGCCCTTTTCATTGCGCTTGTGATTGGGCCGTGGATTATAAGGAAACTTAAGCGGTTCAGCCTGACACAGCAGATACGGGAAGACGGACCGAAGGAGCATATGGGCAAGGCCGGCACCCCGACGATGGGAGGCGTCCTGATAATCCTCTGCATCCTGATTTCAATTTTGATGTGGGGAGATCTCAGGAATATGTATATCTGGACACTGATTGTCGCCTTGGTCGGGTTCGGAGGCATCGGCCTCCTTGATGACTATTTAAAAATTGCCCGGCAAAATCACCGGGGGCTCAGGGCGTACCAGAAATTCGGCATGCAGATATTCCTCGCGCTTCTTATCGGGATTTTCCTTTACGTGAATCCAAAGGATCCTTATGTAGACGTCCTCAGTGTCCCCTTTTTCAAGAAATGGCTTTTTGACCTTGGACTCTTTTATATACCCTTTTCTATTTTGGTGATTGTCGGGTCGTCCAATGCGGTGAATCTGACAGATGGGATTGACGGACTTGCCATCGGACTGGTTGCCGTAGCCGTGCTGGCGAACGGGGTGCTCGTCTATATATCAGGCCACAAGGGGCTGGCTCAATATCTTCAGGTGCTGTTCCTGCCGGGGACGGGTGAGATAACCGTTTTCTGCGGCGCGATGTTCGGCGCTGCGCTTGGATTTCTTTGGTTTAATTCCTATCCTGCGGAGGTTTTCATGGGCGACGTTGGCTCCCTCGGACTTGGAGGGGCGCTCGGCACCCTCGCTGTTATAACGAAGCATGAGATAGTGCTGGCTATTGTGGGCGGCATTTTTGTTATCGAGACGGTCTCGGTCATGATGCAGGTGACATCGTTCAAGTTGACAGGGAAACGGGTGTTCAAGATGGCCCCGATCCATCACCATTTTGAGCTGAAGGGATGGCCGGAGCCGAAAGTGATCGTGAGGTTCTGGATTATCGGCATCATACTTGCCCTTTTGAGCCTGGCAACTCTTAAAGTGAGATGATTATAACCGGAAGACGGCATATGGCAAACAGAAAACGGGAGCAAGCATGCGGCCGCGTCACTATTTCCCATCAATCCGGCGACAGGCTCGTTTCATGCATGTATCCCCGGTCATTGCGCGCACCGGAGGGGAGCGCGTCAATCTTTTTTGGAACGGCTGGATTGTTGCTACCGAATCGCGTTCGGGGCCGCGGCAATTTTAACCGGCGGATTGCGCTGTCCATTTTTTTTGCGCTGTTTATTGCGTGCTTTTTTCTGCCTGCCGGTTCCTGGGCTAATAAGGTTAATTCAAAATCTGTCGCAGTAATGGATGCGGAGACCGGGAACCTGCTTTACGCGAAAAATCCCGATCTGAAGTGCGCTCCGGCAAGCACGACAAAACTGATGACAGCCATTCTGGCGGTTGAGCATTTGAACCTTGATGCAGTTGTAACGGTTAGCGCGAACGCGTCACGAGTTTCGCCTCACAAGGCGGGATTAAGAACGGGTGAACGGATCGCCGTTGAAGAATTGCTGTACGCGGCGCTCCTCAGTTCCGCCAATGATGCGGCAGTCGCCCTTGCGGAGGCAGTAGCCGGTTCTGAAAATAGTTTTGCGCAGCTTATGAACAGGAAGGCGCGGCTGATAGGCGCGCGCGATACCCGCTTTGTGAATTCCAACGGCCTTCCCGGCGCGGGGCAATATACTACCGCATCGGATATGTCCAGGATTATGCAGTATGCCCTTCAATATCCCAAACTGAAGCAGATTATCAACACCCGCGTCGCGGAAATCTCGACGGAAAGCGGCCGGCCTTTTTACCTGCGGAATACCAACAGGCTTTTGTGGTCAGAGGAAGGACTTATAGGAGGGAAGACCGGCTATACAAGGAAGGCGCGGCACTGTTTCGTATGTGTCGCCGAGCGGGGAGACGACAAGGTCGTTGTTACTCTTCTCGGAAGTCCGACCAGGGAGAACCTCTGGAGGGAATCCGGCCTTCTGATTGACAGGGGATTTAATATGCTGAACAACGGGGAAGAACCAATGATTTATCTTGCTAAAACGGACTACGCCCCGGCAGCGAAACAGGTATCCAAGAAAAAGAGCAAGCGGTTAAAGAAAAAAACTGTTGGAACGAAAAAGAGCCCCGTTTTCGTCGCAGACAATTCGCAGAACAAGAAAAAGGCCGTTATGGCAAAAAAGAAGGGCAAGCCCGGGGTTCAAGCGAGACATAAAGGGAAACAGAAGAAAATTCGGACCGCGGGCAAGGGGAGCCTTGAGAGAGATAAAGGGTAAAAAGGTTACGGTTGTAGGAATGGCGCGGAGCGGTAAAGGGGCGGCAAATCTGCTTGCCGAATTCGGAGCGGAAGTCGTGATAACAGATCTGAAGCGACGGGGCGAGCTGGAGGATTATTTGCGTGATATCAACCCATCCATCAGGCTTGTTTCCGGTTCTCATCCGGAGGGAATCTTCATAAATGCAGACGCCGTTATCCTCAGTCCGGGTGTCCCTTCAGATATGCCGCAGGTCCTGCGTGCCAAAGACCGGGGCACGCCCGTGGAGGGAGAACTTGAGCTCGCTTACCAGATAGCTGTTCATGGAGCGGCTGATCCTCATATCCCTCCGATAGTAAGGGATGGGCCGGGAGGGTTTCTCGGTGTTACAGGAACAAACGGGAAATCAACCACGACGGCGCTTCTTGATTGCATGATGCGGAAAGGCAATTTTCAAACGTTGCTCGGAGGGAATATCGGCAATGCGCTGACGGGGGAAATTCTTCGGAGCGTCAGGAATCATCAGTCCGTCGACTATATTGTTGCCGAGATATCGAGTTTTCAGCTCGAAACCATCAGAAGTTTCAGGCCAAGAGGCGCCGCGATTTTAAACATTACGCCCGACCATCTTGACAGATATCACTCTTTTCAGGCGTACGCGGACGCGAAGGCCAGGATATTCGAAAATCAAAAAGAAAATGATTTCCTTGTGTTGAACCATGACAACCCGGGGACTATGGATATATTCCGTGAAAAGATGAAAGGGCAGAGACCGCCGGAGGCGAGGGTGTATTTTTTCAGCAGGCATGAGACGGTTCATGGTATTTATGCCCGCAACGGCATGCTTTTCTGCAATTTTCCCGGTAAAGAAAAAGGCTCAAAAATCCGGGAACTCATTGCTGCCGAGGAAATACGTATTAAAGGAGTTCATAACCTGGAGAATGCCATGGCTGCTTCAGCCATGGCTCTCCTTGCAGGTTGTTCGCCGCAGGCGGTGCGGACTGTTTTGAGGGAGTTCCCGGGACTCGAGCACAGGCTTGAATTTGTCAGGGAGCTAAACGGTGTCCGGTATTTCAATGATTCAAAAGGAACAAATGTCGGCGCCGTTGTGAAATCACTCGAAAGCTTTACAGCCCCGTTGGTTCTCATAGCAGGCGGCAGGGATAAGTCGGGTGATTTTTCTCAGCTGAGGGAATTGGTGCGCGCAAGGGTAAAGGCGCTTGTGCTGATAGGGGAAGCGAAGGAAAAAATCAGGAGAGCGCTTGCGGGTACCACCGATATTATAATGGCGGATGGGCTGAAGCCCGCTGTCGAGATATCACGGAATAAAGCCGGACGCGGCGATGTGGTTCTTCTTTCACCCGCCTGCGCCAGTTTCGATATGTTTGCGGATTTTGAAGACAGGGGGCGGCAGTTTAAGACGATTGTGATGGAGATGACGTAATGGAGAAATACGACAGGTGGATACTGTTTGCCACGGCCACTCTTGTATGTTTCGGCGCGCTGATGATATACAGCTCCACATCGGTTGTCACTCCGGCGCTCGCAAAGAAAAACGTTACGGAATTTCACTATTTTAAGAGGCACATGTTTACCATTTTCATCGGCATTATAATTCTCTTCCTGACCTGCAGGGTGCGACTCTCTCTGATTCAGAAGTACGCTACTCATCTTTTGATTATTTCGTTTGTTCTTCTGGTTCTTGTATTTATTCCGGGCGTCGGGGTAACCGCCGGGGGCGCGACACGCTGGATACAGCTATGGCCCTCGACCTTTCAGCCTTCGGAACTTGTGAAGCTCTCCATGGTCATATTCCTTGCGCACTATCTCTCGCAACCCGGATTCAGGACGGACAGCTTTGCCTCGTTTATGAAACCGATCGGCATTATGATGTTGTTCGGGATTGTGATTCTCATGCAGCCGGATTTCGGGGCAGCCATGAGCCTCGCATTCCTTACAATTTCGATGTTGTTTATCTCCGGCGTGCGGCTCAGGTATCTCGCCTGTCTTGCCGCGTTTGCCGTCCCCGCCGTCATAGCGCTTGTTATGAAGCCTTACCGCTTCCAGAGAATAACCTGTTTTGTCGACCCGTGGAAAGACCCGCTGGGATGCGGTTTCCAGCTTATCCAATCCTTCATCGCCTTTGGAAGCGGCGGAGTGACCGGCGTGGGCATCGGGAGTTCCAAACAAAAACTCTCATATCTTCCCGAGCCGCATACGGATTTCATTTTTTCAATCATCGGTGAAGAATTCGGACTTATCGGCGCGTTGACTGTAGTTGCGCTCTTCCTGATTATTTTCGCGAGGGGCATAACGGCAGCCAACCGAACAAATGATCCCTTCGTTTATTATCTTGCGACAGGCCTTACCCTCATGATTTCGCTGCAGGCCCTCATCAATTTTGGAGTGGCTATCGGGCTTTTGCCGACGAAAGGTCTTCCGCTTCCCTTTGTTAGTTACGGCGGTTCATCTCTGCTCGTCAATCTGGTCGCCGTCGGGATCCTTTTGACTATATCAAGGGGAGAAGGCGCTTCATCCGCGTGCTACGGCAAAACGCTGATAAGAAGAAGTCCGAAGCGTAATGTTTACAGGAAGTATTCATTGGCGGGGTATGATGTGAAATCGGCGGGCGACGACCGGGGGAAGGGTACGGGGCTTACATGCGGGTAATTATCGCAGGCGGAGGCACCGGAGGCCATCTCTTTCCCGGGCTTGCGGTCGCTGAAGAATTCAAAAACAGGGACGCATCGACAGAAGTGATATTCGTTGGTACGGAAACAGGGATAGAGGCGAGGGTTGTCCCGAGAGAGGGATATCCGATCAGATTTTTGAGGGCCGAGGGGCTGGTTGGTGTGACATATGTCAGGAAAATCAGGGCGCTTCTGAAAACAGTTTTTTCAGTGACTGATTCCTACAGAATCATCAGGACAGTCAACCCGGATATCGTCATCGGCGTCGGAGGGTACGCGTCAGGCGCGGTGGTGCTGCTCTCGTCTCTCATGTCAATCCCGACATTGATTCTTGAGCAGAACGCCGTACCCGGACTGACTAACAGGATTCTTGGAAAATTTGTCGATGCCGTGTGCGCCGGCTATCAGGAGAGCATGTCCTTTTTCCCGAAGGGCAAGACATTTTTAACCGGCAATCCCGTCAGGCGTCGCATTGCAAAGGGGGACCCCGATGCAGGGTTCCGTCTTTTTTCTCTCGAAAAAGGTCTCTTTACCATTTTAGCATTTGGCGGAAGTTCCGGTGCGAGAAGCATCAACAGGGCTCTCGTTGAAGCCCTTCCGTATCTTGAGGATCTGAGGGATAAGATCCAGTTCCTCCATCAGACAGGACAGGCGGAATACGAAAGCGTCAGAAATTCTTACAGGGCAGGCGGTTTTAAGGGAACAATTGCTCCGTTTATCTACGAGATGGGTGAGGCGTATGCCGTCGCCGATCTGGTGATCTCCCGGTCCGGAGCCATGACGCTTGCCGAATTGACCACCCTTGGAAAACCCGCCATCCTCGTCCCGTACCCGTTCGCAGCCGGCAATCATCAGGAATTGAACGCGCTGAAACTTCAGGAGATCGGCGCCGCTCAGATGATCCCGGACCGCGAACTCCGGGGGGAAGTCCTTGCCGAAAACATCCGGGAGTTCACCGTAGATGAGGCTATGAGAGAGGAGATGAAGAAAATCAGCAGGTCCGTGGGAAGGCCGGACGCAAGCTTGAGAATTGTCGATATGGCAATGAGCCTGGTGAGGCAATCTTCGGCCTCGGGCGCGAAGATTGTAGCATGAAACAGAGGGGCAGGTAATGTTTGAGCGGTTCAGGATAATACACTTTGTGGGAATCGGCGGCATAGGCATGTCGGGCATAGCAGAGGTTCTTCATAACCTCGGATATACGGTTACCGGATCCGATATCAAAGACTCGGAGACAACGGCGCGTTTGAGAAATGCGGGCATGCCGGTTTATATCGGGCATGCCGCCGACAATGTGGACGATGCGCATGTCGTTGTCGTTTCTTCTGCGGTTTCAGCCGATAACCCGGAGGTCGCCGAGGCTCATGCCCGCGCCATACCGGTGATCCCCCGCGCGGAAATGCTTGCCGAGCTGGCCCGTCTGAAATACGGCGTCCTTGTCGCGGGAGCTCACGGGAAGACGACAACGACATCCCTGCTCTCCGCGATTTTGGCGCAGGGAGGTTTTGATCCCACTGTTGTTATAGGCGGGAGGTTGAAGGCGACGGGCAGCAATGCCCGGCTTGGCCAGGGAGAATTTCTCGTTGCGGAAGCGGATGAAAGCGACGGATCATTCCTGAAACTTTCCCCCACCATTGCAGTTGTCACCAACATCGACAGGGAACATATGGATTTCTTTAAGACAATGGACTCCCTGAAGAACGCGTTCCTTTCATTCATAAATAAGGTGCCTTTCTACGGCGCTTCAATAATCTGCATCGACAATAATCATATCCGGGATATTTTGCCTTACATTCAGAGGCGCTGCATCACGTACGGACTTTCGGCTGAAGCGCAGCTTTGCGCTGAAGGCATCAGAAAAGGGCATATGTCAATGCATTTCGACGCAGTGTTCAAGGGAAGAAAAGTCGGTTCATTCACTATTCCGGTCCCGGGCGTTCACAATGTCCTCAACAGTCTGGCCGCGATCGGAGTTGCGTTGGTTCTTAAAATAGACCCGAAGGTTATCGGGGAGGCGCTGAGTGGATTCAGCGGCGTCCAGAGGAGGTTGGAGCTGAAGGGAGAGGCCGGAGGGATTAAAATTTTTGACGACTACGGTCATCATCCGGCGGAAATACAGGCAACACTGAAGGCAATAAAGGAGGGGCATGAGACAGGCGGGCAGAGAACAGGAAGGCTGATCGTTTTTTTTCAGCCCCATCGATTTACCCGGACAAGGGACCTTATGGAGGAATTCTCAAATTCTTTTGGTGATGCGGATATGCTTATCGTGCTTGACATATATCCGGCCGGTGAGCCGCCTGTTGAGGGCGTGCACTCGGAAATTCTGACCGAGAAGATCAGGGCGGCAGGACACCCTCAGGTTGTATATGGCGAAGACAGAACCGCGGCAGTCGATTATATTGCCGGACGGGCGGAAAAGGGAGACATAGTGCTTACTCTCGGAGCCGGGAATGTCTGGAAAGCCGGCGAAGAGGTTCTCAAAAAATTGCGGTCAGGGAGAATGGCCTATACATGACCGGTGAAAAGGTAAGAAATCATATCGCGGGGATTCCATTTGAGGGCAGGCTCAGCTTTATGGAGCCCATGAGCAGGCATACATCTCTGAGGATTGGAGGGCCCGCGGATATTTTTGCTGTGCCCGGTAACGCAGCCGCGCTTGTTTGTCTGCACGATTACCTGCTGAGAAACGGTACTGCTTTCTTTCCGCTCGGAGCCGGGACTAACATTCTCGTAAGAGACGGCGGAATTGAAGGCGCTGTCATATGCTTCAGTGCGTTCAGAACGATCGAAACCGTGGCGGAAGACGGGGATTTTGCCTATCTGTCCGCCGGAGCCGGCGCATACCTTCAGGGAATTGTGGCCATCGCGAAGGAGCGGGGCTACTCCGGCATTGAGGGACTGGCCGGCATCCCCGGAACGATAGGCGGCGCAATATGCGGGAACGCAGGCTCTTTTGGATATGAGATGCAGGACGTGCTTGTATCGATCGACGTGATGGCTTCGCAGGGAGGGATCCGAAAAGTGCGGCCGGAGGATATTTCGTTCGGGTACAGAACGTCAGATATCCTGCCGACGGATTTGCTTCTCGGCGCGACAATAAAACTCAGGAAAGAAAAAAAGGAAGAGGTAGCCGCGCGGATCGAGCATTTCATGAATATGAAGCGGGAAAGTCAGCCTGTCCGGGAGTTGTCGGCAGGGTGCGTGTTTAAGAATCCCGGCGGCCAGTCCGCGGGCAAGCTGATTGACGAAGCGGGCTGCAAAGGCATGAGGGTAGGAGATGTTGTGGTGAGCGCTGTCCATGCTAATTTCTTCATCAATACGGGGAAAGCCTGCGCCGCCGATTTTATCAGGCTAATGCAGGAGGTTTCCGCAAGGGTTGGCAGCAGATTCGGGATTGACCTTGAACCCGAAATCAGAATCGTTGGAAGGGCCTATGCTGACAGATAGGAGAATCGGCGTCCTGCTGGGCGGGCAATCGGCTGAAAGGGAGGTGTCCCTGCGGAGCGGCCGGGCGGTTTATATGGCTCTCAGGACATTGGGATATGACGCCGTTGCCGTCGATGTCGGTCCGGATATTTGCACTTCTCTGACCGAGAACGGGGTGCGGATAGCATTCCTTGCGTTGCACGGCGGATACGGTGAAGATGGATCCATTCAGGGGTTGCTCGAGGTCCTCGGCATTCCCTATACCGGCTCCGGCGTGCTCGCGTCTGCGATTGCTATGGATAAAGAGGCGTCCAAGAAAGTTTTTCTGTATCATGGCATACCTGTGCCCCGCTACGCGGTTTTCGACCGGAAGTCTCTGAACGATATGCCGATAATCGATTTCGCTATGCCGTGGGTTGTGAAGCCCGCGGCGGAAGGTTCGAGCATCGGCGTAAGCATCGTGCGTCAGGAGCGGGATTTCATTAAAGCTGCGGATCTGGCCGGCATGTACGGGACGAGAATCATTGTTGAACAGTATATTGACGGCAAGGAGATACATATCGGCATTCTCAACGGAAAGGCTGTCGGGGGAGTCGAGGTAAGGCCTTCCCTTGAATTCTATAACTATGAAGCAAAATACACCGCCGGCTTAACCGAATATATCCTGCCGCCGGACATCGACGGGGATGCCTATGAACGCGCTGCCGCAACAGCTTGTTCGGCTCATCATGCTGTCGGATGCAAAGGCGCTACAAGGGTTGATCTGCGGATCGACGGGAAGGGAAATCCCTTTGTCCTCGAGGTCAATACAATACCCGGAATGACGGAAACAAGCTTGCTGCCGAAGATCGCCCGCCTGTCAGGATATGATTTCCCGGCCTTGATTGAAGAAATACTCAGAGGAGCTATTCATGAAGGCGAATAAGATAAAAAAACCGGGGAATAGCGTTCTTCTCTCAAGGTTGCGGAACATCGCGATCCCAGCGGGCATTATTGCCGGCGTCCTCTGTCTGTATTTCTATTATGCTACCCATAATCTCAACCCTATTTGTCCGGTGGAGAATGTAGTTTTTTTGGAGAATAAGCGTCTGACAGACGGAGAGTTGAGGGAAATTCTCGGCTTCTATGGAAGGAAAAGCCTGCTTGCTGTTTCGTCCGTTGAGGTCGGACGGCGGATGCTCCAGTCGCCGTGGATCAGGTCCGCCAGCGTGCGGAAGGAATTCCCGGGGACGCTTGCCATTACGATTGAGGAAAATGAACCGCTTGCCCTGCTCGATATGAACTCGCACCTGTTTCTTATTGACGAAAATGGAAAAATTCTTGAAGAACTGAAGGGCGGCACAATTCCCTTTCTCCCTGTTATTGTGAGCGATCCTCGTAAAGAAAAAGAAGGCTTTTCCGAGGCGCTTCGCCTGGTGCGGCTGCTTAACGACAAGGGATTGGCGGCCGGCACCGAGCATATTGAAGTTGTGGCGCATAAGCCGAATGAAATATACATAGCGATGAGCGAAGCCGTTATCAAAATTGGAGCGGGCGGATATGACGAAAAGCTCGAACGGTTAATTCACTTGAAGGAAGAACTCAGGGGCAGAAATATACCTGTTGACTATATCGATTTGCGGTTTGGAAATAAGGCAATCGTGAAGCCGATTGCCGCGAAAAAGGCGGAGGAATGAAGCGGCAAAGCCACCCTGATGCCGTTCTTGTCGGCCTCGATGCCGGTACGACAAAGATTTGTACCGTTGTCGGAGAGGTTGTCGGTGGCATGCTGATATTCCGCGGCATGAGAACATCTCCGTCCGCGGGCATGAGAAAAGGGGTCGTTATCAGCATCGAAGAAATGTCCCTGTCGATCAGAAATGCCCTGAAGGAGACGGAGACTTCTTTTGGAGTGGAAATCAATTCCGTATATGCGAGCGTTTCAGGGGCGCATGTGAAAGGTTTCCGCAATGCCGGCGTTGCCGGAATCGGAGGCAGGGAAATCAGGTGGTCCGATATTGATCAAGCGCTTGATTCTGCGCGGGATATTTGTGTGCCGATCGACAGGGAAATACTTCATTTAATGCCCGCGGGATATTCGGTCGACGGTCAGAATGGGATACCGGACCCCATCGGCATGACGGGAGAAAGACTTGAGGCGAAAATTTATGCCATTACCGGAGCCTCAGCCCCTATGCAGAATTTTCTGAAATGCTGCGCGAACGCTGGGGTTGAAGTCGCCGATACGGTCTTTGCCCCGGTTGCGGCGGCAGGTTCTGTTCTCACGGAAGATGAACGGGAGCGCGGAGTTGTTCTTGTCGATATCGGCGGAGGGACAACGGACATTCTAGTCTATAAGGACGGATGTCCGGCACACGCGGCGGTCCTTGCCATTGGAGGAAATCATTTCACCAATGACATTGCCGTCGGCCTGAGAGTTTCCGTAAATCACGCCGAGCTCATCAAGAGGAGCTCGGAGGCCGCAGCGCCGCATATAGCGGGCGATGCGGAGTATGTGGAGGTAGTTCATGGCGGTCAAAAAAAGACGGTTCCGCGGAGGCTCGTCGCGGAGATCCTCCAGGCGCGAACGGATGAATTTCTCGATCTAACGGGCAGAGAATTCCGCTCATGCCGCGGCTATGACGCCGGTCCGGGGGGCGTTGTCCTGACAGGAGGAGGCGCTTTACTGAAAGGACTTGAGGAGATGGCCGAAGCGGCATGGGGACTGCCCGTCAGGTTGGGGAGTCCTGTTAACGCAAATGGTGTTCCGGAAATTGAAGATAACCCGGGTTGCTCTACAGGAGCAGGTCTGGTTCTTTACGGTTTTGCCGGTTTGCCGGATAAACTTTCCGCCAGTGACGCGGTTGCCGGAATATTTGGCAGGATGAAGGATTGGGCAAGGGGAATATTTAAGATAAAAAAAGGAGGGATGGAATATGTTCGAAATTGAAGAAGTGCGCGGGCAGACTGCCAGGATTAAGGTTGTAGGCATCGGAGGCGCCGGAGGAAATGCTGTCAATACCATGATCGCCTCGAATCTGCACGGAGTCGAGTTTATCGCGGTGAATACCGATATGCAGGCCCTCGAGATTTCACTGGCTCCTTCGAAGGTGCAGATTGGAGCAAGTCTCACCAGGGGACTGGGCGCGGGCTCGAACCCGCAGATCGGAAGATCTGCCGCGCTCGAAGACTCATCCCTGATTGCCGAATACCTTGAGGGCGCCGACATGGTTTTCATAACGGCCGGCATGGGGGGCGGCACCGGAACCGGCGCGTGTCCGGTAATTGCCGGCATTGCAAAAGAACTCGGCGCCATAACCATCGCCGTGATCACAAAGCCTTTTTTCTATGAAGGGAAGATACGGACCGGGAATGCCGAAGAAGGCATCCGGGAACTGAAAGATAACGTTGACACTCTCATTGTCATTCCCAATGACAAAATAGGACTGGTCGTTGAGAAGGGGACCCCTCTCCTCAAGTCTTTTGCGATAGCCAATGACGTCCTGAAGCAGGCGGTTCAGGGGATATCCGATATCATCCTCGTTCCGGGGCTCATCAACGTCGACTTTGCCGACGTCAAGACAATAATTCAGGACAAGGGCAGAGGCGTGATGGGATGCGGTTTCGGAAAGGGGGAGGGAGGCGCTCTTGAAGCCGCGAGAAGGGCGGTATCGAATCCTCTCCTTGAAGATTCATCGATCGAAGGCGCAAAAGGTATCCTCGTGAATATTACCGGCGGTCTTGAGCTTTCGCTCGGCGGAGTGCAGGAAGCCGTTTCCTTTATATACGATTCCGCTCATGAAGATGTGCATGTAATCATTGGCGCAGTGATAGACCCGGACGTAGGCGATGAAGTGAGGGTCACAGTGATAGCCACTGGATTTAACGACAGGAAGGAGAAAGCTGAACTCCCACAGGTGCCGAAATGGACGCCTGTCAGGCATCCCTTGCAGCTGAAAGGCTCGGAAAGGGTTTTGTCTAAAAATCTTGGTCACGGACTTAATATGGAGATATTGCCTACAGAGATAATGCCGTATGAAGAACATATCGATATGCCGGCTTATCTGAGGAAAACGCCCCAGATTCAGAAGGGGATTTAAAGTTCCCTCCCACGAGGCCCCTCCCCCCCTACAAAAGGTGCGGATATTATTCGAAAAATTATTCCACTCGAAGATCTGATAAATCCGAATAATGCAGACAGTAGCGACCGGCAATAAAGATTAGAAATCCAGCGTACTTTTTGCCTCTTTTAACGTCCTGCTTGGAATGCAATGGGTGTAAATCATAGTTGTCCTTAAATCCTGGTGTCCCAAAAGGGTTTGGATCGTGCGTATATCGTAATTTGCCTGAAGAAGATGAGTTGCAAAACTATGGCGGAATGTATGGGTTGTTGCGCGTTTGGTCAATCGCGCGCGGCGGACCGCCTCATATAATGCCCCTTGCACATGGGTTTCGTGCAAGTGATAGCGCCGCAACTCTTTTTTTGCAGGGACCGGTGTCAGCAATTGTTGAGGGAAAAACCACTGCCAGATGAAATCCTTTGCCGCTTTAGGATACTTTTTCTCGATCTGGTTGTCGAGAAAAGCGCCTGAATAACCTTCCTTGAGGTCTGAGTCATGCAGTTTCCTGACGGTCTCAAGCTGTTCCAGAAGTTGAGGGGTTATTGTTTTTGGGATCGGTACTGTTCGAGACTTCTTTCCTTTCCCATCTTGAATGCTTAAGATGCTTTCCTCAAAATTGAAATTCTGCACCCGCAGCTTAAGACATTCGAAAAGCCGCAGCCCGCGTCCCATGCCGGAGAAGCGGATTTCTCAAGGCATCTCCATTCACTATAATGACTGCCGGATGATTGCCGTGGGACGGCAAGCCCTTTTTCCGTAATAGCGTGGGGCTGTTGCGTATCCTGAAAAGGGGGAGAGATCGGCGTCAATGCCGAATCCGATACCTTTTGGGGTGATCCTTCTCCGGCTGCCGGATAATGAGAGGCTGCGGAAGTTGTCGCGGCTTTTGTCTCTGCATCATGCATCTGAAAATGGTTTTTCTGGGATTAGTGTGGACCGTCATTCCGGCGAACGCCGGAATCC
>CAZKLK010000017.1:0-19565 GCA_964553535.1 uncultured Nitrospiraceae bacterium
GTGCCCGCAATGACGCGTTTATCAATCGTTCGAGATAGTTATCGCCGGATTTGGGAATTTTGTAAATTTATGAACAATGTCTGCGTTATTCTGGTTAATTCACAGGCGGGCAAAAGGCTTCCCATGGATATTTCCAAAATCGTCCTGATGAATTGAGGTCATCTCCTTCTCCCAAGGAAATCCCTTGGTTTCCCAGCAGCCCTCGGCGGTCCCACGAGGCCGTCCTCTTCCATTAACTCCATTATGCGCGCGGCCCGGTTATATCCGATTTTAAGGCGCCTCTGTATAAAGGATATGGAGACCTCGCCCGTTGCCTCTCCGATCTCAACCGCCTTCTGGTACATCTCGTCTCTCTCGGCGAATTTCTCTTCGTCATCCGCCTCATCCGGATTCTGAATGCTGTTCATTATTGAATAATCGGGCACGCCCTGCTTCTTGATAAACTCTGTGACCCCGAGTATCTCTTCTTCCGTGATCAGTGCGCCATGCACACGGATGATGCGCGCTCCCGGCAGCATCAACAGCATGTCGCCTTTGCCGAGGAGCTGTTCAGCGCCGTGTGTATCAAGGATTGTGCGCGAATCCACTTTCGACGAAACCTGGAACGCCAGCCTCGCGGGAAAGTTCGCCTTAATAATGCCGGTGATGACGTCAACAGACGGACGCTGCGTCGCGAGGACAAGATGAATGCCTGCTGCCCGCCCCATCTGCGCAAGCCTCGTTATCGAATCCTCGACATCGGCCGGCGCGGTAAACATAAGGTCGGCGAGTTCGTCAATAATGATAACCAGATAGGGCAGATGGTCCTCCTCTTTTGCCTGGAGGTTGAAGCTATCGATATTCCGCGCCCCCTTTTCGGCGAGAAACCTGTACCGCCGCTCCATTTCAAAAACCATCTTTTTTAATGCCTCAGCCGATTCTTTCGGGTTGGTGATCACCGGCGCTATAAGATGAGGGATCTCCTGATAGGAAGACAATTCGAGCAGTTTCGGGTCCACCATGAGCATTTTTACCTCAGAAGGCGTTGCCTTATACAGAATGCTCATCACCATGGAATTGATCGAAACGCTCTTTCCTGAACCCGTAGCGCCCGCCACAAGCAGATGCGGCATCTTTGAGAGATCCGCTATGACCGGAGCGCCGGAGATGTCCTTGCCGAGTCCGAGGGTGAGCTTCGATTTGCTCTTCCTGAACCCTTCCGACGAGAGTATTTCCCTGAGCGAAACCATGTCCCTCTGCTTGTTGGGGACTTCAATGCCGATCACCGCGCGCCCGGGAATCGCCGACACCCTCACGCTCTGCGCCTTGAGCGCAAGCGCAAGATCATCGGACAAAGAGACAATCTTGTTGATTTTGACGCCGGGGGCCGGCTCAAATTCGTACATGGTTATAATTGGACCGGGATTTACCTTGGAAATTTTGCCTTCGACGCCGAAATTATACAGCTTCTGCTCAATGAGCGATGAATCGGCGAGGAGCTCTTCATGAGTCGGCCTGACGGCGTCAGAATCATAAATGCTAAGGATTTCGAGGGAGGGGAATTCATAGTCGCCCTTTTTCCTCTGGGCTGTGGACGCAGGCTCAGCGGACGGCTGGTCTGCGAGCGACGTCTCCGGTTCCGCGATGAGAATCTCCTGCTCCTCGGCGGCCGGCTCCTCCTTAACATCCTTCCGTTCCTCCCCGCGCATTTTCCTGCCTACCGCGACGGTAGTCACCGATACCGGACTGATCAGAATAAGAGATGACAGAAAAGCCGAGATTGAAAAGATATACGCTCCGGGCACGGATACCAGCTGGATGGACAGATACGCCGCCGCCCTGCCGGCAAGCCCGCCGATTCCGTCCGGAAATTGTCCCAGCCAGATGCCGAAAGTGTGGGAGAGAAGGGAGAGAAGAAAAGAAGTTGATGCAGTAAACAGAATCCCTCCGAGAAGATATATCCTGTGCCCCTCCATACCCAGTATGCGTTTGACCCCGAAGACGATAATAAGCAAAGGGATAATAAACGCGGCGACTCCGAAGAAAATAACCAAAAAGCCCGACAGTTGAGCCCCTACAATGCCGCCGAGGTTCCGGACAGGTTCGGGCGGTTCAGTGATCCGGAAAAAAAACACGGAATCCCTTTTCGAGTGGGTTACAAGAATCAGGATCAGATAGAGGCTGCCCATTAAGGACAGGAGACCCGCAATCTCTTCTTTTACCCGGCTTATTCTCTCAACCATATCCCCGCTATTATAACAACTGCCAGTATAAAGCGGTAAAAAACAAAGACGTTCATCGGGTATTTCTTCAGGAAGTTCAGCATGAATTTTATGGCGGCGACGCCGGTGACAAAAGAAGCGGCCAGACCGGTCGCCATAAGCCCGAGGTCGTATCTTTCCGGGCTGTCATATGCGTTTTTCGCGTGCAACAGCACCGCCCCCGCGATAACGGGGGTCGACAGGAGAAAGGAAAAACGCGCGGCTGCCTCCCGCTCTAATCCCAGGAAAAGCCCGGCCGAGATGGTTATCCCTGAACGCGAAACACCGGGGATTATTGCGACCGCCTGTGCGATTCCGATTATGAATGCATCGCCGAATGTGACCGCATCGACGTTTTTGTGCCGGCGCGACTTTTCAGACAGCAACATGACAAAACCAAAGATAATCAGCATCAGACTTATCAGCAAGGGGTTCCTCGCGGCAGTCTCGATGAAATCGTTCAGGAAATATCCCGTCATTCCGGCGGGGACCGATGCCATAACAATCATCGCCAATAACCTCTGTTTGCGCGCAATCAGATCCGCCCAGTCTTTCCAGAAGCAGCAGAGCAGAGCGCACAGGGTGCCTGCGTGGAGGGAAATATCGAATGTAAGGGTGTCGACCTGGCCGCTCCAGTTGAAGAACCAGGGGAGTATGATAAGATGCGCGGTGCTGCTGACAGGCAGAAACTCGGTCAATCCCTGGACAACGCCAAGGATGATGGATTCGGGCATCAGAAACTAAACCTCTATAATGACGGGCATAATCATCGGCCTTCTGTCCATTGTGTTTCTGAGGTACTTCTTCAAAGTGCTCCTGAGTTTCGCCTTGAGCAGCGAGGAATCCGTAACCAGTTCCCGTTCGAGCCCTCCTATTGTCTCCGTCAGGAGCCCTTTCACATTGCTGATGACTTCCTGCGAAGCATCCTCGAATATGAACCCGCGCGATATGATATCGGGCCCGGACACAATAGTTCCGCTCAGTTTTTCGATCGCGAGGAGGATGATCACGATGCCGTCGTGGGCAAGGCGCAGCCGGTCGCGGAGCACCATCTCCCCGACATCGCCGACTCCCTTGCCGTCTATAAAAATGCGCCCTGAATTCACGCTGCCGTTTTTTCTTGCCCCGTTCTGATCTATCTCAAGGATGTCCCCGTTCCTGAGTATAAATATATTCTCATCCGGGATTTCGGTTTTCTTCGCCAGCATGGAGTGATATACGAGATGCCGGTATTCGCCGTGAACAGGCATGAAGTATCTGGGTTTTATGAGGTTCAGCATCAGCTTTAGTTCTTCCTTTGACGCATGTCCCGATACGTGCACTTCGGATACTTTCTCATAAATAACCTTTGCCCCCCGCCTGAACAAATGGTTGATGATTTTTCCGATGGAACGCTCGTTCCCGGGGATCATTTTTGCCGAAAGGATGACGGTATCGCCGTCCTTGATCTTTATTATCTTATGGTCGTCAGTGGCGATCCTCGACAGAACGCTCATGGGTTCTCCCTGGCTTCCGGTCGTGATGAGCACCACCTCGTGGTCCCGGAGCGCTTTCAGATCATCCAGCCTGAGCCAGGTCTCATGCGGGATTTTAAGATATCCAAGGTTCAGCGCTATCTGCGCGTTAGAGACAATGCTCTTGCCGCACAGTATGACTTTTCTTCCGTAATTGACCGCAACATCAATTGCCTGCTGGATTCTGTGAATATTCGAAGCAAATGTGGCAATGATGATCCTTCCCTGTGTTTTCGAGAATATATTCTCGAAGGCCCGTCTTACCTCTTTTTCGGAGAACGTGAACCCGCCCTTTTCCGCGTTCGTGCTGTCCGACAGCAGAAGCAGCGTTCCCCTCTCGCCGTATTCCGAAAACTTCAGAAAATCCATGAGCTGTCCGTCGACCGGTGTGGGATCGAGCTTGAAATCACCGGTGTGGACCACCAGCCCGACCGGCGTCGTAATGCCGAGTCCAACGCCGTCCACGATGCTGTGGGTAACCCGCACAAATTCGACGGAAAAGCTTCCGACATGTATGACTTCCCTGGGCATTACAGGGATAAGCCTCACAAAATCAAGGCTGTGCTCATGAAGTTTTTCCCTCACCAGGCCAAGTGTCAGCGGAGTACCGTAAACAGGGGCGTCAATCTCTTTGAGGAGAAAAGGCAGGGCGCCGGTATGGTCCTCATGGCCGTGAGTCAGGATCACCGCCTTCACTTTCTCCCTGTTATTTATCAGGTAGGAAAAATCCGGGATGATAAAGTCAACTCCGAGCGTGTCTTCCTCCGGGAACATCAGCCCGGCGTCGACCACAAGGATGTCTTCCCCATATTCGAGGACAGTCATGTTGAGGCCAATTTCCTCAACACCGCCAAGCGGTATGACAGAAAGGGTCTTTTCCACTGACTGTTAGTATATCAGATTCAGCCGGCTGATTGAGGAACGGAGGCAGGCTTGCCGGGGGGATTATGCATGGACGGCGGAGACTTCATCCTGAAACTCCAGGCGCGTTTTATGTCCCCGGGTTTTCTTTCCGGTAATCGCGCGGCTTCTCCCTGAGCCCGTTGTCACTCCATATGCCGCGGCCCGAATCCCGCGCCTCCGCCTGCGCTTTCCTGAATTCTTCAGCATATTTCACATTCGGCGGAACCGTATAGAGCACGGCTTGACCGCTTCTGATCATCATAAGATTTATCAATCCGTTATCGGTTGTCCAGAGATACGCGAGGATGCGTCCATGCTGATCTTTTTTTTCAACATCATGTTCTATTCTCACCTTCCGGGCCGAACTGCCTATGATGGACTCGAGATGCCGTTTTGCCTCCCCGCCCCAGGGGTTCTGCCCCATTTCCGGGGCATCGATCCCGATGAGCCTGACTTTTTCCTGCTTCCCGTCAATGATGACGCTCACGGTATCCCCGTCATGCACAGTCGCGACCTGAACCAAATCGCCGCCCTGCTGAGCCCTCAGGAAAGGATATTTATCAGTGGCCATAAAGAAGCCCGCAACGAGCAGGAAGAAAATGATTGAGACCAGATTAATCGTACTGAGTTTGCTTCTTTTCCTGCGCGCGGTCTTCGCGGTTTTCATTTTTTCCATGAGCTATTTTAACAGATAAAATAAAACCCGTGTATTTCCCCGTTTGTGCATCCGTTCGCGTTGCCTGTATAATTACCCTATGATCAGAACTCCAAGCCCCTGTTACAGCATTACGGCGAGACTTGAGATAATCAACCGGATCGGCATGTTCGGACGGATAGCCACAGTGATCGGAGAACAGGGGGGCGATATCGGGGCGGTTGATATCGTAAGAACCGGAAAGGGCTTTGTGGTGAGAGATTTCACCGTCAACGCCCGTGACGAGATTCATGAAAGGGAAATCGTTGACGCACTGAAGAAAGTCAGCGGCGTAAGGGTGCTCCACGTAACGGACAGGACATTCCTGCAGCACCTCGGGGGGAAAATATCCATTCAGACCAGAGTGCCGGTCAAAACCCGGACCGATTTAGCCCGGGTATACACTCCCGGCGTTGCGCGCGTCTGCTCCGCTATTCAGAAAGAGAGCGAGAAGGCATACCGCTTCACAATCAAAGGCAACACCATCGGCATCGTCACTGACGGCAGCGCCGTCCTCGGACTGGGGAACATCGGGCCGCTCGCCGCCTTGCCGGTTATGGAAGGCAAGGCGATGCTCTTCAGGGAGTTTGCCCAGATAGACGCTTTCCCTGTTTGCCTCGCGACGACCGATACAGAAGAAATCATACAAACCGTGAAGAATATCTCTCCCGTTTTCGGGGGCATCAATCTTGAAGACATCGCGGCGCCCCGCTGCTTCGAGATCGAGGAACGTCTGAAGCGTGAACTCAACATGCCTGTTTTCCACGATGATCAGCACGGCACAGCGGTGGTGGTATTGGCTGCCCTGCTGAACGCCGCCACCCTGATAGGGAAGCGCCTTGAGACGCTGAAAGTCGTCATCGCGGGGGCGGGCGCCGCCGGCACCGCCTGCTGCAAAGTCCTTAAAGAAGTCGGCATAACCGACATCATCGTCTGTGACAGTGAAGGGATTATCTATAAGGGCAGGGAAACAAATATGAACGAGGCCAAACGCTGGCTTGCCGACAATACAAACGCCGGCATAATCAAAGGACGCCTCACAAATGCAATGGATAAGGCTGATGTCTTTATCGGGGTGTCCGCTCCGGGAATTCTGTCGGCGCGCGACATACAAAAAATGAAAGGCGATCCCGTCGTCTTCGCGCTTGCCAATCCGGAACCGGAGATCGCCCCTGAAGAGGCATATCCCCACGTGAGAATCCTTGCGACCGGCAGATCGGACTACCCGAACCAGATCAATAACATGCTCTGTTTCCCGGGGTTCTTCCGCGGCTTGCTGGATTCACGCGCAAGGACCGTCACCGGGGAAATCAAACTTGCCGCCGCGCGGGCAATCGCCTCCGTCATTGATAAAAAAGATTTGAGCGAGGATTATATCATTCCGAGCATTTTCGACAGGAAAGTCGTGCCGGCGGTTTCGGCGGCGGTTTCGGATGCCGCCGTCAGGACAGGGATTTCAGAAAAAGAGAGATACAAATAATTCTGACGCGTTAATTTATCCCGTATTTCTGCAAACGATGACGGAAAGACCGGAAAGAAAGCCCGAGCAGCTTAGCGGCATCGGTCTTGTTCCCGCCGGTTTTCTCGAGCGCTTTTAAAAGGTAATTCTTCTCTATATCCACAATGACCTGTTCAAGATCGACGCCTTCATCCGTGAGTTCGGCGGCGGATTTCACGTCGGACCCCGCGCGGCCCGCAATTTCCGGGGGAAGATTCGCGGGGGTTATTTCTTCCTTCTCGGTCAGCAACGCGACGCGCTCAATAACATTTTCAAGCTCCCGCACATTGCCTTCCCACGAATAATCTATCAAAAGCTTCATTGCCTCATTCGTGATCTTTTTGGGGCCTTCCGATACCCTGCTTAAAAAATGGCTTATGAGCAGCGGGATATCTTCCCGCCTCTCTCTCAATGGAGGCATCATGACGGGGACAACGTTCAGCCGGTAGTACAGGTCTTCCCTGAATTTCCCGGCCGCTATTTCTTCTTTCAGATTCTTATTGGTGGCGGAAACAACCCTTACGTCAACCTTTATATCCGTTGTTCCGCCGATGCGCCTGAATGTCCCGTTTTCAAGCACCCTCAGCAACTTGGCCTGGAGGCTTGTCGGCATCTCCGCGATCTCGTCAAGGAAAACGCTGCCGCCGTCCGCAATCTCGAAAAGCCCTTGCTTGTTATACATCGCGCCCGTGAAAGCGCCCTTCATATGGCCAAAAAGTTCAGACTCAAGAAGCCCTTCCGGGAAAGCCGCACAGTTAATGGTCACGAAATTCTTTCCCTTCCTGTGGCTGAGATTATGCATCGCATGGGCGACGAGCTCCTTGCCTGAACCGCTCTCGCCGGATATCAGAACATTCGAGCTGCTCTGCGCAATCCGCGGGATAATCCGGAACAATTCCTGCATTTTCGGGCTCTGACCGATGATGTTCCCGAGCGAATAGGCTGCATCAACTTTTTGCCTGAGGAGAGATAGTTCAAGGTGCTCATGTTTTTTCTCGATAGCCTTCCTGACAATTAACCGGATTTCGTCGATGTTGAAAGGCTTGCTGATATAATCATAGGCGCCCAGTTTCATTGCCTCAATCGCCGTGTCCTTTGTCGCGAATGCCGTTATCATGATGACGATCGTATCAGGCGCGATACCCTTAATCCTTTTGAGCACCTCAAAACCGTCGGCTTTGGGCATTTTTACGTCGGTTATAACAAGGTCGAAAATATCCTTATCGAGACTTGCCATTCCCATAAGCCCGTCCGACGCGGTCAAAACATCGTATCCCTCCCCTTCAAGAAGAATTTTAAGGATCTCCCGCATGCTTTTTTCATCTTCAATAATGAGTATCTTGCCCTTATGCATTTTCATTTGCCGCTGGTAGTATAATCTCAAAGGCAGTGCCAATGCCAGAGGTGCTCTTAACCGATATCCTGCCGTTGTGCTCATCGATAATCCGGTATGCTATCGCAAGACCAAGCCCCGTTCCGCGCTCCTTTGTGGTAAAAAACGGATAGAAGACCTTTCCGAGGCTTTTCTCGTCAATGCCGCATCCTGAATCCCGGAAGCTTATCGCTATGCCGTCGTCTGTGCCTGAAGCGTCAATCGACATTTCTCCGCCCCCCGGCATTGCTTCTACGGCATTAAGCCCCAGGTTCCAGAACACCTGCTGCATTTTTTGAGGGTCTGCATTGACGAGCAGCGGTCCGCTGTAGTGTTTTCTAAAGAATATCAGGCCTTTATTGTGATCGATATTCTGCAGGAGTTCAACGGTTTCATCAAGGAGCTCCCGAATGTCAAATGTCTGGAAGACCGGCAGGGTTGGCCGCGAGTAAGTGAGGAAATCGGTTATTATGTGGTTGAGCCGTTCCATCTCCTTCAGGGCGATGTCCATGAGACGCTCCTTGGAATTCGGATTCACCGCATCCTCCCTGAGCATTTCAATGGAACCTTTCAGCGAAGCGAGCGGATTTCTGATCTCATGAGCAATATTGGAAGAGAGCTCCCCGATAGCCGCCATTTTTTCCTTCTTTTTTATTTCATCCTCAAGTTTTTTGATCTGCGTGAGGTCCTGGAAAACGGCAATGAATCCTTTAGGGGTTTGATTAATGCCCTTCAGCAGCGAGATGGTTATGCCGATGATTTTCTGCGCGCCGTCCGACGGTATGATTTCCTCCCTGCGTCCTTCCGTGAACGGAAACTGTAAAAACGGCATGACCAGGTCGATCTTCTGTCCCACCACCGAGTTTCTCAGCCTGCCGGTTATCCTCTCGGCGGCTGAATTGAAGAGCAGCACCCTGCCCGACATATCAACGGTGAACAGCCCGCTTGGCAGGCTCTCGATCACCTCCTTATTGAAAAGCTCCAGACTGCGGAGATCCATATCGGTTTTTTCGAGTTCCCGGACCGTCCTTTCGAGGCGCGCAGAGAGATATCCGCTAAGGTACGCCGTCAGATAAAAGAAAATGACATGGACAAACAGCTTATAGAGAGATGCGGGTTCTTTCGACAAACCGGGCGGGATAACGGGAAGCACCTCATACAACTGAAGATTCACAAGGATTCCATATGAGATGCTGCTCAGGGTTGCGATGACAAATCCCGCTTTTTTGTTGAGAACGATTCCCGAAGCAATGATTATGAGCACGAGTGAAAAGGAAAACAGGCTGTGCACTCCGCCGGTAATATATATGAGAAGCAACGCCGACATGACATCGAGAATGAGCTGGGCATAAGCAAACAGGAACTGGTTGCGGATTTTTCCCAGAAGGATTGAATAGATAAGCGTAAGAAAATAAAAAGTCCCGATCAGATAATAAAAAGACGGGCTCCGGATCGGCTGCGCTGAATCCGCAAAGAAAAAAGACGATCCGAAAAAAAGAGTGATAATCAGGCACCTGAAAAAGATCAGGGCCTTAATCTTTTTTTTCAGGCTGCCGTCATTTCCCGAAGACATCCAAATGCTACTTAATCAGAGTAATCAGCTTGAATATTGGAAGATACATGGCCACAACAATAAAACCGACGGTGCCGCCGAGAAAGACCATCAGCATCGGCTCCATCATCGCCGTAAGGTTTGAGACGGCCGAATCGACTTCGTCGTCATAAAAATCGGCGATTTTGGCAAGCATCGCGTCAAGTGCGCCGGTCGATTCCCCGACAGCTATCATATGGGTCACCATGGGAGGGAAAACTTTTGCTTTCATAATTGGTTCGGCAAGTGTTTTCCCGCTGACAACACCCTTTCGCACATCCGTAATGGCATACTCTATGACTTTATTCCCCGAAGTCTTGGCGGTAATGTCAAGTCCGTCGAGTATCGGCACACCGCTGCTGACCAGGGTGCCCAGCGTCCTCGTAAATTTCGCAACCGCAACCTTATTGATGAGCGCGCCGAATATGGGGAGCTTCAGCAGCAGTCTGTCGGTAATGTATTTGCCCTTCTCTGTTCTTCGGAACTGGATTATAAACGCGACAAAGGCTGCAAATCCTATCGCAACCATCAGGCCGCCTATGCCGGCGATGAAATTGCTCATATTAATGATCAAACGCGTAGGCAGCGGAAGGGTCCCGCCAAGCTGCGCGAACATTTTCGAAAAAGTCGGCACGACAAATATCATTATTACGGCAATAACCAGAACAGCAATCGACGTTACCACGGCGGGATAAACCATGGCGCCCTTGACTTTCTTCTTCAGTTTCATCGCTTTTTCAATATAGCTTGCCAGCCTGTTCAGGATGGTATCGAGAATGCCGCCGGCCTCGCCCGCCGCCACCATATTGACGTAAAGCTCGCTGAAGACCCGCGGATGTTTTCTCAGGGCGTCAGCGTACGTTGCTCCCGACTCAACATCGTTCTTCACCTCCGACAGGGTTTTGCCGAGCTTTTTGTTTTCCACCTGTGACGACAGAATGTCAAGCGCCTGCACAAGCGGAAGGCCCGCGTCAATCATCGTAGCGAACTGCCTGGTGAAAATGACAATATCCTTATCCTTGACCTTGCCTCCCAACGAGAACTTATCGAGGAAGCCCTTTTTTGTTTTTTCCGTGACTACCGTTGCCGTTATGTTTCTCTTCCTCAGTACCGCGATGACATCTTCCCGTGTCGCCGCCGCCATCTCCCCTGATTCAACCGTGCCCCTTACAGTTTTGCCCGACCATTGAAATTGCATTGCCATTTTACGCCCTCCCTCTGTTTAGGGTCTCCGGCATACCCTTCTGAATCTGAGCAATCAATTCTTCAGGCATCGGCGATCTCCCTATTGCATCATCATATGATATGAGCCGTCTTGAATAGAGATCATACAAGGACTGATTCATCGTCTGCATGCCGAATTTTGCCTGACCAGTCTGCATCATTGAGTAAATCTGATGGATTTTATCCTCCCTGATCAGGTTTCTTATCGCTGGGTTTGGAACCAACACCTCGACAGCAAGCACCCTGCCGTTTCCCGACTTCCTGGCGATGAGCTGCTGCGCCAGTATGCCCTCAAGGACAAAGGACAGCTGGACCCTTATCTGCTCCTGCTGATGAGGCGGAAAAACATCGATGATCCTGTTCATGGTCTGCACGGCGGAATTGGTGTGCAACGTAGCAAGCGTCAGGTGCCCGGTTTCTGAAACCGTCAAAGCCGCTTCAATCGTCTCAAGGTCCCGCATCTCGCCGATAAGCACAACATCGGGATCCTGCCTCAGAACGTACCGCAACGCGGCCTTGAATGAAAACGTATCCGCATTAACCTCTCTCTGGTTGATCAGACACTTCTTGTGCGAATGGAGATATTCTATAGGATCTTCGACCGTAATAATATGCTCATGCCGGTCGGAGTTTATTTTGTCAACTATTGCGGCCAGCGTCGTTGATTTCCCGCTTCCCGTTGGCCCGGTCACAAGAATCAGACCCCGCGGTTTCTTGACAATTTCATTCATGATTTCCGGAAGGCCCAGATCCCTGAAACTCCTGATCTCATACGGTATGGTCCGGAACGCCCCCGCCACTGCGCCCCTCTGCATGAAGATATTAGCCCTGAACCTGCTCAGTCCTTTCACGCCGAAGGAGAGATCAAGTTCGTTGTTTTCCTCGTACTTGTGTTTCTGGGCGTCGGTCAGAATGCTGTAACACAGAGATTTCGTATCGGCAGGGGTGAGCGGCGGATGATCCATATTGACCAGTTTCCCGTCAACCCGCAGCCTCGGAGGACTTCCGGTTGTCAGATGGAGGTCGGACGCATTTCTCTCGACCATAATTTTCAGCATATCATAAAGTGTCGCCATTATTACCCCCGCTTTATTCCGGTATTTGTCATCAGTTTTAATAACTGCTTCGCGCCATCTCCCGCTCTCCGCCTCATTCAGTCGCCAAACGTCACCCTGAGGACCTCCTCTATTGAGGTAACGCCTTCTTTCACCTTGTTCAGGCCGCTCATCCGCAGGGTTTTCATTCCCGATCCGACCGCGGTCCTTTTTATCTCGTCCGCAGAGGCCCCTTCAAGCACCATCTCCTTTATATCCTGACCGACAGGCATAATTTCATACAGCGCTATTCTTCCCTTATATCCGGAATTATTGCACGCCGGACAACCTCTCCCCCTGTAACAGGAAACAGTCTGCGCTTCCTCCTCTGAGAATCCGAGCTGCACAAGGGGAGCAACCGGAAATTTTTCCTCTTCTCTGCAGGCCGGGCAGATTTTTCTGGCGAGCCTTTGAGCGGCAATCAGAATAACCGACGCCGAAACAAGGAACGGCTCGATGCCCATATTCAGGAGTCTGCTGATGCTGCTCGGGGCGTCATTGGTGTGAAGCGTGCTGAGGACAAGATGCCCGGTCAATGCGGCTTTTACCGCAATTTCGGCCGTTTCAAAATCACGAATCTCGCCTACCAGGATGATATCAGGGCTCTGCCGCAGGAACGCCCTTAGAGAGGAAGCAAAAGTCAACCCTATCTCTTCCTTTACCTGCACCTGATTCATTCCCTGGAAGTTATACTCGACCGGATCTTCGGCAGTCATGATATTAATGCCGGGCTTATTCAGATAGTTGAGGGCCGAATACAGGGTCGTGGTTTTCCCGCTTCCGGTGGGCCCTGTGACAAGAATCATTCCGTATGGTTTGTTCAGCCCATCCATAAATTTTTGCAACGCGTGATCTTCAAACCCCAGTTTGGTGAGATCAGCCTGAAGATTTGACTTGTCCAGAATTCTGAGCACTGTTTTTTCCCCGAAGAGGCAGGGAAGAACCGAAACGCGGAAATCGATCTCTTTTATCTTTCCAAGCCGCAGCTTGATGCGCCCGTCCTGAGGAAGCCTCCGCTCGGCGATATCAAGTTTGGACATAATCTTAAGGCGCGATGTTATCGGATTCTTGATTTTGAGCGGCAGATTCATGGCGCTGAAAAGCACCCCGTCAACACGGTATCTGACTCTCAGTGATCTTTCATACGGCTCTATATGGATGTCGCTGGCGCCGCTTTTTATAGCGTTTATCAGAATGCCGTTGACCAGTTTTACAATAGGCTCATCGACCTCGGTGACGGCGGCGTCATCTTGTCCCGTGTATGCCTCAATACTGTCAAGCGCATCGCCGACAACCTTGTCAAACTCGTCAACGTCGACCATCACCCCGTCATCAGAAACTCCGATGTCCCCATCGAGCAGATCATCTGCTGTAAAAGTAAAATCCTGAGCTTTAATGGATGTTGCCGTTTCGTCTTTCGTTTCCACCGGGGCGCTTCCGCCGTTGCGGTAATGCGCCGATATGGCATGCAGTATCGAGCTCTCACCCGATACAACAACCTCAACTTTATACCCCGTCATAAACTTTACATCGTCGATCACAAATACATTCGATGGATCAGCCATCGCTATCGTCAATGTCGCGCCTACCCGCGCTACAGGAATTATAAAATACTTCCGCGCTACATCCGCAGGAACAAGCTTCAATACCGACGGGTCAATCTTGTAATCGGACAGGTTGATCGCCGGCACCCCCCACTGCCTGCTTAAAAAACCCACCAGCCCTTCCTCGCTCAGATACCCCAGTCTGACCAGATTCGCCCCAAGCCTCCCGCCTTCCTTCCGCTGAAGACTCACCGCATCCCGCAGCTGCTCCTCGGTTATCAGTTGCGCTGTAATCAGTAATTGCCCTAATTTAGCCGCCATAACGCATATCCGCTTCTCAAGATCCGGAGCATAAAGCACAATTCCCCGGAATTCGAACAATAGTTGCCCGCAATGCTAATCACCGAACGTCACCCTCAGAACCTCATCGACGGATGTGATTCCTTTTTTTATCTTGGCGAGGCCGCTCACCCGCAGCGTTCGCATCCCCGATCTGACCGCCGTCTTTTTTAATTCATCGGCCGAAGCGCCCTCGAGAATCATGCTCCTGAGTTCATCATTAAGAGGCATAACCTCATACAGGGCCAGCCTTCCTTTGTACCCCGAATTATTGCATTCGGGACATCCCCTCCCTTTGTAGCATGTCAACCCCTCGGCCTCCTGCCGGGAAAAGCCTATTTCCATAAGGCCGGGGACGGAAATCCTGTCTTCTTGCTTGCAGGACGGACACAGCACCCGGATAAGCCGCTGCGTCGCTATGAGAATGAGCGAGGCCGCAACCAGAAACGGCTCAATACCCATGTTCAGCAGCCTGCTGATAGTGCTTGGCGCGTCATTGGTATGAAGGGTGCTCAATACAAGATGGCCGGTCAGCGCAGCCTTTACCGCAATTTCAGCCGTTTCAAAATCACGTATTTCACCGACCATGATAATATCGGGGTCCTGCCTCAGGAACGACCTGAGGGCTGAGGCAAACGTCAGGCCGATCTCCTCTTTCACATGCACCTGATTTATTCCATGGAAATTATATTCAACAGGATCTTCGGCGGTTGATATGTTGACCCCTATTTTATTCAGATAATTGAGAGCGGAGTAAAGCGTCGTTGTTTTGCCGCTGCCCGTTGGTCCGGTCACAAGTATCATGCCGTAAGGTTTATCGAGAGCGCGCATAAAGTCCTGCAAAGTCTCCTCTTCGAATCCCAGCTTTGTCAGGTCAACCTGGAGACTTGATTTATCCAGCAGCCTGAGAACAGTTCTCTCGCCAAAGAGGCAGGGCACTGTGGAAACCCGGAAATCAACCTCCCGCTTCTTTCCGAGCTTGAGTTTAATCCTGCCGTCCTGCGGCAGCCTCCGTTCAGCTATATCAAGATTCGCCATAATTTTGATTCTTGACGTTACGGCGCTTTTAATTTTTACCGGCAGATTCATGACCGTATACATCACGCCGTCAACTCTCTGCCTGACCCTGAGTGAATTTTCATAAGGCTCTATATGGATATCGCTTGAACGTTCCTTTATCGCGTTGATAAGGATGCCGTTCACGAGTTTTACAATAGGACGTTCAACCTCCTGTGCGGTTTCTTCATCCCTCTCATCCACAACCTCGATATCACCCAACGCCTCGCCCACAACTTTATTGAATGCATCAACATCTATCGTCATCCCGTCATCATGCGATGCAAGCATGTCATTTCCGGCAAATTCACCATCCGATAAGGTATAATCCTTTGCCACAAGAACTTTTGACGTGGCGTTCTTCGTTTCCGCCGGGGCGCTTCCGCCGTTGCGGTAATGCGCCGATATGGCATGCAGTATCGAGCTCTCACCCGATACAACAACCTCAACTTTATACCCCGTCATAAACTTTACATCGTCGATCACAAATACATTCGATGGATCAGCCATCGCTATCGTCAATGTCGCGCCTACCCGCGCTACAGGAATTATAAAATACTTCCGCGCTACATCCGCAGGAACAAGCTTCAATACCGACGGGTCAATCTTGTAATCGGACAGGTTGATCGCCGGCACCCCCCACTGCCTGCTTAAAAAACCCACCAGCCCTTCCTCGCTCAGATACCCCAGTCTGACCAGATTCGCCCCAAGCCTCCCGCCTTCCTTCCGCTGAAGACTCACCGCATCCCGCAGCTGCTCCTCGGTTATCAGTTGCGCTGTAATCAGTAATTGCCCTAATTTAGCCGCCATGTTTTAAAAATGCCCAAATCACCTTAACCATTACTTTATATTGACTAAACCATATTTTTGTAATATAACCACTTTATAGTAACTTATAATGCAAATTCAATATAGTGAGACTTATCACAAAAAATTGATATTGAGTCATATAATACCCAAATCCGGCGATAACTATCTCGACCGATTGATAAACGCGTCATTGCGAGCACCCGGAAGGTGCGTGGCAATCTCCTTTCATACGACGAGATTGCTTCGCTGCACTCGCAATGACAATTCTTATCGCTGGATTTGGGCATTATTTTATGTTCGAAGTCCACATTATTTATTAGCAATTTCTGTTCCAGAGGTTGCAGCTTTTCTTGTACGGAAAGAGACAACAGGAAGCTTATTCCGAATATCGCAGTCGAACTTTCAGAAATATGCCGCCGTATTGTGGCAGGGGTAGCCGGGGCACGCGCCAACGCCGCAGTATCAGGCTAAACCCTAAAAATGCGGTGAGGGTCAGTAGAATTCCTTCAGCATATCCCCTGTTAACGGCATTTTGAACTGCTGCCTTATAAGGGACGTGCCGCTTATAACCGGAATCCTTTCCTCAAGAATGGGGCGGTGATTTCTGAAAATAATTCCGGTCGGAATGTTTTCTCCCCATTCCAGCGCCTTCTGAAATGCCCTGATTTTGTCCTCAGGGTCGTATCCGGCGTCAAGACGATAAACACGCCGCCGGTACCATTCATATGTGTTTATCTTGTTGAATGTTACACATGGCTGGAGGATATCGACAAGCGCAAATCCCTTGTGCGGCACCGCGCTTTTCATAATTTCAGAGAGATGCGCCTGATCTCCCGCGAAGCCTCTGGCCACAAAACTGCAGTCGAGGGCAATCGCAAGCGCCAAAGGGTTCAGTTGCTCCGAGAAAACGCCGAAAGGCTGATTTTTAGCTGCCATCCCCTCCATGCTTGTGGGAGACGGCTGCCCCTTTGTGAGGCCGTATATCTGGTTATCATGCACAAAAAGTTTAACATTGATGTTTCTCCTGATTGCATGAATAAGGTGATTGCCGCCCTCACCGTAACAGTCGCCGTCGCCTGCAACAGCAATGACCAGCATCTCATGATTCGCAAGTCTGATGCCGGTTGCCACGGGAAGTGTTCTGCCGTGCAGACCGTTAAACGTGTTGCACTTCACATAGTGGGGGAATTTCCCCGCCTGACCTATACCGGATACAATGGTGAATTGATGAGGCTCGACTTTAAGTTCAGCCATCGCGTCCTTAAACGCGCTGAGTATCCCGAAATTGCCGCATCCGGGACACCATGCCGGCTTCTGTCCTTTATAATCTTCCGCAACGGGCATACACTTCGCCAATGAGATTTTCAACAGTGAAAGGCCTGCCATCATATTTGCCGATCATGCCGGCAAACTGATACCCCGTTTCCGTCCTGAAAAGCCGGGCAAATTGCCCGGAAGCATTCTGTTCTATGCAGATTGCCAGTTTGCTTCCATTCAGGAATGAGAGATAGTCAAACCCGTCCGTTGACGGGAAGGGATATAACTGGCTGAAATGCAGCATCGCAACTTTTTCCTCACGCCTGAGGAAATCGATAACTTCCCTCACAATACCATAGAGGGAACCCCAACAGACAAGGACGATATCCGGATTGCTGCTGCCGTATCGCAGTGGCGGTTCAATCTCCTTCCTGAGAACAGGCAACTTTTTCAACAATCTCTTCTGAACCATTTTCACCCTGGTCTCTGCATCCTCAATGATGTGTCCATCCTCATCATGTTCATCACTGTCGGTTACAACAAGGTTGGTTGAATCACCGGGGATGCCGAATGCCGACACGCCGTTTTCTGTAAAAGCGTGCCGCTTGTACTTCCGGAACTGCTTCAATGCCGCTCCTCTCAACCTGTAATCATAATAACCGGGTTTCGCAATGTTCAGTCCCTCGTATGTCCACACTGAATCCGCAAGATACTGGTCAAACAACACCAAAGCGGGTATCTGATATTTTTCCGAGAGATCAAAAGCCTTGTTCATCAGATACAACGCCTGTTCAGGAGAGCCCGGCGCAAATATAACCCTCGGGAACTCTCCGTGTGCGGCGTGCACCGCAAAAAGCAAATCCCCCTGTTCCGTCCTTGTCGGAAGTCCGGTGGCGGGCGCCGGCCTCTGACCGAGCGCAATGACCACCGGCGTTTCCGTCATGCCGGAAAGGGAGAGACCTTCAACCATAAGGGCAAAACCACCGCCCGCCGTTCCGGTCATTGCGCGAACTCCGGCGAAAGAAGCCCCAATCGCCATGTTAAT
The DNA here is from genome assembly GCA_964553535.1 of uncultured Nitrospiraceae bacterium. Lineage (GTDB taxonomy): Bacteria > Nitrospirota > Thermodesulfovibrionia > Thermodesulfovibrionales > SM23-35 > JALHSV01. Next base: position 18,182 of record CAZKLK010000017.1, read on the forward strand.
TGCCGCTATCTCGTCTTCCGCCTGCTCGACAATAATCCCGTATTCCTGCGCCTTCCCCGCAAGATAATTCATAATCCCGGTTGAGGGAGTCATGGGATACGCCGCATAGAATTTGCATCCCGAAGCTATAGCTCCAAGCGCTATGCCTGCTATGCCGGATATCAGGGCCATGGGACTCCCTGACGGTGACGGATTAAATGAGCATCTTGGACAGTTGCGAAGTGCGAAATCATGGCCGGCCCGCGCGGCATTCAGATTGGCCTGTATCACTTCCTCCCCTTTTCTGCCAAAGGAATCACGAATAATTCCGTCGAAAATATCCGGTTTAATTCCCAGCATGCCCAGCACGGAACCGGTTGCCACAACATTTGCCATGATCTTTCCGCCGTGCTGAAGCGCCAGATCGGAGAAAGGTATGCCCAGAAAACGTGCATCGTCGTATTTTGGTTCCGGGGCAGATGAGTCGAAAACGAGCAGTCCGCCCTCCGATAGGCCGCTCCCATGAAGCGTGACGCTTGCCCCGTCGAAAGCGACAATGATATCGATGTGTTCCTTCGAGGCCGTGACCGGTTTGTCTGAAAACCTGATCTGGTAGAAATTGTTGCCGCCCCTTATGCGGGATTCATAATCCTGATGGGCAAAGACATGATACCCGCACCGTGAAAATACCTTTGCGAGCGTATCCCCGATGGTCTGGATACCCTGTCCCGCCTCACCGCATATTTTGATGGAATAGTCCACTGAATACTGCCGCTAAATTTTATTCACCGCATTTACATGAAACTTCGCTTAAGATCATTCAGCCAGACGATGTGACTCTTTTCCTCCCGGATTATCGCATCGACAATATCCTTCTCTTTTAGCGCCTCGCGAAGCGTATAGTAATACAGCAGCGTTTCGCGTTCAAAACACAAGGCAAAAACAATCGCTTCTGATGATGTTTTCACATGCTCAAGGGAGGGCAGACACTTGTCCTTGCCAAGAAAAAACTCCGAATCGACAACCGCTCTGAGGTAGAGGGCCACCTCATCCCAGCCCTCGGGCTTTTCATCCTTCAACTGACTTCCCAGTTCCGCGAAGCTCTCCCCATGCTTTATCTCATGGGCCGCAAGCAGTTCAAAGAGTTTTCTTAATTCAGCCTTATCATGGAATTTTTCCGCCATTTTCATATAGAACTCCTGCCCTAACTTCTCCGCCTGAACAGCCTGCTCCACCACTTCCCTGACCGAATACTTAATCATGGCATCTCCTCACATATTACCGGCGATGAATCAAAGTATCTTAAGTTTAGACAATAAGCCGGACATCGTCAACATCTATAAATACCCATGCCATCAACGAATTAAAAGTGAACTGTTTTCATCAAATTTATGAATTAAAAGTG
>CAZKLK010000018.1:0-19122 GCA_964553535.1 uncultured Nitrospiraceae bacterium
AAAACGGTTCACTTTTAATTCTTAAATGGCACCCGGCATTTTCCTTCTTGACAGACGGCAATGAATTTGTAATATAGAGTGAGAAGCGCTTCTTGCAAGCGGTCCGGGGAACTGCTGTTCCGCAAGCTGTCAATCTCCTGCCGCTCTTCAAACAAAGAGCGGAGGGATTTAGCTGCCTTACATCTAAGGCCGGCGGCAGATCAGTTCCCCGAAAGCAATAACTGTGAGCGACCGTTTGCTGCTGACGCCGTCTCAAACCAAACCGGGCAAAATAAATATGATAACCAGACCTGAAGAAAACGGATGGCGCCAGACGGACAGGCGCGCAAAACCAACGCCTTTATTCAGCCGCTACGCGATCGCCGGCGGCCGGCGCGTGACTGTGAGGAGGGCGCATGACCGGAGAAAACATATTTTTGTCGACGCATACGGAACCCCGATCTTCATCGCGATCATCGCTCTCCTCATTCTGAATTTGCTGGACGGTTTCCTGACGCTCCTGCTCGTAGAAGAGAATCTCGTAGTTGAGTTGAATCCATTTATGGCATTCTGGCTGGATTACGGGCACCTGCCGTTCTTCTGGGTCAAATACCTGCTGATGGCCGTCTCTCTTTTTATCTTTTGCATCTTTAAAAATTTCCGTCTTTCAAACGCCGCTCTGTCATGCTCAATAATCATCTATTCGTCGGTCGTGCTCTATCAATTGCACATCCTGTACCTGCACTACCATTCGGTGTTTGACTGAAACGCCGCTTTTGCCGCGGCATTGCAGTAAGCGGGTGGCGGGCTCGATGAGCATGACCGACAACCGGGAAAATGCAGCCGGGGACAGGCGGATGTGACGAAAAAGCCATCATGCGGCACCTTTGCAGGCGGCTGATTGTCATGACAAGCGGCATTTTTTATTCAAGGCAAATTGCGGACTTGACGCGCCGGATTCCGCTTGTGAGAATTTTTTCAGCGTGTCCGCCTGTTGCGTTTTACGTCAATTGCATTTTTCGGGTCATGAGACAGGGAGGGTGAGCCGAATGTCCCTGAGCGCTATTGCCGCCAGCATAACCATCTTCGTTCAGAAGAATTTGATTGCGGCCCTCGTAATCGCCGCCGTTCTCCTGTACCTGCTGTGGCGCAGGCCGCGGCTGCTTCTTGTGATTTTGCTCATTGCCGCGCTGATCGCGGGTGTTTTTTATCTGAGCGTTCACCTGATGTCATCCGCGCGGCTCGCCATATGACAGCGGCCGCAAATAAACAACGGCCGGCCTATTGCTCCGCCATGTGTTTAAGCAGCTTTTTCCTCTTCGGGTGCCTGAGCTTCCTGATGGCCGCTATCTCAATCTGACGGACCCGCTCGCGGGTTATGGAAAGATGTCTTCCGATTTCCTCGAGCGTGTAATTTCTGTCAAATCCGATCCCGAATCTCATACGGATAATCGTTTCCTCCCTCGGTTTCAGCGTCTGAAGAATTTTCAGCAGATAGGCCGACATCATATTCTTCTCAACATGAGAATACGGAGACAGGTGGGCGCCGTCACCGACAAAATCCTCCAGCGTTGAGTCGTCGTCCCCGACCGGCATCTGAAGCGTCACCGGTTCCTGAACCGCCAGCATGATCTCCTGTATCCTGCTGACAGGCATTCGCAGCCGCGCCGCAATCTCTTCCTTGTCCGGCTGCCTCCCCTGATCCAGCGCCATATCCCTCGACACTTTTACGATCTTGCTGTAGAGATCCATCATATGAACGGGAAGCCTGATCATTTTCGCCTGATCAATGAGCGCCCGGAGAGCTGCCTGCCGTATCCACCACGTCGCGTAGGTGCTGAACTTAAAACCTTTCCGGTAGTCAAACTTTTCGATCGCTCTGATAAGCCCGATATTGCCTTCCTGAATCAGATCAAGCAGGGAAAGCCCGCGTCCTGCATACCGCTTGACGACGTGAACCACCAGCCGCAGGTTATGGGTGATAAGAGCGTGCTCGGCTTTTGAAATAATATCGCGCGCCGCGGCTATTTTCTTATAGCGGCGCTCCGCCTCCTCCATGCAGGCGCAGTTGCCGTCATCTAATCCCACCGGACTCCGGCTGAACGGCGGATGCGCGCCGCCGCCCATCATCTGCTCGGAAAGCCTGATAGTCGCGTCGATGATCTTTCTTTTTTGATCCTCTTCCCGGGACATTTCATCATCAGGCTCGAGTGCGCCGAAACTCGCCTCGACTTTTTTATATAACGGAATTGAGGTTACGCTTTCCCACAGCATATCTTTTCCGTCCTTCAGAATTTTCGACAGGGCTCTCTCTTCTTCCCGCGTCAGGATGACGATATCGCCCAGTGAATGAAAATACGCCCGGATCAGACCCGCCGTTCCGTCATATTTCAGTTCATTGACGCCTTCAGCCCGGGCGTCATGATGATCGTCATGCGGCGAGTCAGCGTCGTCATCGCCGTCGTATTCAAACGGGTAAACCGGGGGTTCCCAGCGGTCATCCGTCCGCGCCGCCGGCTCATTCAGTTCATGACCGGGGATCGTATGATCCCGCCTGAAGGAACTGATAATTTCCGCGAAAATATCCCGCTCTCTCTCAGGATGCATCCCTTCACCACCTCCCGCAGCAAAGTTGTGAGAGTTTTTTCAGCATGTCTGCCCGTCACGTTTTACAGCAAAAAAATATTCTCCTTAAATGCTTTCACAGCCTAACCCGCCAGGAGGGCTTCGCCTGCCTCCCTGATGCCGCTCTTGCAAAGAACACAAAGCCCTTCTTTCTGATATGTGCTCATCCCGCACAATCTGCATTTTTTAAGCCTGCCGCGCTTCGGATTCAGAGCGGCAGCCTCATTCTCCAATTCATTCAACGCCTTCTCCTGGTCTTCAACTTCCAATATATCCGCAACCATATCAACACCCCGCTTTTCTAATGAATTACCCCGCAGCAAGCCGCGGAAGATTTAATTTCTCCCCTCTCCCTCAAGTGGCGATGGGATTATGTGAACGCCCCGGTGCACGGCACCGGGAAATTCTTTGATTAAAAAATAGCGGCGTCGCATCCCGGCTGTTTAAGGGAGCCGCTCACAGCCTCGGCGACTTTTTCAAATTCCTCGGTTTTGTCGAAGAAGAAATCCGCACCGGCCTCCATGCATCTCTTTCTGTACTGCGGGTGGGGGTAGCTTGTCAGCATTATGACCACAGGCAGCCCGCCCCGCTTCCTGATGTGTCTGAGCACATCCATTCCGCTGCCGTCCGGCATTCTGATGTCGAGAATAATCACATCGGGAATCAACTGCCTGATTTGTTCCATAGCCTGCCCCACGTTTCTGGCCTCTCCGATCATTTCAACGTCCTCAATGTCCGACAGCAGGAGTTTGATGCGTTCCCTTACTGCTCCCGAGTCATCAGCTATAAGAATCTTCATGCCATTTATACCGCTTCTATTCTTTCATATTGTCCGGCGGGAAAATATCGGCAGACCGCTCTTTTTTCTGTAGGAAAAACGCTTATTAATTTGTAGGATAAAAACCTACGGGCGGGAAGAAGCGAAATGGAGGGTGTGCGGCGCCAAAGGTGCCTGCCGCCTGTTTCACGCTAAAGCACGTTGTGCTTCATGGCGTAATGCATAAGTTCCGCATTGGTCTTCATCTTCATCTTCTCGAGAATGCGGGCCCTGTATGTGCTGATGGTCTTGACACTCAAAAAAAGGGAATCGGCAATCTCCTTGACAGTTCGTCCGGAAGCAATCAGCCGGAATACTTCAAACTCACGGTCGGAGAGCGAATGGTGAAGCGGTTTCGCCGCGTCCGGTTCAACCTCGTCTGCCAGTTTCTCCGCAACGGAAGGGGTGATATATTTTCTTCCGGCAGTGATTTTTCGTATCGCCGTGATCAGCTCGTCAGGCGCACTCTCTTTGGTAAGATATCCCGAGGCTCCCGCCCTGATGACACGCACAGCGTACTGATCCTCGGGATACATGCTCAATACAAGAACGGGCAATCGGGGCCTTTCAGCTTTCATCTGCTTCAGGACTTCGAGCGCGGGCATGCCCGGCATGCCTATATCCAGCAAAATCAGGTCGTATTCATTCTTCCATACCATGTCGAGGACTTCCTGCCCGCTCCCCGCTTCACCCTCAACGACAATATCGGGGTGTTCTTCAAGGATGTGTTTCAATCCTTCGCGAAAAATCGCGTGATCGTCCGCTATGAGAAGCCTGATCATAAGGTTTTTTGCAAATCCTCCGCAGGGATTCTGACGGCGACAGTAGTTCCCAGCCCCGGCGTTCCATTAATGAGGGCGCTCCCGCCAAAAATTACGGCGCGCTCCTTAAGTCCCATGAGACCGAATGACTGTGAACCGGCAATCTCTTCCTCCCGTATGCCTTTCCCGTTGTCCTGAACGACCAGCTCAATCTGATCGCCGTTCAGGCGCAGACTTATCATCACTTCCGTCGCCTCGGCGTGGCGCGCTATATTCGTCATGGTCTCCTGCAGTATCCGGAACAGCGCCGTATTCCGGTCTTTATCGAACGAGATGTCCTTCGGCTCAATGGATATTTTGCACGCGATGCCGGTTCTTTTTTCAAACTCTTCGGCCTGCCACTCGATAGCCGCCGAGAGACCAAGGTCATCCAGCAGCCCCGGCCGCAAATCCGTCGAAATCTTCTTAACTGTCGTAATGGTCTTGTCAATTATTTTCGACATTGCGTCGATTTTTTCGAGCAGCGCCGCATAATCAGGCGGCAACCGCTTCCTTATATAAGAAAGGTCTATTTTAAGAACAGTCAACGCCTGACCAAGCTCATCGTGAATTTCGCGGGCGATGTTGGTTCTCTCGATTTCCGACACTTTCTGGATGTAGGCAGTGAGATTGCGCAGCTGCTCCTCGCTTTTTCTGATCGACTCCTCCGCCTGTTTGCGTTCCGTTATATCCCTTATGATCTGTATGACGCCGGTCAGCCGCTTCCCGTCGAGACGGGGCATGGTCAGCACCTCCAGATGCCTGTTCCGCAGGGCGTCAAATATCTCCATTGATTTCAGGCTCGCCGCTCCGGCCTGCGGGACCGCGGAGAAATCCCGGTTGCCCCCGACCATGAAGTGCTCCCTGCACTTGATGGTTATATGTTCAAAGAGGCGCGTCCCGATAATCCCGCCGGCAGCCCTGTTCGCCCGCACTACCGTGAAATTGCAATCATGCACGATAATCGCATCGTTGATATCATTAAATGTCCTGTACCATTCCTCGTTTGCCATTGAAAGCAGAGTCCCCATCTCTTCGAGCCTTACGACATGCGCAATCAAAAACATGAAGGTGAGTGAAACATATATGATTGCAGGGGCCGCCCAAACCTGCGACAGCGAAAAAAGTCCGAACACCGACGCGGTAACGGCAGCGAGGCCCCCCAAATAAAGCGCGGCCGCTTTTCTCTCATTGGTGCGAATGAAAAGAAAAAAGAAGATGACCGATGCGGCAACCGCGGCAAACCGCCGCACCCATTCGTTGATAAACCGGATGTCGCTTTTCGCAATCATATTGTTCAGGATATTCGCATGCACCTCAACCCCTGCCATCCTGTCCCTGTGCTGAGTAAACGGGGTCAGCATCCGCTCCTCAATTCCCGGCGTCGTGACGCCGGCAAGAACGATTTTATCGCGAAAAATGCCGTCCGGATACCTGCCGTTTATAACATCAATGAGGGAAAGATGAGGGAAAGTTCCCGGGGGTCCGGCATAATTTATGTGCATAGGCTCTGACTGAAGTATGGCGACGTCCGAAGAATTCCCGGCAGATGCGCCTGCTGCCTTTTGCCGGCCGGGCACAGCCTTATACGCAAGGCCGTAAATTGCCGATGCAAAGGACGGCAACACTGCGTCGCGGTATCGCAGGGTATGAAACACTGTTCTGATAACGCCGTCGATTCCCTGCTCAACATGGATGTGGCCGTCCGCTGCGGGGGAAAGCGTCTCAACCGGATGCGAGGCCTTCATCCCGCTCTCGATATAAACAGGCAGGACAACCCTGCCGTGTCTTTTCATTGCGGCATTCAGAATATCATCATCGTCCGTCTTCTCCGCCATTATGACATCGATGCCGACAACCTTCGCGTCGCCGGCGGACGCGAGCATTTCGGCGTAGTAGCGCCTCCCGATCGGCCACCTCCCCAGCGCCTCAAGCGTTTTCTCATCGATTGCCGCAATGATGATGCTTTTGTCAGCCTCCGCAGAGCCCCTGATTCTGAAAGAGAGATCATAGAGATAGAGGTCGACGCCTTCAAAAAAGCCGAGGTAATCGGAAAAAAGGATGAAGGCGACGCCAAGGGAGAGCAGGAGAACATACCGCAGGACGCTCTTGTATGTTAGATGCAATTTCATGAATGACCGGGGTTCAGGGCAAAAGTACGAATATTATTCCAAGCGCAGCGGAACCGCCGAGAAAAAACGGAAGAAATTTATGCTTTACGGTGAAACTTTGCGGTTTGGAGAACGCTCCTTCGTACCCCAGCGGATCGATCGCGCTCACACGGACATAATACGTTCCGGGCTTTTCCGGTTTCTGCACGACAGCTTCCGGCTTCTCTGTCTTCATGTCGATCAAAATATTGCTGAAATTATGGTCATCAGCCATCTGAAAATGATAGTTCAGTCCCGCTCCCATATCCTGCCATCTTATGCGCACTTCCTTTTTATCCATATGAGGAGGATCCACAGGCGGAGTCGGCGGAGGCGTTGCCACCACAAAAGGAATGATATCCGACCAGTCTCCCTCGTATCCGTCCGCGGCGACTGAACGGACCCTGAAAAAGTAGCTCCCGTAATCGAGCTGCCGGGTCTTGTAGGAGTTCCCGGAGACTGCCGGCGCTCCGTCAACTATCTCCTGAAATCCCTTGTCCCGCGCTATCTGCACCCGATAGGCAGCCGCGTCGCCGACCGAGAGCCAGCTGCATGGCACTGCTCTCTCCCTGTACTCGGCGCCGCTGACCGGCAGAGTTATAAACGGCGGCAAAGGGTTCACCCTGATTCGAATCTTCAGGGGAGACGGGGGCAAACCCTCCAACCCCATTTCATCGATGCTGAGCGCGTGCAGAAAATAGACCCCGTCTTCCAGACCATGGATTTCAATTTCCCGGTCCCGACCCGCCACGCGATCATAGGCAATTTCCTTGCCGTCAATATCCCCCGTCACCGTTATCCTGTACGATTCAGCCCCCTCGACGGCTTCAAAAGCAAATCGAACCGGCAGCGCCTTAAAGAACATATCTTCATCACCGAGGCGCGGCGGCGGCAGAAGTTTTCTGGGACCCGCCGGGGGTTCGCCTTTTCTGACAAAGGCGCCCTCGCCTTCGGAAACCATCATTTTTTTCTTCACGGCCTCGACTTCAGCCTTTCCCTCCAATACTTCGGAACGGGTGTGATCACTCTCATCAACCGAGACCCTGAAAACAGTTCCCCTCGCCGCGCAGACCGCCGAAGGCGTTTCGATCCGGAACCGCGGCTCACGGCCTGTCGCCTTCAGTATCCTCGTAATCGTCCTGCCCCTCTCAAGCGACAGCTTCTGTTCATAGGCAGCGCCCTTCTTTCTGATGCTGAGAAATCCCACGACGGTGTTCGATCTTTGCAGGCAGGAAGCGCCGTCATCGAAAACAATTTCCACGGCGCCCGTGTCGCCTGTCCGTATGACGCTTCCTTCTTTCACGCGGTCGTGAAGAGATACCGGAATCCATTCCTGACTGCCCCGGGCCTTCATTTTCACATCGCCATGGACAAATGCCGCCACACCGTCGGCCGGGATGCCGCGCAGAAGCCCGAGAGGCACGGCAAGAATCTGCCCGGGGTAGACCAGATCAGGATTTTTTAGGGCGTTGATACGGGCGACCTCGCTCCACCGGCGCGGGTCCTCAAGGTGCTCCTCCGCTATTTTAATCAGATAATCTCCCTTTTTGACGGCAATCTCAACAACCTCCCCGGCAAAAACAGGGGAAGAAAAGGGCAAAAGGGGAGCGATTGTCATGACAAAGCTGAGGAGAATTTTCTTCAATACTTGTAAGGTCATTACCGCCTTCCTCCCAGTGCGTCAGCGCCGCAGTTCGTGGTATACCATATCATAAAACCGGCGCCGGCACAAAGAGCGGAACCCCGCGATTACAGTTTTAGTTGCAGCAATGACAGCGGATTCACGGACAGATCCGCTATCTTGACCCCGAAGTGGAGGTGAGGGCCGGTCGCCCTGCCGGTCAACCCCACAAGCCCGATCACATCGCCTTTCGAGACCGGATCGCCGGAGCTGACTTTCATGTCTGAAAGATGCATATAGACCGTGTGTATCCCCTGCCCGTGATCAAGGACGATGGTATTCCCGCCGAAGAAAAGACTTCTGGACAGGACAACCCTGCCGCTGTTCGATGCCTTCACTGCCGCCCCTTCCGGGCCCTTGATGTCGACCCCGCGGTGGACGCTTGTCCATGTCCTGTTCATTATTCGTTTAGCTCCAAAAGGGGTCGTAATCTTATCGTCGAGCGGAATTATAAAGAATCCTTCCCACAGCCTTTCGGATGCCGCGAGGAAAATAGATTTCAGAAGGTTGTTCTCCTCGTTGACCGTCTCCAGGTCAGCGGGGCTCAGGGTCACCTTTTCTTCCGGGAGCGTCATCGAGGTCGTAAGGAAGCTGCCTTTTCTGACCGTCAAATTCAGCTTTCTGTGATGTTTGCCCGCCCTGACAGTTACCGGATAGGCGCCGGCCTTCTCATCAATGCCGGCCGCGCCGATGCCGATGAAGCATCCTTTTCCACAGCTGCTGAACCGGATTTCCCTTTTCAGCGCCGTGGCGGCGGGGACAATGGAATTTTTAACTCCCGTAATTTTAACGGCGAATGCGTCCCCCTGACTGATTGTCTTCGGGTATAGTTCCACGCGGAGGCTCCCCGCTTCCGAAGTCTGCGCATGGGCCGCAAAAATGAACAGAGAGAAGGCGGCAAGCAAAACACATGGCAAAAAGGATCGCGTCATCACGCTAAAAGCATGGCTTGCCGGTCAGTAGGAATTCCAGAAGCGCCTTCTGTGTATGCAGCCTGTTTTCCGCCTGGTCGAAAACAACACTCTGCCTGCCGTCAATTACCTCATCCGTGATTTCCTCGCCTCTGTGCGCGGGCAGGCAGTGGAGCACAATCGCGTCGGGGCTGGCAAATGAAAGAAGCCTGCTGTTCAGTTGATACCTGGAGAACCGCTTTTTCCTTGCCTCCGCCTCCTCTTCCTGCCCCATGCTGACCCAGACGTCGGTATAGACCGCATCCGCTCCCGATACCGCATCTTCCGGATTTCGCACTACCGTAATGCCTCGGCCCGGCAATTCCTGCGACCGGACCGGAAGCCAATTCTTTGGTTCATATCCTCCGGGGCAGGCGATGGAAAGCTGAATTCCCATAATCGACGCCGCCTCGATTAATGAATTGGCAACATTATTCCCGTCTCCCACGTACGCGAGCCGCAAACCCCTCAGGCTTCCTTTTTTCTCGATAATCGTCATTAAATCGCCAAGGGCCTGACAGGGATGATGCAGGTCGCTGAGGCCGTTGATCACGGGCACGGAGGCATGCTTCGCCATTTCACTCACGGTATTGTGACTGAACGTCCTCATGACAATTGCATTGAGATAGCGTGAGAGTACCTTTGCCGTATCGGAGATAGTCTCTCCTCTTCCGATCTGTATGTCTTTCGGGGTCAAATAAATGCTACGGGCGCCAAGCTGGTAAATGCCCACCTCAAATGATACCCGCGTGCGCGTCGACGCCTTCTCAAAGATAAGGCCGATGCTCTTTCCGATCAGCGGACACGCATTCGCGTCCCCGCCGGACTTAAAGGCAATTGACCTCCTCAGAATGCAATCGATCTCCTGTGAAGACAGGTCCGCTACGGTCAAAAAGTCTCTTTTCATTTCCGCGCCTACGCCATCCCCGATAGAATCTCCCGCAGGGCGTCGGTCAGATTATCGATATCCTTCCGCTGAACTATCAGCGGCGGAATAAACCTGAGCACATTGCCCGCCGTGCAGTTAATCAGAAATCCTTTTTCGAAGCAGGCCCGCACGACGGCATCGCCCTCAACCGCAAGTTCCAACCCGATCATTAAGCCCCTGCCGCGGACTCCCCTGACCAGTTCCGGGAACTGCGTTCTGACAAGCTCAAGCCTCTCAAGAAAATACGCGCCCATCCTTCTGCATTGATCAAGAACGAAGCCGTCTTCGAGAACCACATCGAGCGTCGCTACTCCGGCAGCGCATACAAGCGGATTGCCGCCGAATGTCGACGCGTGACTGCCAGGCTGAAACGCGGCGGCGACTTTTTCAGTCGAAAGCATTGCTCCAATCGGAACCCCGCCGCCAAGGCCTTTCGCCGTAGCCATTATATCGGGCGCGATTCCGGCATGTTCGTGGGCGAACAGCCTGCCCGTCCTGCCCATGCCGGTCTGCACCTCGTCCAGGATCAGCAGCGCTTTTGTTTCATCGCACAAAGACCTGACTTCCCTGAGATAATCATCGGCGGGGATTCTCACTCCTCCTTCCCCCTGAACGGGCTCGAGCAGAATGGCGCAGGTCTTCTCGCTGACAGTCTCCCGCAGCGCACCGACGTCATCAAAGGGAACATGTCTGAATCCGGGCACCAGGGGCCCGAATCCCCTCTGAAATTTTTCCTGGCCGGTTGCCGTTAATGCCCCGAGGGTCCTTCCGTGGAATGAATTATGCGCGGCGATAATCTCGAACCGGTCCGGATGAACCTGCTCCACTGAATACTTGCGCGCAAGTTTTATCGACGCCTCTATGGCTTCGGCGCCTGAGTTGCAGAAAAATACCTTATCGGCAAAGGTATGCTCGACAAGCATCTTCGCCAGTTTTATCTGTGGCTCGACATGAAAGTAATTTGATACATGAATCAGCCGCTGAGCCTGTTTCTGGATCGCAACCACTATGCGCGGGTGGCAGTGGCCAAGTATATTCACCGCAACGCCCGCAACAAAATCGAGGTATTCCTTGCCGTCGGCGCTCCAAACCCTCATCCCGCGCCCTTTCCTGAAAACAACAGGGAATCTCGCATATGTATTCATGATGCAGCGGGCAGATTCATCAAGCGATTTTTTGATATCCATACCTGAGATAATAACGGAATTTATCCTTAGAAATCAAACATCTCCTGAGCTTTACTTTATTCGCGGCAATATATTACAATTATTGACTTTTAAGGAGGTGATGTTTTGGTCAAAATCAGACTTTCACGGATGGGAGCTCATAAGAGACCTTTTTACAGAGTTGTTGTGGCTGACTCGAGGGCGAGAAGGAACGGGCCTTTTATTGAAATACTCGGAACATACGACCCGCTGAAAGAACCTTCGGAATTTAATCTCGATCAGACGAAAGTCAAGCAGTGGATAGAAAAGGGAGCGCAACCTACCAATATCGTTAAAAAGCTAATGCAAAGGGCCGGCATATAAGCGGTCCAAACTCGCATGGAGGTGGATCATGAAAGACTTAGTTGAAAAAATGGCGAAGGCTTTGGTTGACAGACCCGAAGAGGTTAGTGTTGCCGAGGTGGACGGCGAAAAAACGACGGTGTTCGAGCTGAGGGTGGCGCCCAGTGATCTTGGTAAGGTTATCGGAAAACAGGGGAAAACAGCGCGGGCAATGCGAACTATTCTGAGCGCATCAGGAACGAAGATCGGAAAGCGCTGCGTGCTCGAAATTCTCGAATAGCGCAATATTTTTACATACGGGATTGATTTGCATCCCGTATGCCGTGCGATCGATAAGGGGTGGAAGGAAAGACGATATTCCTGATACCCCTTATTTAGTGTCTGAACCGTTTGCAAAGGGAGGCTCTATTTTTTCCGGATAAAAAAAGACTTTCATTCCCGCGGGCTGCGGGCTGGATTCCAAAAAACGAATAAACGATGAAATGCGACATTCTGACGATATTCCCGGACATTTTTCACGCGTATCTCGGCGAGGGGATTATCAGGAAAGCAATTCAGAACGGACTCATCCGGGCAAATGTTCACAATCTCAGGGACTACGCGACAGACAGGCACAGGACCGTCGACGATTACCCGTACGGCGGCGGTTCCGGAATGGTTATGAAGCCGGAGCCTTTTTTCGCGGCAGTCGAAACCATAGCCCCCGACAAATCGCGGCGAAGGGTCATCATGCTGAGCCCGGCGGGCGGGAAGTTTGACCAGAGTATGGCGGAAGAATTTTCACGTGAACCCCGGCGGCTCGTTTTTCTATGCGGCAGATACGAAGCTATCGATGAACGGGTGCGGGTCGCTCTCGCCGATGACGAGATTTCCATAGGCGACTACGTATTAAGTGGCGGAGAATTGCCGGCTTTGGTTATAATAGATGCCGTTGCCAGATTGGTGCCCGGAGTGCTCGGCGATGAGCATTCCGCAGAGACGGAATCTTTTTCATGGGGGATACTCGATTATCCGCACTATACAAGGCCCCCTGATTGCAAAGGGCTCGCGGTTCCCGGAATTTTACTGTCCGGCAATCACAGAGATATCCTGAGATGGAGGCGCAAGCAGGCTCTGCTCAGAACACTCAAGCGGCGCCCCGATCTTCTTGAGAAGCAGGTTCTCAGCGAAGAGGACCAAAGAATAGTGCGGGAAATAAAGGAGGAATCGTCATGAGTCTCATAAAGGCGGTGGAGGAAGGCTTCAAAAAAGATTTGAAAAACTTTGAAATCGGCGATACGGTCAGGGTTTCAGTCAAAGTTATCGAGGGTGACAAGGAAAGGATTCAGCCTTTTGACGGCATTGTCATCGCAAAACGCGGAGGGGGAACGAGGGAAACCTTCACGGTGAGGAAAATATCCTTCGGAGTAGGCGTGGAGAGAGTCTTTCCCGTCTGTTCTCCGTCGATCGACAAGATAGACGTCCTCAAAAGAGGCAAGGTCAGAAGGGCAAAACTCTACTATCTCAGGGGCAAGAAGGGCAAGGCAGCCAAGATAAAGGAAAAAGAGCGGGAGCGCGCCGCTGTTGGACCGAGGCCTGCCGGGGCTCAGGCGGCAACGGCTGAAACAGGCGTATAAGACGCCCGCCTTCATTCATGAAGGGCGTCCCGCCATGGATATCTACCAGTATGACCAATCTCTCAGAAAGCGCGGATGCCGCCGTGTCGCGGGCATTGATGAAGCCGGCCGGGGCCCGCTCGCCGGACCTGTGGTTGCAGCGGCTGTCGTCCTGGACAAGGGTGTTTCAATTGCCGGACTGCGGGATTCGAAAAAGATACCTGAAAGGGAAAGGGAAACGATATTCTCTTTAATCCGCTCCCTCGCGGCGGATATCGGAATCGGCATTATCGAACCGGATGAGATTGACCGCCTGAACATTTTGAAAGCCACAAGGCAGGCAATGGCGAATGCCGTAGGAAATCTCTCAGTCGCTCCTGACATGCTCGTTATCGACGCGCTGTCACTCCCCGCCATTCCAATGCCACAACAATCGCCCGTAAGAGCCGAGAGCGTCAGCGCGTCCGTCGCCGCCGCCTCTATCGTCGCAAAATGCACAAGAGACAATATCATGCTCGTGTATCATGAACAATATCCCGAGTACAATTTCAGAAAACACAAGGGATACGCAACGCGCGAGCACCTTGACCTGCTGCGGCGCCACGGGCCCTGCCCTATTCACCGCAAGAGTTTCTTCAGGGTCATGTCGCTCGAACTGTCCTTCTGAAAACCTTTTTTACCGGGGCCGTCCCGCGGAATAAACCTGCAATGATTCATGAACGGATGCCGCCTCAATAATTGCCGTCACATCAGCCTCAAAGTTCCGTCAGTCAAAAGGTAAACCTTATCGACAGCATGCGAAAGCAGGTCGCGGTCATGCGTAATGATTATGTAGGTATCGGCATAACGTTTCAGATAATCCAAAAACCTGCCCGTGGTAGGCTCATCAAGCCCCGCCGTCGGTTCATCAAGAAGATAGAAGTCGGGCTGCATGGCTACGACAGTGGCGAGGGCGACAAGCCTCTTCTCACCCCCTGAGAGACGGTGCGTTACTCTCTTCTCATAACCACTGAGGCCTAATTTCTCACAGGTCTCCTTGACGATCATACGGGCTTCACCGTGTGTTTTGCCGAGATTCAACGGTCCGAACGCGATGTCTTCCTCGACCGTCGGGCAGAAAAGCTGGTCATCAGATTCCTGGAAGAGGAACCCGACCCTCTGTCTTACCTCAGTAAAATCATGCTCGGTCCTTCTGATCCCGCCGAATATCTCTACGCTCCCCGACAACGGTTTTTGCAAGCCCATAATGATATGAAACAGCGTGGTTTTGCCCGCTCCAT
This sequence comes from uncultured Nitrospiraceae bacterium, assembly GCA_964553535.1. Taxonomy (GTDB): domain Bacteria; phylum Nitrospirota; class Thermodesulfovibrionia; order Thermodesulfovibrionales; family SM23-35; genus JALHSV01. The sequence goes on from CAZKLK010000018.1 coordinate 14,314, forward strand.
TGGGCCCGACCAACCCTACCCGCTCCTTCGCGGTCAGGTCAAAATTGAGACTGCGGAATACTTCCTTTTCATCCTGATATCCGAAGCGCAAATCACTGATTTTCAAAATGCGATTATTTTGCATTGTATGAAAACACCATCATGCCGATTGTTATGGAGAACATGCACGCGGCAAAGAGATAATCCCCGGCGTGCATGTGGAAATGCGCGATTATCGGAAACCGTCCGGAGAATCCCCTGCAAAGCATCGCCTGATAAATCCTCCGGGAATGGTCATAACTTCTTACAATGAGCATACCGACGAGGTACGCATACGTTTTGTATGTGTGCATATTGGTCTTGGGCCGGAAAGCCCGCACAAGTATCGCCCTCCTTAACTTTGTGTATTCGTCATGCAGCACGCTGATATAACGGTAAAAAAAGAAAAAGAGATAGACGAGTTTGGCGGGCACCTTCAGATGGACGAGGGCATGGGCAAGGGAAAAAACTTCCGACGTCCCGAGAATTGCGATTGTCGCCAGAACGATGGCATTCGCCTTAAGCGCTATAGTAACCGAAAAGAGCAGCCCTTCCCGGGTTGCCGTCAGCGGACCGACGCGGAAGGCCTCTTCTCCGGGATAGCTGAACGGCAGGAACAGCCAGAGAAGCAGTATGAAAATATTGACGCCGGCAAGCCTGTTGAACAGTTTTCGCATATCCACCCGCGTTATCATGATCATGCATGACGAAATCAGCAGCGCAAGAGCGGGGGCTTTAATTCCATCCATAAGAGCGACGGCAAACACATACGGCATGAATGCAATGAACTTCACGCGCGGGTCAAGGCGGTGAAAGAACGACGTCCCCTCTGCAAATTCCTCAAGGTGCATAGCGGTTCAATAACGGAGCGGAAATAAAGCAGCCGCGGTCATAGGTTAACATATCGCGGGCTCAGGATTTGCGGTCCGATCTCCTTCCTTTGAAATAGGCGATAATGCCGAGTATGCCGATTATATATCCGATCCCGCCCAGAATTTCAGTCAGACCCGGCTTCCCACTTTTCTCCTGAATATCAGCGAGAATCCTTATGACGGGCTGGAGTTTGCTGTCCACCACCTTCCCGATAATCTCCTCCATATCATCAGATATCACCGGAGCGCGCGGCCACTGATCAGCTTCCGCGGACTGCCCGCTTTTCACGGGTCTTTGCCCGGGTTCTTCCCTTTCCGGCCTGTCATACTGATCTCTTTTTTTCTTGTCCCCGGGCATCGCTTTTCCGATCTCCTCCCCGGTGAGAAGATATGTGCTCTGATGCCCCGCTCCCGCGTGCAGAATAAGCTTTAATGACGCCGCGCGGGGGATGTCGAATGAGAACTGTCCGTTGGCGTCTGTTTTACCCTCAAGCAGCTTCTCCCCTGTCCCGGCGTCCACGACTTCAATGACGGAGTTCCTGCACTTCGTGCCATCGACGAAATAGCCTTCGGCATACACTCTCGACTCCTGCGCATATGCAAAAATATTCACTTTGTGGGCCCCGGCAGCCTGCGGAAGGAGAAAGAACGACAGGAGCAAACCAGCCGTCACCGGGACAAAGCACGCCAATTGATTTAAAACGGGACGCCGATGTTTCATCTGCTGACCTCCAGTATCTCCGGCTTTACTTTCTTCAAAAAGACGACGCAAAACGCCGTCACAATGCCCTCAATAATCATTATCGGCACATGGGCGATAAAAATGACCTTCGCCACATTAGTGAAACTGTCGCCCGTAGTGATCAGCGCAACCGCAATCAAAAAAGAGCCGGCTGCTATGCCGGTCATCCCGGAGAAAAAGCCCGCCGCGCCTGCCATGGAAAGATTCCTCTTCTTTAAAAGAGGCTGGAAAAGCAAATATGCGAGGAGAGCGGGAGCCGCCATAATCAGAGTGTTGACCCCGAGCACCGTAAATCCGCCGAACTGGAACAAGAGCGCCTGAAGCGTCAGCGCTACCAGTATTGACGGAAACGCCATCCATCCGAGGAGAAGCCCGAGCAGGCCGTTTAATACCAAATGCGCCGCGGACGGACCGATAGGGACATGAATGAGGGCGGCAACAAAAAAGGCGGATGAGAGAACCGCCACTTCGGGAACGCGTTCATAGCTCATTTTTCTGAGACCCACGGCAACGCCGGCCGCGGATAGAACGGCGCCCGTTATAAGCACGGGCGCCGATAATACTCCTTCAGATATATGCACGCTATTTCATATCCCTTGTTCTCACCCAGATTACCGCGCCGATTTCGACAGGATATTCTTTTCCTTCACGGGCCAATGTAAAGTCAGCGGTGTTTAAGGCCGCGAATCCCCACCATCCGGCCCTCGGCATCGCGTAGGTAAAGACCCCGTTTTGATCGGCTTTGATTGCCTGCGCGACATAAGGTTCAGCAGGGGATTTTATCTTGCCGCCTTCATTATAATACTCCACTTCAATCCGGGCAAACGGCACCGGTCTTCCGTCTACCTTAACAACGCCCTGAAACACGTTGCCCGCCCACAGTCCGTAAGGACGCGTCAGGGGGATGATCTCCGTTTTCAGCCCCGTTCCCTCATCCCAGCCTTTTTCCATGCCGAGGGCGTTCACGACTACTTTCGTATAGTGAACAATGAATGTTTCCTCCGCCGGTTCCCAGTATGGCGACGGCTCGACGTAAAATACGTAATCTCCGGGGCTCTTGATCTGATACACCGCCTCCCATGTGGTAAACTTCCTGACGTCCTTCTTTTGCAGGGTCTTCAGCAGATCCTGTTTGTTCCCGTCAACCATGACGCCAAATGACTTCGGCATTTCCATATTCATGTACTGCCCCTCAAACGGATGTATGAATTTGACTGACAGCGAAACCGTTTTTTTATCTGTCTTCTCCACAATGTCATCCGACGGAATGATCATCCCGAAGTGCGCCCACGACAGAGAGAATGAAAGCGATAAGGCAATCGCCGTGAATACTATAGTCGAAATACTTTTTCTCATGACTCTCTCTCCTCCTATTTTTATGAGCTGCCCCGAAGCAGAGCTTCAAGGAATTTTTTGATCGAAATCTGTTAAGAACCATTCGCCGGGAGCGCGGGGAGTTCCCGCTGTATTAAAAGTATGCATTCATTCTGACGCCGTATATTAATCCTTCCCTGTCGGCCTCGTCCTTCAATTTATCCTTCATATACTGGATATCAACAGTTACATCGCTGAACTCCGTTACACTGAACTTCGCATACATTTCAAAAGCAGTTGAGCGGTCAATATCCGCGGCGCGTGCGCCATCAAGATATGCAAGCCCGATCCCTATTTCATCGTTTTCTCTCTTCCAGAGACTGCCGTTAATATTTATTCCGCCGGAGTAGACCTTATCGTGGTCGATAACTGCCTTGTCGTCCTGCCAGCTTGCCCTCACAAAAACACCAACGATGTCTCCCAGTTTCTGGTCCGCTGAAATTCCGAAACCCCGCAGGTTGTCCTTTTTACCTGCTTCCGGACACTGAAAACGGTCATTCGTTATAAATCCGTACAGCCTGTAGTTTCCTTCTCCTACAGCAGCAGCAAGTTTGTATCCTGCCTGCAGGGCGTAATAATTGTAATTTGTGAATTCGTCATCGCCGGATTCGAACTTTGTGTTCATCGCAAGAGCCCGGATCGAAAAATTGGAGACGTTCAATTCAACGACTCCCCCAAGGTCATATGAAGGAAGGTTGACGTTCCTGTGATTCACAAAGGCTTCATTCATAAACTGGCTGCACTCACAGTTCGCGAAATTGTTGTCGTCAATATACGCGGTCGCGTCGATGATTCCGCCTGTAAGCCCCAACGTCACGTCTTCGTAAAGTTTAAAGGTATGTTTATACCATGCCTCCAACAGATAGTCCCTGCTCCTGCCGTTGATGTCCTTCAGATCGTCTTCAAGGTCGTCCGCGTAAGACGTGAGTGAGAACGGGGTTATGCTGTTCAGCCCGTTTCCGGCTGCATAACTGAGGGTCAGCTGAAATTCGTCATTTCCCGTCGGATGAAAATTCACGCCCAGATCGAATACGAGAGAGCCTCTGCCGGCGTCTCTGACACCCCCGGCATCGAAATCACCGTACTGATATGCTCCGGTCAACATGCCTTCAACAGAAAGTTTTTCGTTGATATCATAAGGCAGGACAACGGGAGGCGCTGCAAAAATTATGAAAATAAACAAGGGCAAGGTTGCCGTAATTTTCCGCCGCAGAGTTTTCATGTTATGACCTCCTTTTTTCATTATTATCGAGATGCCGAATGGCGTTGCAGCTGTCATCGCGAGCGCAGTTCGCTGTCTGCGCGCTTTATAATCCGAGCCCGGGAGATTGCCCTGATAGACCCTCCTTCCCCGCGGCAAACAAAAAAGCCGCGAAAGCTATTCAGACCTCCTGGTCTCTACCTTAGCCTTCGTGGCCTTGTCCCACTAAATGTAGCAGAGGCTTGCGCTTAAAGTCAAGATTTCGTTCATTGCCATCAACGAATTAAAAGTGAACTGTTTTCATCAAATTTATGAATTAAAAGTGAACACCTGAAAACCGTTCATACAGGTCTTTATAAAAGTCAATTTGTCATGCCGGACTTGATCCGGCATCCAGCGACTTCTTTGCGCGGGCATCTCATGGCGACTAAGCCGAGGCCGGAATCCTCCTGAGCGCAGAAAAGCAAAGTCACTGGATTCCGGCTCAACACACCGCCGGAATGACGGCCCGATAATAAACACTAAGACATTAAAAAGAAATAGACACGGCAGAGGTGCATCTATACGTCTGCATTTCGCTCATCTCCTTGCTATCTGCCCCT
>CAZKLK010000019.1:0-18505 GCA_964553535.1 uncultured Nitrospiraceae bacterium
GAGGACCGTTGGCGCGGGTGTTGTCACAGAGGTTGTCCAGTAAATGAACGTTCAAAGATTACTTAGTTTACATAAAGAGAGAACAAAGTGAACCAGAAGATCAGAATAAAATTAAGAGCCTATGACCATCGGATACTCGACAGATCGGTAAAGGAGATTGTGGATACCGTTCAACGTACCGGAGCAAGGATAGCCGGTCCCGTACCATTGCCGACAAGAATAAGCAGAGTGACTGTTCTCCGGTCTCCTCACGTGGACAAAAAATCCCGGGAGCAGTTTGAAATCAGGACTCATAAGAGACTGATCGATATTGTTGATCCAACTCCACAGACTGTTGACGCGCTTATGAAATTGGAGCTTGCGGCAGGCGTGGACGTGGAAATCAAGTTATGACAGCTGTCAATGCGGCGAATGGGCATAATGCGGAATTAGGGGTTAACATGGAGATGTTTAAATGTTAGGAATATTTGGCAAAAAGCTTGGGATGACGCAGATTTACCTGGAGGATGGGAGAGCATGTCCGGTCACCGTGGTTGAAGCGGGGCCGTGTTGTGTCGTTCAGGTAAAAACTTTGGACAATGATGGTTACGAGGCGGTTAAAATAGGGTTTTCAGAAGTAAAAGATAAGAAAGTCAGCAAGCCGGTTTTAGGCAGCTTTAAAAAGGCGGGCGTTAAGTCTTACAGACTTCTGAGGGAACTTCCCACTGGCGGTTTGAAGGTTGGTGAATTTATTACTGTCGACAAATTTATTAGAGGTGACAGGATTTCGGTGTCAGGGGTATCGAAAGGCAAGGGATTCCAGGGGGTTATGAAAAGGCATCACTTTGCCGGCGGTCCGGGGTCCCATGGATCGATGTTCAACAGGGCGCCGGGTTCGATTGGCGCCAGTTCATTCCCATCGCGGGTTTGGAAGAATCAGAAAATGCCCGGACATATGGGATCAGCGAGGGTGACTGTCAAAAATCTTGAAATCGTCGAAGTTAAAGCTGATCAGAATATCCTTCTGATCAAAGGGGCAGTCCCGGGGGCAATCGGTTCAATAATCGAGATCAGGAAGGAATATTGATATGCCGGAAGTAGAAATAAAAGACAGGGACAACAGGATTATTGAAAAGATGACCCTGCGCGAGGACGTATTTGGCGGCCCGTCAAAAAAAGCTATTCTGCATGAGGTTGTCGTTAATTACCTTGCAAACCAGAGACAGGGCACTCACGCTACGAAGACCAGGGGGCTTGTGAGCGGAGGCGGCAGGAAACCTTACCGGCAGAAAAAAACCGGGAGGGCCAGGGCGGGGAGCAACAGGTCGCCGATATGGAGAGGCGGTGGTACGATTTTCGGACCGCAGCCAAGAGGATATTCCTATAAGGTTCCGAAGAAGGTGAGAAGGCGTGCGCTCATGACAGCGCTTTGTGAGAAGCTCTCCGGAAATGAAATCGTGGTTGTGGATTCTGTTTCTATGGAGAATCCGAAGACAAAAGATATGCTGACGATGCTGCGAAATCTGGGAATTGATAAGAAGAGCGTGCTGATCGTTCTTCCGGAGCACGACGATGCCGTGGCGCTTTCTGTCCGGAATATCCCGGGGGTTGCGGTAACAAGATACATGGATCTGAATACTTATGATGTGCTCAGGCCGGACATTCTTCTCATGACAAGAGAAGCATTTGCCAAATTAGGGGAAATGTAGGGGATCATGAAGAATATTTATACGATACTCAGAAAGCCCCTTTTTACGGAAAAGGGGAGCAGTCTCAAAGAGATGCATAATAAGATACTTATTGAGGTTGCAAAGGATGCCAATAAGCTCGAGATAAAAAAAGCCGTTGAGAGCATTTTCAACGTAAAGGTGGAAAGCGTGGCTACACTCGCTGACCGCGGCAAATGGAAACGATATGGGAAGTTCATAGGGAAGAAACCGGACAGGAAAAAGGCAATCATAACCCTTAAAAAGGGGCAGAAACTTGATTTTATTGAAGGTGCATAAATGGCAATAAAAAAATATAATGCTACATCTCCGGGCAGGAGGTTTCAATCGGTTTCCGACTTTGCTGAAATCACAACGGATATTCCGGAAAAGTCACTTTTAAAGCCTCTTGGGAAGACAGGGGGCAGAAATAATGCCGGTCAGGTTACGGTATGGCACAGGGGCGGCGGAAACAGAAGAGCTCTCAGAATAATTGATTTTAAGAGAGACAAGGCGGGAATCCCCGCCCGGGTAAGAACAATAGAATATGACCCGAACAGGTCAGCGCGGATCGCGCTTCTTCAATACAAAGACGGTGAAAAGAGATATATTATTGCGCCTGCCGGACTTCGTATCGGCGACGAGGTTGTCTCGGGAAAGGGCGTGGAGATAAAGGCGGGAAACTCTTTGCCGCTGGGCGATATGCCGTTGGGAACGTTTATTCATAATATCGAATTGAGGCCCGGACAGGGGGCAAAGCTTGTCAGAAGCGCGGGAACATCGGCCCAGCTTGTTGCTAAGGAAGACAAGTATGCTCAAGTCAAGCTTTCATCCGGTGAAGTGCGGTTTATCCCTTTGAATTGCAGCGCGACAATCGGCCAGGTCAGCAACCCTGATCACGAAAATATTTCTTACGGCAAGGCCGGCCGGATACGATGGTTTGGTAGAAGGCCTGTTGTGAGAGGCGTTGCTATGAATCCGATAGACCATCCCCTTGGCGGCGGAGAAGGGAAGGCTTCAGGAGGCCGGCCGGCGTGCACGCCGTGGGGCAAGCCCGAAGGCGTTAAAACGAGGCAGAATAAGAGAACCGACAGGTTAATTATCAAGAGGAGGAAATAGATTGGCGAGATCCTTAAAAAAAGGCCCGTTTGTTGATGAAAAACTGATGAAAAAAGTTAAGCTCATGATAGAGAGCGGCGAAAAAAAACTTATCAAAACATGGTCAAGACGGTCAACAATTATCCCTGATTTTATCGGATACACATTTGCGGTACATAACGGGAGGAAATTTATTCCGGTATATGTAACGGAGAACATGGTCGGTCACAAGCTTGGGGAATTTGCACCAACCAGAACTTTCAAGAGTCATGCAGGCGCGGAAAAGGCAGCGCCCGCAAAAGGTTAAAAGAGGATTTCTCATGGAATCAAGGGCCATTTTGAAATATGCGCGGATAACGCCAAGGAAGGCGCGGAGAGTGATTGATCTTGTGAAGCACAAGAATGCCGGGGATGCCCTGATTTTTCTCAGGCACATGCCGTACAGGGGGGCAAGGCATATAGCAAAGCTTCTTAAATCTGCGATGGCAAACGCCGAGCAGAAAAAAGCCGTCAACCCTGAAGATATGAAGATTGTTCAGGCATATGTCGATCAGGGGCCTGTTATGAAACGCATGGAACCGAGAGCGATGGGAAGGGCGAACACTATCAGAAAGAGAACTTCCCATATAACCCTGGTTCTATCAGAGTAAGGTTAATAGGGAGGTATGTTTTGGGCCAGAAGACACATCCGATAGGAAACAGACTCGGGATTATCAAGACCTGGGATTCAAGATGGTTTGCAGCCAAGGGCTACAATGATCTGTTGCTTGAAGATATAACGATCAGGAAGAAGCTCAAAGAAAGGCTTTTTCATGCCGGCGTTCCTAAAATTGAGATTGAGAGGGCCGGTCAAAACATGAGGATAATCATTTATACGGCCCGGCCCGGCATTATTATCGGCAAGAAAGGGTCCGAGGTTGAGAAGCTTAGAAAAGATTTGAAGGGAATGACCGGGAAAGAGGTTTCGATTGATATTAAAGAAATAAGAAAGCCTGAGGTGGATGCCCAGCTTGTTGCCGAGAATGTGGCTATTCAGCTTGAAAAACGGATTGCATTCAGGCGGGCGATGAAAAAATCAGTGGCTTCCGCCCTCAGGTTCGGCACCCTTGGAGTTAAAATCTCTTGTTCCGGAAGACTGTCAGGAGCTGAAATAGCGCGGTCGGAATGGTACAGGGAAGGAAGAGTTCCGCTCCACACGTTTCGGGCTGATATACATTATGGATTTGCAAAAGCCAGGACGACATATGGAATTATCGGAGTTAAAGTCTGGATGTACCATGGCGATATCCTTCCGGAAAGTAAATCAAAGGAAGTATAGGTGATACCATGCTGATGCCCAAGAAGGTTAAATTCAGAAAGATGCAAAAGGGGCGGATGAACGGGAAGGCATATTGCGGTTCAATTGTATCGTTCGGGGAATTTGGCTTAAAGGCTATTGAACCGGGCTGGGTGTCAAGCCAGCAGATTGAGGCGGCAAGAATCGCGATCACCCGTCATGCCAAGAGAGGCTGCAAGGTGTGGATCAGGATATTTCCCGACAAACCGATTACAAAAAAACCGGCGGAGACAAGAATGGGGAAGGGTAAGGGAGCCCCCGAATACTGGGTGGCCGTTGTCAGGCCGGGCAGAATTCTTTATGAGATGTCAGGCGTGACGGAAGAAACAGCGAGGGAGGCTATGCGTCTTGCTTCGCATAAATTGCCGGTCGGGACTAAATTTGTCAAACGTGATGAGGAGGTGCTGTGAAACCATCGGAACTCAGATCTTTGACGGCAGATGAATTGGGGCGAAGGGAATATGACCTCAGGAAAGAACTTTTTAACCTGAGATTTCAACTCGCTACAGGTGAAATAGAGAACCCTATGCGCATAAGGACTGTAAGAAAGAATATTGCCAGGGTGTTGACCGCAAAGAGTGAAAAATTGAGGGTTAAGAGCGGGAAGTAAAAAGTTTTTCAAATGTAACCATCAGGAGAGAGGTAGAGGTGTCGAAAAGGATATACACAGGAACAGTACTCAGCAATAAAATGGATAAAACGGTTGTTGTCGCGGTTACGAATCTTTTCCAGCACCCTGTTTACAAGAAAACGGTAAAAAGGGTGACAAAGTTCAAAGCCCATGATGAGAACAATAAATGTCAGATCGGCGATACCGTTAAAATTATTGAGACGAGGCCTCTCAGTAAAGAGAAGCGGTGGCTGGTCATAGAATAGTGTTTGAATGGAGTGATGAAAGATGATTCAGTTGCGGAGCATGCTTGAGGTAGCGGATAATTCAGGCGCTAAAAAAGTGCAGTGTATTAAGGTCCTGGGAGGCTTTCACAGAAGGTATGCAAGGCTCGGTGATTTGGTGGTCGTAAGCGTCAAGGAAGCCTTGCCGGACAGTAATATTAAAAAGGGTTCAGTCGCAAAGGCTGTTGTGGTGCGGACGAGGAAAGAGCAGAGACGGGCCGACGGCTCCTATATCCGTTTTGACCAGAACGCAGTTGTGCTGATCAACCCTCAGGGCGAGCCGGTGGGGACAAGGATATTTGGACCTGTGGCAAGGGAACTCCGGTGGAAGGAGTTTACAAAGATTATTTCCCTGGCTCCCGAAGTGTTATAGGAGAATTATGGGGTTGGGTATAAAGAAAAACGATTCTATCGTAGTCATCAGCGGCAGGGAAAAAGGAAAAAGGGGACGGGTGCTGTCAGTGTATCCCTCGAAGGACAGCCTTCTCATAGAGAAGATCAATGTGATCAAGAAACATATGAAGCCGTCGAAAAAATATACTCAGGGGGGTATTATCGAGAAGGAAGCACCTGTGCATATATCCAATGTCATGCTGATTTGCCCCAAATGCAGCAAACCGACGGGGATCAGCGCTATGTCGTTGCAGGGCGGCAAAAAAGTGCGTGCTTGTAAAAAATGCAGGGAGGTTATGGATTAGCAATGATTCCCAGATTGAAGGAGAAATATATTAAGGAAGTTGTTCCGAATATGATGAGGGAATTTTCCTATAAGAATATTATGGAAGTGCCTAAGATTGAAAAAATAGTTCTCAATGTCGGTCTCGGAGAGGCAATCCAGAATATCAAGCTGCTTGATGCCGCCCAGAAAGAGCTTTCGATGATTACCGGCCAGAAGGCCGTCGTTTCCAAAGCGAAGAAGTCTATTGCCGCCTTCAAGTTGCGAAAAGGCGCCCCGATTGGGTGCAAGGTCACTCTGCGCGGAAAAATAATGTATGAGTTTCTCGACCGGTTCATCAGCCTGTCTCTTCCCCGGATACGGGATTTCAGGGGAATTTCGGGGAAATCATTCGACGGGCGAGGCAATTATTCCCTTGGTCTCAAGGAGCAGTTTATATTCCCTGAAATCGATTATGATAAAGTGGAAATGGTTCACGGACTTGATGTCGTCTTCTGCACTTCAGCGAAGACTGACAAGGAAAGCAAGGCTTTATTGCGTTATTTCGGAATGCCGTTCAGGAATTGACGTTTTTTTGTTGAGGGTTGCTGTTCCTTGTCCATAAAAACTGACAATCGACAACTTTAGCAAACGGAGTGGTAAATGGCAAAAATTTGCATGATAGAAAAAACCAAAAGGCCCCCGAAGTTTAAGGTGAGGAGTTATCACAGGTGTAAATTGTGCGGAAGGCCCCGGGCATACATCCGCAAGTACGGTATTTGTAGAATTTGTTTCCGGACTCTGGCGCTTGAGGGTCATATCCCCGGCGTGGTTAAGGCAAGCTGGTGAGAAGGGCACTAATGGAGGTAAACGGATGCTAACTGATCCAATTGCGGACATGTTGACGAGGATACGTAATGCCATGCGCATTAAATCTGACAAAGTTGACATGCCTATTTCCAAAATGAAGCTTGAGATAGCAAAGATTATGAAGGAAGAAGGATTTATCAGGGCCTATAAGATATTGAAGGACAGGAAGCAGGGCATTCTGCGGGTTATCCCCAAATATTCGGATAATCAAAGTGTTATTACAGGCCTGAGAAGGGTTAGCAAGCCGGGCCGGAGATTTTATGTAGGCAAGGATGAGATCCCGAAAGTAATGGGCGGTCTTGGGGTGGCGATATTGACGACATCCAGGGGCATCCTGACCGACAAGACATGCCGGCGCGAAGGCGTTGGCGGGGAAGTCATTTGTTATGTATGGTAGAGGATTGGAGATAGTATGTCACGAATAGGCAAAAAACCAATAGAGATACCCGATGGCATTGCCGTGGAGGTCCAGGGGGGGGCGGTGCAGGTGAAGGGCCCGAAAGGGGAATTGAGATGGACATATCCTGATAAAATAAGCGTTGCGGTAGATGGCCGGAGCGTTTCAGTGGCGCGGTCCGGGGAAACAAAGCCTGCGCGCGAGCTCCACGGTCTTGCCAGAAGTGTCATATCCAATATGGTTGCCGGTGTGTCGCAGGGGTATAAAATTGTTCTCGACATCTCCGGCGTCGGATACAAGGCACAGGTTTCCGGTGGGAAGATTATGCTCTCACTCGGTTATTCTCATCCGATTGAGTTTCAACTGCCGCCGGGGATTTCGGCTTCAACTGATCAGAAACAGGTTCAGATTACCCTTGCCGGCATCGATAAGCAGCAGCTCGGACAAGTTGCGGCAAGTCTGAATGCATTAAGGCGCCCTGATGTGTATAAGGGGAAGGGAGTCAGGTACTCAGGACAAAGGCTTAAGCTAAAGGTCGGAAAAGCCGGCAAAAAATAATAAGCATCTGTAAAGTGCTGTGACAGGGTGGAGGTTGTTTTGACTGAGAACAAAAAAGAGGCGAGAAAAAGAAGACATGTCAGGATACGGAAGAAGGTATCCGGAACTCCTGAGAGGCTGCGACTGTCTGTCTATCGCAGCCTGAATCACATATATGCCCAGTTGATTGATGACTCGAAGGGATATACTGTTGTTTCAGCTTCGACCCTTGACAAGGAATTGCAGTCTGAGAAGGCGCATAGAGGGAACGTTCAGGCGGCAAGTCAGGTGGGCGCGCTGCTTGCGAAAAGGGCTCTGGACAAAGGCATTAAACAGGTGGTCTTTGACAGAAGCGGATACCTGTATCACGGAACTGTTAAGGCCCTGGCGGAAGCCGTTAGAGAAGCAGGGCTTGAATTCTGACGCGTTTTTCAGTGCCCGCGCTTCGGATGATCCCGCCTGATTATCTGAAGACTAAAACTGAAAACTCATTAAGATGGAGGGGATGTGGAGAAGATTGATCCGGATGGCCTGAATTTAAGGGATAAGGTGGTATATATAAACAGGGTTGCCAAGGTTGTAAAAGGCGGAAGGCGTTTTTCTTTCACGGCGCTTGTTGTAGTGGGGGATGGCGAAGGGACCGTCGGCGTCGGGAAGGGAAAGGCCGCGGAAGTTCCGGAGGCGATCCGGAAAGCAGTCGAACAGGCAAAAAAATCCCTTGTTAGATTTCCGGTAAAGGATGGGACACTGCCGCATAAGATTGTGGGCAGGTTTGGTTCCGGCACTGTCGTTATCAATCCCGCAGCCAAGGGCACCGGCATTATTGCAGGGGGCGCGGTCAGGGCAATACTGGAAGTCGGCGGCGTGCAGAATGTCGTTGCGAAATCGCTTCGCAGTCATAATCCGTTTAATTCCGTCAAAGCGACGTTGCATGGGCTTATGAGTCTCAAAAATCCTGATATTGTTATGAAGCTGCGCGGCAAGGCTGAGGAAGAGACGCAGGAGGTTGCATGAAGCTGGACGAACTAAAGTCATATCCCGGAAGCAGAAAGAGAAAAAAGAGAGTCGGAAGAGGCATTGGTTCAGGTCACGGCAAAACGTCGTGCAAGGGACATAAAGGGCAGAAAGCCCGCTCCGGCGGAAAGAAGGGGCCGGGATTTGAAGGCGGTCAGATGCCGCTTCAGAGAAGGATCCCCAAGAGAGGATTCAAAAACCGTTTTGCCCTGGATTTTGCAATCATGAACCTTCGTGAAATAAACGCCCTCAAGGATATTGACATAATTACCCCTGAAATTCTTTTAGATAAAGGTATTATCAAGGATTTAAAGAGCGGCCTTAAAATCCTTGGCGAAGGCGCACTGGAGAGACCAGTTACGATCAGGGCGGATGCTTTCAGTGCTTCTGCATTAGCCAAGATCGCTGCCGCAGGTGGCAAGACAGAGGTAATTTAGGCGTTGCGCATCCTATCGAGCTTCCAGAATATCTTTAAAATAGCTGAACTGAAGAGCAGGATATTATTTACTATAGCTCTTCTCGCCGTTTTCAGAATAGGATCTCATATTCCCACCCCCGGAATAGATGGAAGGGAGCTGAGCAGGTTTCTAACGGAGAGAGCAGGCGCCCTTATGGGATTCTTCGATATTTTTACCGGCGGAGCTCTTTCTCAGATGGCCATTTTTGCTCTTGGCGTAATGCCTTATATCAGCGCCTCCATTATCTTTCAGCTTCTGACTGTTGTAATTCCCGCGATTGGCAAGCTTGCAAAAGAGGGAGAGGCCGGCAGAAAGAAAATTACCAGATATACGAGATACGCAACCGTCTTCATAGCAGCCATTCAATCTTATGGCATCGCCGTCGGACTCGAGACTATGGAAGGAGGCCAGTTTGTGCACAATCCCGGTCTGGCTTTCAGGTTGATGACGATGATTACCCTGACTTCCGGGACGATATTTCTCATGTGGCTGGGTGAGCAGATTACGGAAAGAGGGATTGGAAACGGTATTTCTCTAATCATATTTGCGGGTATTGTCGCGCGGTTCCCGGCGGCGATCTTCAGCACCATCAAATTAGTACAGGCCGGCGAGCTCTCGCTATTTTTTGTTATCTTTCTGGTTATCATGATGGTGGCTATTGTTGCCGGAATTGTTTTTATGGAACGGGGGCAACGTAAGATCCCCGTGCAGTATGCAAAGCGGGTTATCGGGCGAAAGGTATACGGCGGACAGTCAACCCATCTCCCGTTAAAGATAAATACTGCCGGTGTAATCCCGCCGATATTTGCCTCTTCCATCATCATGTTCCCCGCGACGGTAGCGGGTTTTATAGCAATCCCCTGGGTGCAGTCACTGGCCGGGCAGCTCTCGCCCGGCACTATTTTATATACAAGCCTTTATATCAGCATGATTTTCTTTTTCGCATACTTCTATACCGCTATCATTTTCAACCCCGTTGACATAGCGGATAACCTTAAGAAATACGGTGGATATATTCCAGGCATCAGACCGGGGCAGAAGACTTCAGAGTATATTTACCGGGTTTTATCGCGGCTGACCTTTGTGGGCGCCCTTTATCTCGGGACAGTCTGCATCATACCGGAAATCCTTATAATGAGGTTTAATGTTCCGTTCTATTTCGGAGGAACATCCCTGCTGATTGCAGTGGGTGTTGCTCTGGACACCGTTTCACAGATTGAATCTCATTTGATTACCAGATCGTATGACGGGTTTCTCAAGAAGGGCAGAATCAAAGGAAGAAGGTAGGGCGGAAAACCCGCGGGACGCAAATGCAGGGACCGAACGTGCGGGGCGATGATAATACTGAAATCCCCGGAGGAAATAGAAAAAATTGCCCGGGCAAGTCTGATTGTCGCAAGAACTCTTGGACATCTGAGAGAAATGGTGGCTCCCGGAGTTTCAACGAATGCCCTGGAACAGTTTGCGGATGCCTATATCCGGTCGAATAACGCAGTGCCGGCTTTCAAGGGTTACCGGGGGTACCCCGCGAGCATCTGTACATCAGTCAATCATGAGGTGATTCACGGCATCCCCTCGGACAGAATGCTCGAGGAGGGCGATATTGTCGGCATTGACATTGGAGTTAATAAAGACGGGTTCTACGGAGACGCGGCCTGCACTTTTGGGGTCGGCAGGATAACTGCCGAAGCGGAAAAGCTCTTAAGGGTTACGGAGGAGGCCCTGTGCCTTGGCATAAGGCAGGCAAACAAGGCCAACAGGGTGACTGATATTTCACATTCGATTCAGAAATATGTTGAATCGCATGGTTTTTCCGTGGTGAGGGCATTTGTTGGACACGGCATAGGAAGGTCGCTTCACGAGGATCCGCAGGTGCCGAATTTCGGTTTGCCCGGGCGCGGCCCGAGACTCCGCCCCGGCATTACGCTGGCAATAGAGCCGATGGTTAACGCCGGAAATCATGAAGTTATGGTTCTTGGAGACGGCTGGACCACTGTGACAGTCGACGGGACGCTTTCAGCTCATTTTGAGCATACGGTGCTTGTGACTGAAGATCAACCGAGAATATTGACTAAAATCGATTAAAAATCTTATAATTTCAAGTTAATGCCAAAAGAAGATAACATAGAAGTCGAAGGAAAGATTGTCGAACCCTTGCCCAATGCTATGTTTAAGGTCAAGCTTGAGAACGGGCAGATAGTTCTTGCCTATGTTTCGGGTAAAATGAGGATGCATTTTATAAAGATACTCCCGGGAGACAGGGTGACGGTTGAACTTTCTCCATATGACCTTACAAAGGGCAGAATAACGTACAGATTCAAATAGCGGCGCTGATATTGCACGCCATAGATGGAAAGCGAGAGAACTCTATGAAAGTTCGTTCATCAGTCAGGACTATATGCGCAAAGTGTAAGATTGTGAAAAGAAAGGGCATCGTCCGGGTTATTTGCGAAAACCCGAGGCACAAACAGAAGCAGGGATAATGTTAGGTTATAGACGGATAGCAGACGGGGAATACCGAGAAGGAAACTCTAAATAGAGGGGGGAATAAATTGGCGAGAATTGCCGGAGTGGATCTGCCTAAAAATGAGCGTGTTGAAATTGGCTTAACGAGAATATTCGGCATCGGAAAGACTCTTTCACAGAAGATATTATCCGAGACGGGCATTAATCCAAATACGAGGGTCAGGGACCTCACGAATGAGGAAATAGTAAAAATAAGAGGAATATTGGAGCGGGATTACAGGGTTGAGGGCGATCTCAGGCGCGACATATCTATGAACATTAAAAGGCTGGTAGATATAGGCAGTTACAGGGGGGCAAGACACCGTTACGGGCTGCCGGCGAGAGGTCAAAGAACAAAAACCAATGCACGGACGCGGAAAGGTCCGAGGAAAGCAGTTATGGGAAAAAAGAAAGAGGCGTAGGGAATGGCTCAGAGAAAGAAAGGCTTAAAGAAGGAAAAGAAGAATATTTCATACGGATCAGCGCATATTCAGGCTACATTCAATAACACGATAGTGACCATAACGGATCCTAATGGCGGCGTAATTACATGGGCGAGTGCGGGCAACCTGGGATTCAAAGGTTCAAGGAAAGGCACGCCTTACGCGGCGCAGATGGCGGCCGCGGCAGCGGCAAAGAAAGCCATCGATTATGGAATGAAGCAGGTTGATGTTTTTGTAAAGGGTCCGGGCGCGGGGAGAGAATCTGCTATTAGGGCGCTTCAGGCTGCGGGTCTCGACATTAACCTTATCAAGGACGTGACTCCTGTGCCTCATAATGGCTGCAGACCTCCGAAAAGGAGGAGGGTGTAACCATGGCAAGATATATAGGGGCATTATGCAGGATCTGCCGCAGGGAAGGTGAAAAGCTGTTCCTGAAAGGAGACAGGTGCTATTCGGAAAAATGCGCTGTTGAGAGAAGAAAGTATCCGCCGGGACAGCATGGACAGGGATACCGTAAATTGTCTGATTATGGTATTCAGCTGCGGGAAAAACAGAAAGCCCGGAAAATGTACGGACTTCTTGAGAAACAGTTCAGAAAATATTTCAACGCTGCTGAAAGGAAAAAAGGCATTACCGGCGAAACGCTCATTCAACTGATTGAAAGCCGTCTTGACTCCATGGTCTTCCGGATGGGTTTCGCGCCGAACAGGCGCAGGGCGAGGCAGATTCTCCGGCATGGTCATATACTTCTGAACGGGAAAGAGGTTAATCTTCCATCGTATGAGACGAAAACCGGGGACATCATTGAAGTAAAGGAAGCAAGCAGGGGCATGCCGGAAATAATCGACAGTTTCTCAAAATGTGAACACAGGGGAATTCCGGGGTGGGTTGAGGTTGACGCCGCGCACTTCCGGGGCAAAGTGTTGCATATTCCGTCCCGGGACGAGATTCAGATTCCTGTGCGGGAACAGCTTATAGTAGAACTCTATTCCAAGTAATTTTTATCTGTCCGGAGTGTTGAGGGGCGCACAACATAATCAGCAGGCGATCTCTTTTCCCCTCTTGCGTAAATTATAAAGTTTAATTTCAGAAGTGGAGGAGGCCTTATGGATCTGAAGAAAATAGGCTTTCAGTTGCCGGAATCAATACATTTTGACGAGGAAACACTCACTGATACATATGGAAAACTGATTGCGGAGCCTTTAGAGCGGGGGTTCGGCACGACATTAGGCAACGCGCTGAGAAGGGTGTTGCTTTCGTCTATTGAGGGCGCTGCTGTGACGGCGGTGAAAGTGCCCGGAGCGCTTCATGAGTTTTCAACTATAAAGGGCGTTAAGGAAGATGCCGTTGATATCATATTGAATATCAAAAAGCTCAGATTCAAGCTATATACGAACGGCCAAAAAATGGTAACGGTTAAAGGCAACGGCCCTAAACAAGTTACCGGCAAAGACATCCAATGCGATTCATCGGTTGAAGTTCTTAATCCGGACCAGGTTATTGCGACTCTGGATAAGGGGGCTGCTTTCGAAGCGGAAATGTATATCGAGAGGGGTAAAGGATATGTCCCTGCCGAGTTGCGTAAAGAAGAAGACCTGCCAATAAACATGATCGCCGTCGATTCCATTTTTACTCCGGTCCGGAGAGTTAATTTCATCGTCGAGAAGGCGAGGGTCGGCAGGGCGACAGACTATGACAGGCTTATTATGGAGATATGGACGGACGGCGGCGTAACCCCTGAGAAAGCGATTTCCCAGGCGTCGGCTATTCTTATTGAGCATCTGAATTTCTTCGTTCTGGAGGAAGAAGAGGAGGATGCGTTCTTATCCGGCGGACAAAATGATCCGGAACGTCTTATGGATGACGAACCGATATTCAATAGCAATCTTCTTAAAAGCGTCGAGGAGCTCGAGCTTTCCGTAAGATCATACAATTGTTTGAAGAACGCGAATATAAAGACTATTGCCGATCTTGTGCAGAAGACCGAACAGGAGATGTTGCGGACAAAGAATTTCGGACGCAAGTCCCTGAATGAAATCAGGGAAATACTGGGGACCATGGGTCTCCGCTTCGGTATGAGGGTTGACCTTGACGCTCTTAACAGGGAGGCTGCACTGCAGACTGGAGGTGTAAAACAAGATGCGTCACAGAGTTGATGGAAGGTTGTTCGGGCGGACTGCAAATCAGAGGAAAGCCCTTCTGAGAGTATTGGTTGTTTCTCTTTTGGAGCATGGAAGGATCGAGACAACTGTTGCTAAAGCGAAAGAGGTGAGGCGAATTGCAGAGAAGGTCATAACGCTCGGTCTCAGGGGGGATCTGCACGCAAAACGGCTTGCTTTTTCATATCTTGCGGACAGGTCATCCCTGGCAAAGCTTTTCAGCGACATCGCTCCGAGGTTTGCGGGCAGAAACGGCGGCTACCTCAGAATTATTCAAACGCGAAACAGAGTGAACGATTCCGCTCCGATGGCTGTTCTGGAGTTCATCGATTATGAAGAGACGAGGAAGGCAAAGGAATCGAAAAAGAAGAAGACGGACAAGGAAGAGACGCCAAAGACTTAATCGTAAATATTTCGTCTCTACCGGATTATGGGTTAAACAATAAAAAGGCAGGATGCGCATCCTGCCTTTTTATTGTACGGGGAGGTCGGGAATGAAAATCCTTGTTACAGGCGGCGCGGGGTATATTGGAAGCCATATTGTCCGGACTCTGGGTGAAAGCGGTTACGAAGTTGTAGTATACGACAATCTTTCATACGGACACCGTTGGGCGGTGCTCTGCGGCAAACTAATCAAAGGTGATCTTGCCGATTTGGCTCTGCTTCAGGAAGTCTTTCAGAAAGAGCAATTCGATGCGGTTATCCATATGGCGGCCCTTGTTGTCGTCGATGAGTCAATACGAAAACCCCTGGCCTATTACCGGAACAACTTTGTCAACGCGCTGAACCTTCTCGACATTTGTTTGCAGAATCAGGTCAATAAGTTCATTTTTTCCTCCACGGCTGCGGTCTACGGGATGCCGGCTGCGGTTCCGGTGACTGAGGAAGCGCCGCTTGTGCCGATTAATCCTTATGGCGCGTCGAAAGCGATGGTTGAGCAGGCATTGAGTGACGCGGCAATTGCGTCGCCTTTCAGATATATTTCGCTGAGATATTTCAATGTTGCAGGCGCCGACCGCTTATGCCGGATCGGACAGGCGAGGGAAGACGCGACACATCTTGTAACTGTGGCTCTGCGGACCGCGCTTCGCAGGCGGGAGCGCCTTGATATTTACGGCAATGATTACCCGACACCTGACGGCACCTGTATAAGGGATTACATTCATGTGGATGATCTTGCGGACGCGCATATCCTTGCTCTTGAATACCTTCGGGAAGGATGCGGCAGCGGAGCCTATAATTGCGGTTATGGACACGGTCATTCAGTGCAGGAGGTCGTGGACCGGGTGAAAAAGGCAACCGGGGTGGATTTCCCCGTCAGATATGCCGCAAGAAGGCCCGGAGACCCTCCTGTTCTCGTAGCCGACCCGGCAAAGATAATGCGGGAGTGGCAATGGCGGCCGAAATATGATGATCTTGATTACATTGTCGGGACCGCCTGGGAATGGGAGAAAAAGATATCGTCTACACCTCAAACGCATCCCTGATGTGACGGAGCGACCTCCCCCCGTCCTGATTGCAGGTTATGCTGATGATGTCGAACCGCGCGGGAGATTCTTTCTTCTGTTTCTGCAAATAGAGCGAGGCGACGTTCTTTATCTTTTGTCTCTTTGCCGTGGTTACCGATTCAAACGGGGAGGCGAAGGTGTCGTCTGTTCTGGTCTTTACCTCGACGAAAACAATGGTCTCGCCGTCTTTCGCAATAATATCAATTTCGCCGATGCGGGTCTTGTAATTATGCTCCATGATCGCGTAGCCCTGTTTTATAAGGTATTGAATCGCGAAAGATTCCCCTTCACTGCCGAGAAATTTCATTCCCTTCGAGCCTCCTCAGGAGCGCGGGGATCCCTTCAATATCCTTAATCTCCTTCTGACAGAGTATCCTGATAATCTCTCTATAAGATGAAAATTCCTCAAAGAGCCCTCTCAGGTTGTGGGAAAGGATACTATTGAGTTCCTCGCCCTTTCCGTCCCAATCAACAAGAAGGACCACCCGGTCGTATTTACTTGCAACATCATCACAGAAATCATAGATGTTCCGGCCGTTGTGCAGTATGAGGATGTCCCCCATGATCCCGAGGCTTCTCAGGGCGGCGCCGTCCTTTTTCCCCTCGACGACAACGGGAACATCCTTATTTAGTTCCTGCAGTTGTTCGAAAATTTCTCTCAAGCGAATGGCTCTCTCAGTATCGGTTGTAGAAGGGATTTTTTTTTGCATGTTCTGTGAACCCGGCCTGGTTTTTGGCATGTCACCCCCGCGCCAGTTTCCTGCCAGCGTCCCGCGCATCGCGCAGAGCTGTCGGATGCTTCAGTATGGCGGCTTTTGCGTCAATTCCCGTATAGCTCAGAGTCTTATGGTCCGGGACGTTGATGGTTCTGAAAAATGCTTTTGCGGATGTTTCGGCGCACTGCATGCCCTGGAGGCCGATTTCTTTCTTTTGCCCGCCCACCAGCAGGAGCAGTCCTCTCCTGCCGTTTGGTCCGGCGGGAACCGGTTTCTTAAGCAGGTATTTCCCGCACCAGAACGCCTGGCATCTGTCCATCATTGCTTTTGTCTGAGCGCTGAGGGATGAAAAGAAAATCGGGGATGCAAGGATTATCCTGTCGCACATTCTGATGGCTTCGTAAATTTGCGTCATGTCGTCTTCATAAATACATGTGCCTGTTTCGTCGCATCCCCCGCAGTTCTGGCAAGGCATTATCGTCATCGAGTTCAGTCTGAAAACATGCGGACTGAATCCTGATTCCTGAACGCCTTCCACCGCTTCCCGCAGAAGCATTTCCGTATTTCCTCCCTGCCGCGGACTTCCCAGAAATGCGACAACGTTCACTCAGTCCTTCTCCGCAATTTCTTTTTTGAGTTCCATCCAGTTCTTCATGATCTGAAGATTGTTATTAAGATTCCACCAGCCGTTTTTGAATGTGGCATAGTCGGGAGCGCCGGTCATTGCGGAGGCATATCTGATCGAATTTCCGTAAAACAGCCACTGGCCTGCCCACATCTGCTCAAGAGGCTCGTCGAATGGATTTGACTTGTCTTCGACGCCTTTTTCCCATGCCTCTATGATCATGTTGGTTGCGGCGGCAGTCATCTTATTTGTTTCCCGGATGGTGCTGTCCAGTTTTTCGAAATGGCCCGCTACCCACCGGGAGCCGTGGCAGCTCATGCAAATGCCGCTCATTGCCTGTAAACGTTTATCCTGCTCCAGCCTGTCGATGAGGTATTCTGCGGCCGGCTCTCCGGCAAACGTCGCAGGCAGCGGCAAACCATCCTTGTTCCTGATGATTGTTGTATCCCCCGACTTTGGCTGGGCGTGGGCGTAAATCAGTCCAAAAAGCCTCACCCACAGTCGCGCCCCGAAGTCATGCGTCCTCTCGGCGATTACGGAGTTGTCCGGAGTCACAAGAAGGCTGCTGTGGCAGGTTGCACACGAGGGCGCGCTGAAATCCCTGCCGACGACCCATGGTACGGCGTCAAAATCCCATTTCTGGTATTTTGATGCATAAATGTTCCCGTGCTTACTTTCCCTGTAAACGTTCCATGCCGGGACATCCGGTTCAAGATGACACTGCGAGCAGGTGTAAGGTTTTCTGGCAACCTCAATGCTGAAGCCGTGCCGCGGGTGACAAGCTGTGCATGACCCTGCGCTGCCGTCCGGGTTCAGTCTGCCAACGCCCTGATTAGGCCAGTTTGTTAGATCAGGAACCTGCATCTCTCCGAGTTTGGTCGCAAGCGTTTTTTGTCCCCTCACCTCAACCTTTGTCCCGTGGCAGCCAAGACATGTCTCGTGAAGAGTCGCATCAGACGGTTTTTCAGAAAGAAGCTGATTCTTTTCAAATTTCCTCATGCCGGTTATTGTACTCACAAGCGCGGAGTAAACAGGATTACCCATCAGATTCTTGTAGGCATATGACTTTTTCGATCCCCCATACTGTTGCGCTTCCGCGGGGTGACAGGTTTTACAATCATTGGGGGTTACGATGACATTGATGCTGAATCCCATATGCCGGAAATTATCCTTGTGGCTGTCGATATTCAGGCTGTGGCATTCGAAACAGCCGACTACGGATTTCCGTAAAGGCGCCGGGAGGCTTTCCGCGGAGATTCTTCTTTCGAGGCGCGAATTTTTCATCGCCTCCGCTGGAGGCGTCCTGGAATGCCTGCTCGTCATCCAGTCATGAACAATTCCGGGAGTATATATGCGGTGGCACCCGATACATGCCTGAGTCTGGGGGCTGAAAGCGGCCTCCGGCGAAACTTCATTTGAAGCGGCTGAATCGCTGGTACCCGGAAATATGAGCAGAGCAAGAATAAAAAAGACAGGAATGAACAGTTTCATGGGAACCTCATGTTTATAATCAATTTAAGCCGGGTATTTGTCAACGCGGCTCTTCAATCGTGCCATTTACGAATTAAAAGTGAACTGTTTTCATCAAATTTATGAATTAAAAGT
>CAZKLK010000020.1:0-18471 GCA_964553535.1 uncultured Nitrospiraceae bacterium
TGAGGAAGCGGGAAGGATGGGACTAAATGAATGTAATATGACCAGATCAACATTATAATTGCAATTGATTTTCTCGCATCAAAAAACCGGGGTTAGGCTAAAGGCCAAAAGCGAGCCTGAACGCCCTGATTTGCAGGGTCTTGTGAGTTATTGAACAGGCTTCGAGAAACAAAGGAGGTGAGAAAGAGATGAAGGCATTAAAGATAGCATTGCTGTCAATGGCGGCGATTAGCTTTCTTTTTTCTGCGGCTTTTGCAGCAAAACATCTGCCAGCAGAGCGGGGGAAGACTCTTTTCAATGATGCGAAATTCGCCGGCGGCACAGCAGGAAAGTCCTGTAATTCATGCCATCCGGGCGGCAAGGGTCTTGAAATGGCTGCTGACAAGAAGGAGTTCAAGATAATGGGCAAGACCCAGAAGAGCATTGAAGAAGCGGTGAATTTCTGCATCGAGATGGCCAATAAAGGGAAGGCCATTGATGTAAAGAGTCCTGAGATGGCTGATATTGTTGCTTACATTAAGTCACTCAACGGCATGAAGATGGATAAGGAAATGCCGAAGAAGAAATAGGCAATCGGGGCGTATTAAACCCCAAAAATGGGGAGGCATTGAGTCTCCCCATTTTATATAAGGAGATCGGATGCCAATATTTCTAATTAAGTCTTTATTGTCAATACTTTTATCTGTTCTAACACTTTTTGCGATGTTTACTATGTTTGAGGTATTTGGCAGGTCGGGGAAAAGATTTGATATTGAAAGGCTCAAAATACTTCATAGATTAAACGGAAAGATATTTTTTTTATTGTATTTAATCATAACGTATTTTTGTCTTGATTTTATTTTAAATACAAAGGCAGAGCCATCTGCAAGGGCAACATTTCATGGTGTGTTTGCCCTCACCGTTATTATACTTCTTTTGTTGAAGGTCTCTTTTGTCAGGATTTACAGGCAATTTTACGGGCAGGTAAAAATAATCGGTCTTTTGATAGCGCTGATAACCTTCGGCGTGATAGGAACATCTGCCGGATATTATCTTCTCATTACCAAGCTCGGCACGGATATGCCTGTCAAGAAGGTTGAGGAAAAGGAAATGCTAAAAGTTGTTGTCAGGACAGACTCTGAAAGCATTGAAAAAGGCAGGGAGCTCTATGATTCAAAATGTTATTTCTGCCATGATGCCTTTAGCGCTGAATGGGGTGTTGGACCCGGGCATAAAGGAATTTTGAAAAATCCAGCGCTGCCTGTGAGCAAAAAGCCGGCAACGCCTGAAAGTGTGGCGCACCAGATAAGAAATCCATACAGAGACATGCCCGCTTTTTCATATCTTTCTGATGAGGACATATTGAATCTAATTGCCTATTTAAAAACATTGTGATGTTCCCAAATCCAGCGATAAGGATTGTCATTGCGAGTGCAGCGAAGCAATCTCGTCGTATGAAAGGAGATTGCCACGCACCTTGCAGGTGCTCGCAATGACGCGTTTATCAATCGTTCGAGATAGTTATCGCTGGATTTGGGATGTTATTTAATATGACTCGAGATATACCATGTGGAGCGGCATGAAAAAATCCGGATTATTCGCATTAGTTGCTTGTTTATAGAAAAAAACACTCTGTGCTCTTGGCACAGGTCCATAGTAGCGACCCACAGGGTTAACGCCCTGTGGTGTCGCAATGACTTTATTTACAGGAGGTGCGCTCTTATTTTTACCCTCTCTTCCAGTTTACACTGTCCACTTTTGACGGATAACTTTTGCGAAACACTTCTCCCTTAAACTTGATATAATTGTGCCGAGTAGCGCGGGCAATCGCCAATGAAGTGTCAAAGTGTAAACGGGAGGTGAGGAGTCATGCAAGAAATTGTTAAGCTGATAGCAAATTATATCGCGATATCAGCAGAAGCTATAGCGGTAGTCTTTATCGTAATAGGTATTCTTGGAGCCTTAATAATCTACATAAGAAGAACATTCCTTTTTCGTCCGGATTATAAGGCGATGACGGAAAGCAGAACACATCTCGGTCATTCATTGTCAGTGGCCCTTGAGTTCTTAATAGCTGCTGATATTTTGAAAACAGCAATCGCACCCACATGGGAAGACATTGGACAGCTTGCGGCTATTGTAGGTATACGGACGGTTTTGAACTACTTTCTGCAGAAAGAACTGAAGGAGATAGAAGCAACTTCAAAAATCGTATGACTTATTAGGGATGTCTATCGAGGGGGCAGCCTACACTACTCTCCTATTGTCCGAAATCATCCATCCGGACGCTATCTCATCGCGATGGTGCCAATCATAATCTCTATTTTCGGTTTACGATCATCTCGTGCAGGTCAATAGAAGACAAAACCACGGTCACCTTTATCCACTTCTATAAAATTCGTTCCGAGAGAATTTATCGAATCTCCATATCCGGCGCGGCTTAGTCCTTCACACGTCATTCCGCAACTCTCGCAGCGGAATGATGCTTATTCGAATCGTTTAACGATGCGGATGAGCCGCACGGGAAATGCCATCGTAGAACTAAACCACGTTTAAACCGTATCGGCTCGATGCGGTTGTTAGCCTTTCTCTCTAATCATTCTTTCATATTCATCATGAATTCCTATCCAAACCCAAATAAAGTCATTGCCGTCCTCGACAGCAAGAGCTCTATGGTTCATTCCAGCTCTAACCGACCAAAAAGTACCGATTTTCTTGAAATGAAGAGACGGATGGGAGGGATCGAGTTTCAGTAGTTCAAAATTCTTCTTCGCTGTCTTCTGAACAGGTGGAGGCAGGTGTTCAAAGCATTTCCAGAAGCGTTCAGTCGTCCGGTGCAATTAAAGTTCCCTGAGTTTATTCTTCGACTTTGCCTCAAGCGCTTCCTTCAGCAAGAAATCTAATTTACCAGACTCTGCGTCAGCTGCGATTTGCCGATCCCATTTCTGCCAGTCCTTCTCGGAGAACCACTGTCTCAACTGGATATATTCCTCCTCAGGCAAGGTATCAATGGCTTCTTTTATTTCTTCCACCCTTGACATTGTTGACCCCTTTCAATTTAACAAATTAATGTTGATGCTATAGATAGTATACATTATTTTTTTAGGCGAACACGCTGGCGGCGTGTTCGCCTCGTTTATTCCAAACTGGGGGAGTACGGAATGGGGGGGACATCCTATAGTCCCCTCTATTCCTCTTTATCTGGCCACTGTGACTTGATCATCTCTGCCTTTTCCAAGAGACCGGTCAAGGAGCGCATGTCCCCCTATTCGATGCACTGCCCTTAGAATGACTGCTCCAACAGCCGCCTGGCATCCAAAAAAGAAGGCTCCAAAGAGTAGTGAAGCAATCCCATATGCGAGATAAAACCACGAGAGAGCAAACATAAGGAGGAATCCGGGGAGCATGAATCCGAGCCCGGCAAGAAAGCCTCCGATCCTACCCCGTGCAATCATCCCGAAATAAACGCACATTTCATGTGCCTCCGGTCCGGGGAGTGCCTGATAAACCGCCAATACACGGTTGAACCGGGTATTGGATATCCACCTTTCCTCATCCACCAATTCCTGGCGGATCATTGCAATTTGTGGCACCGGGCCACCCCAGGCCAGGAGGCCAAAGCGGAGGAACCGCAGAAAAAGACGCAGATACGACTCATGAGGCACATTGATTGAATCGGATAGCGAGCGCATTCCTCGCAGCTTGCTGCGGGGTTCTTCATTTTTGGTTATTTTCCATACGATTTTTTGTATGCTTCCCATCCGCCTTCAATATAACGGGCACTGACACCAGCTGCACGCAGTTTATCGACGACAGCATTGCTGACTGAGCCACCTCTTATACAATAGACGACAACGTCTTTGTCTTTTGGTATTTCCTGTGCCCACTGTTCAATCTGTTCTGGATTTCTCTTCACTGCTCCGGGAATCATCGCCCTATCTGCCTGATAATCGGCATCTCTTCGCACATCGAGCACCAGTATGTTTTTCTCTTTATCACTATATTCCCTGAATTCCTGCGGTGTTATTGTCCTGCTCATGGTTCCTCCTCCTTGTTTTTGAGAAATATTCCTCAGACGATCATCCCATAGATGAAGATGACCGCCCCGGTGCTTCCAACTGTTATTGCAAACAGCCAGAACCTGACACTTTTCAGGAGTGCCGCAAACGAAGCCAGAGCAATTGCAACCTGATAAGCCGTGACGCTGTAGGTAAGTATATGGTGTTTTTTCAAATAATATGCACTCTCCCGATTTTTCCGGGCGGCTATATCCTCAAAATTCTTAGCCTTCTCCCCTATCTCAGTTTGCTGCTGCTCGTACTTTGCGACAAGTGCTTCATATTCTGACTTGTTTTTGGGCTGTCCCTCAGCTCCTACCCGGTAGATATTCTCCTTAATGCTCTTTGCCTGATAATAAGTCCACATATTTGACGCATTGGTCCGATTCAGTATCTCTTCGTTCTTTGCTATAAGCATCTTCGATGTCATGAGTGTTTCTTGAAGGCCCGCAATGGCGCCCAGGACAGCAAGGATCGCTGTGCTTAAGGCAAGATACGGAAAGAGGCGAAATTTCTGGTTCTTTAAATTATTTGGTTCCTCCATTGAATGGAGAGCTTCCCCGGCCTTTTCGACTGTTTCTTGTAACTGCTCCTTATGCATTCCTCTTCCCTCCGCTGTTTGCCGGAAATGCCAGTAGCCGCATACCCGGGCTTATCTCTTTTTCTTACCCCTGTCGAAAATCATACAAGGCTGATCTGCCGGCATGTATCAGAAATATGAATGACATTATTGCAAGTAAAACCGCTGCAGTAAGAAATGCCTTTTCAAAACCATAAATTGCAGCCACAATGCCTGCCACAATCGGCCCGGTCGTATGGCCGATGTCCATGATCGAACCAAGTATTCCCATGGCAGAACCTCTCCCTTCGCTTTTGCTCAGGTCGGCAATCAGGGCCGATGTCGCCGATGTTACAATCGAGAGACTGAGACCGATAAGGATGCTTACTAAAAGGAACCAAAAAAAGCCATGTACAAATGCTAAAAGCGCCATGCAGACAGCGCCGGTCAGTCCTCCCAGGAAAATCTGTGGTTTCCGCCCATGCCTATCCGAAAACCGTCCCATCGCAGGCCTTGTCAGGGCAAGCGTAATGATCTGGACTGAAAGAAAGATGCCGACATGAGAAGCAGTAAATCCAGATTTCAATGCATGCAGGGGAAGAAAGGTTTCAAAGGTGCCGTAAAGAAACAATATCGCCGCCTCAACAGAGCTGGTAATGATAATGGCCCTTGAGGTTATCACCGAATTAAATGCCTTCCATGAATCTTTCCAGCTTTTTACTGCGGAATGCTGTTCATATCCCTTAGGGATATGAAAAGATAACAAGAAGGTTATGATTCCGGCAACACTGCATACCACATAAACCGCAGCGAACTGAAGCCAACCATAGAGAGCCATTGCGCTTATTATCCCGCCCCCGATAAGCGGGGCAGAAAAGCGGCCAAGCAATGTTGCGGTAGAAAACCATCCGAGCTTTTCCCCGCGCTCTTTATGAAAGAGATCTGAAACAAGAGCCATGCTGATCGGGGTAAAGATGGCTGTCGCAAGTCCGTGATAGAAACGAACAACGGCCAGTTGCCATATTTCTGTTATCAGAAGATAGGAAACCGGAGCCGAGACAAAGACAACGGACGAAATCAGAAGCATACGCCTTTTGCCAAAACGGTCTGCCAATATCCCTGCCGGGATACTGATTGTCAACCGCAGGCGCTCATTGTTTGGATCAGGTCCCGCAATTCCGCGGCTGAATGTCTTTTTGCAGATGGATTAAACAATCTGTTCTATGTTAAATTTTATGACAGCCTATACCATGAAAGAACACTCATGAAGGAATTCAGATACAAAGAATATACAGAAGAGGAATCTCGTGTTTACCATGATACGATGCAAAAAATCATGGAAGGTCTGGCAAAAGGGCAGACCTTCCATGAATCGTGCAGCGCAGCGAAAGTGCAGAATCGGCAGCTCAGGGCATTCATCGAGGATGACGCTCTGAAGATCATGATAGCTGATTTGCACTATAACAGGGGCATCCCTCTGGAGCAGGTCGCGGAAAACCTGCAGGTGGAAATCGCGATTCTCACGAGAGCAAATGCCGAAATGATAGAGGATATCGAGATAGCATCGGCAGAAATATATAAGGCACAGCGTCCCGGGAGCCAGTCCGGAAGCGCATAGGAGGAAGAATGCCGGAACAGCAAAAGAAAGTCAGGCTCTATTCGTTGAGCACGTGTCCGACATGCAAAATGGTGAAGAACTTTCTCGAAAAGCATGGTATTCCATTTGAACTGACCGAAGTGGATCTTCTTGACGGCGGGGAACAGTGGCTGATGACAAAGGAAGTAAAAAAATACAACCTTCAGGCGACGTATCCCACACTCGTAGTTGAGGAAGTCATCTTAGGATTCGACGAAGAAACCATGAAAAAAACTCTGGGAATCCCATGACGCCGGAACGGCTCTTTGAAATTCTCACGAACTTCGCGGAGTCTCAGGGGATTCAGCTCAACAAGGATAAGGAGTATGTCATGGCTATCCTTGAAGGGCTTCTGACAAATGAGAAGAGATACGGCTACCGTTCATGTCCATGCCGTCTGGCGGACGGAGTAAAAGAAAAAGACGCCGATATCATCTGTCCGTGCGTCTACAGAAATCCTGACATTAAAGATTTCGGAAGCTGCTACTGCCGGTTGTACGTTTCACGTGAATGGAACGACGGAAAAACCGGGCACGCAAGAGTTCCGGAACGCAGGCCCGTCCGGAATTAAAGGCGAGAGAGTATGTTTTCAGCGGATAGCCTCTCACTAAGCAGCCTGAAAAACAACATTTATATCCTTCAACATATCCAATGGGAATTTGAACCCAGCCAGCTGATGGAGCCGCGGATCGGGAATGCAGGCAAAGGTTCGGGTGCTGCCCCTTTCCCCTCCGGATATATCCTCTATATCGAGACGATTGCAAAGAATCCGGGACTTTTTCTCATGATGCAGAATGCCGCCGGATATGCGGAGACGATCGCAAAGATCAACGGCGTGCCGGATCATCTGCTCGCGGAAGCGGTTGAGGAAAACAAAAACAGGGAATATTTCAAGATGTATCCTATCAACAAAAAACTCAGGGAGTGGCTGGAAAAGGAATTGGGAGTGGAAAGGTGACTGATATCAACAAATCATCGTTTCTGCTTGAAATTGGAACGGAAGATCTGCCGGCACGTTTTGTCTTCCCCGCAATTAAGCAGATGGAAGAACATGCAGCCAGGATATTGCGTGAGGCAACCATACCGTTTTCCGGAATAAAGACATTCGGCACCCCCCGGAGGCTGGCAGTAATTGCAGATGGACTGCCCAGGATGCTGAATGACATGACAAAGGAAGTTTTCGGACCTTCCCGAAAAGCGGCGTTCGACGCCGGTGGAAATCCCACAAAAGCGGCCACCGGATTCGCGCAGTCTCAAGGTGTTAGCGTCGAGAGCCTGATTATAAAGAAAAAGGATAAAGGTGAATACGTCGCGGCAGTTTTGAAAGAGAAGGGCGGGCCTGTCAGCGCGATCCTCCCGGAAATAATGAAGAGAATCGTCCTTTCCATACATCTGCCGAAATCAATGAGATGGGCCGGCAAGGATCTCCGGTTTGCCCGTCCTATAAGGTGGTTGCTGGCGCTCTTCGATGACGAGACAATCAGTTTTGAGTTAGACGGACTCAGGAGCGGCAGCAGAACGATGGGCCACCGGTTCCTGTCTGACGGAGCCTTTACGCTGCCGAAAATATCCGAATACAAAAGCATGCTCACTGACAACTATGTTGTTGTTGATCAGGAGGAAAGAAAAAAGATCATAATCGATGAAATGGAGACCATTCTTAAATCCTTCGATGAAAAACCTGTGCGGGATGACGAGCTCCTTGAAACCGTTGTCAATCTTGTGGAATATCCGGTTGCAGTTCTCGCAATGTTTCCGGAGAAGTACCTGGAACTTCCCAGGGAGTTGCTCATTACCGTGATGAAAGGGCATCAGAAATATTTTGCGGTTGAGGACCCGGCGCGAAAAATAACCAGCCATTTTGTAGTCATCAGCAATACCGGCGGGGACAATGCCGGCGCTGTCAGGGTAGGCGCTGAACGGGTGATCAGGGCGCGTTTTGAAGACGCGCGCTTCTATTTTGAAGAAGACCGGAAAACCCCACTGCACCAAAGAACTCAGGACCTCAGGAACGTCACATTCCATGAGAGCCTCGGCAGCCTTTATGACAAGACTGAACGGATAGCTTTTGTTGCCGGATACCTTGCAGCCCGCGCCTTTAAGTCCGGGGAAAAAAATCTGGTGCGGGCCGCGCGGCTTTCGAAAACGGACCTTATAACGGGAGTGGTTAGGGAATTCCCGGAGCTTCAGGGCATTATGGGTAAATATTATGCGCTTCATGACGGGGAGGCAGAAGAAGTTGCTGTCGCTATTGAAGAACAGTACCTCCCTGCATATTCCGGCGGACCGTTGCCGCGTACAGATGCCGGCGCATTTCTGAGCATAGCCGACAGGATCGATACCATTGCCTCTTTTTTCTCAATAGGACTTGTGCCGACTGGTTCCGAGGACCCGTTTGCGTTGCGCAGGCAGGCGCTCGGGATCATTGCGATCGCGCTGGACAGGTCGATCAGCTTGCCTCTGAGTGAACTTGTCAGCGCGGCGTTGATAACGCTGCCCCACGTCGGCGGCGCCGGCGCGGCAAAAGAACAGATCCTGCTGTTTTTTGAAAACAGGATAGAGACGGTATTTTCAGATATCGGCTATAGCCCCGACCTGGTGAAGGCTATACTTCCCATGTCTCTTAATATTCCACTTTTCGAGATAAGGGACAGACTTAACGCCCTGAAGATATTCAAGGATAACGCCGCATATCAGGATTTCCTGACCTCCATTAAGAGAGTTCACAATATCATCCCTGAATCACCCCTGCCCCCTGTCAGGCCGGAACTTCTGCTGGAAGAGCAGGAGATAAGCTTGCAGTCAAAGCTCGGATCTGTAAAAGGCGAGCTTGAAAGTCTGTTAAAAACGAGGCGGTACGGTGATGCACTAATACTTATTTCCTCGCTGGCCGGCACAATCAACCGCTTTTTCGATCACATCCTCGTAATGGACAAAAGAGAGGAAATCAGGCAAAACAGGCTGGCGCTGCTTCAGGAAACATGGGGTACCGTTTCGGCTCTCGCTGACTTTTCCAAACTTACATCATAACAGCTTTTATCTGAAAAACCGGCATCACCGGTTTTTCTTCGCGCTATTCCGATAATTTTGCAAGGAGCAGTCCTTTTGCAGACTCGAGAGGCTCCCTGACAAAGTAACCGGCGGCATTCTTATGCCCGCCCCCCTTAAAAAAAGCGGCTATTTCAGCGACATTAATATCGCCTTTCGACCGCAGGCTGACCTTCCAGTAGTGATCATCTATCTCGCGGAAAAATGCTGAAATTCTGATATATTTCATTATTCTCGGAAAGCTCGAAAAATTCTCGGTATCCTCGGGCCCCGCGCCGGTAATCCGGTACATTTCCCTGTTTACAAATGTGAACGCAACGGCGTTCCTGACCTCAAGAGTTTGCATGGCAAGTTTCAGGAGATTGAACCGTTTCTCCGACCATGTCTCGTAAAGATCGGCGGATATGGAAGCAGGCTGCGCTCCTGCGTCGGTGAGATCCGCTGCGGCCCGCAAAACCTCTGCGGTGGTATTTCCAAACCTGAATGTCCCCGTATCTACTGCTATAGCGGTATAGAGATTTACGGCAATCTCTCTGGTGATATCCAGGCCAAGCTCCCTTATAAGGTTGAACACCATTAAGCCCGTGGCCGCGGCTTCAGATTCAATCCAGCGAATGTCACCGAAATCTGTTTCAGTTTCATGGTGGTCAATGACTGCAGACCGCCTGAATGCCGCCCCTTCGATCCCCGCCCTCTCAAGAGTGTTGCAATCAAGGAGAAGCAGGTTGAAATCCGATGGCCGCAAATCATAATAAGTCCGTATGACTTTTTCATGCCCGGGCAGGAACCGGTAGAATTCAGGGACACCGTCTCTGTCAAAAATCACGGTGTTTTTCCCGAGACTATTCAATGCCATGGAAAGCGCTATAGCTGAACCGAGCGCGTCCCCTTCAGGACTAATGTGCGTAGCTATGAAGAAATCATCCTGTTCTTTGATAAATGACAGAAGATCAGGCGGAATTTTCATCTTTCACCCTGATCTCGGACAGGAGCTCCTCTATCCTGCTGCCGTACTCAGCAGATGTGTCAAGCCGGAAATTGATGCTCGGGATGAACTTCATTTTGAGTCTTTTCGACAACTCCGAGCGGATAAAACTCCTGGCAGCCTGCAATATGTCCAGCGTAGATTTTTTTTCTTCCTCTTTCAGAATACTGACGTACACAACAGCAATCTTTAAATCATCGGTGATGTCAACGCCGGTGACCGTAAGAAACCCAATTCGCGGGTCCTTCAGTTTAAAAAAAATTATGTCGGAAATTTCTTCCCGCAGCAGATCGCTGACCCGTTGAGAACGTTTATAGGGGAGCATATAACCTCGAAAGCTCTAAATCCTAATATCTAAATTCTAAAACAGTATGAATTTCTTTGAGTTCAGAATTGATTTTAGAATTTCGGATTTGGAGATTGGGATTTAACTATTTATAATTTTGCGGCAATTTTTTCGACGATGTAATTTTCGAGTATGTCGCCGACTTTCAAATCATTGAAGTTCTCTATCATGATGCCGCACTCATACCCTGACTGTACTTCCCTCACGTCCTCCTTGAATCTCTTGAGAGAACTGATTTTCCCGTCATAGGTAACAATATTGTCCCTGATAATACGAATACCATCGCTTGATCGGCTGATATACCCATCCTGGACATAGCATCCGGCAACCGTCCCGATTCTCGATATTGGGAATATCTGCCGCACTTCAGCTCTGCCGAGGGTTTTCTCTCTGAGCGTAGGCTCAAGCATGCCCTCGAGCGCCTTCTTAACATCTTCAATGGCCTCGTAAATGACATTGTACAACCTGACATCGACCCCTTCCTTCTCTGCAACCTGATATGCCTTCAGCTCGGGTCTCACATTAAACCCAATGATAATTGCACTTGAGGCGGTGGCAAGCATTACATCCGATTCATTAATCCCGCCGACCGACGAGTGGATTACCTTAACTTTCACCTGGGAATGCGTGATGTGCTCGAGAGCGTCTTTCATTGCCTCAACCGACCCCTGGACGTCGCCTTTAATGATGATATTCAGATCCTTGATCTCGCCTTCCTTTATTTTTGCATACAGATCGTCAAGGGTAAGTTTTCTCGTGCGCGCTATCTCCGCGAGCCTCTCCTTTTGCTGCCGCGCAAAGGCGACCTGCCTCGCTCTTTTTTCATCTTCAACAACAGTAAAAATATCCCCTGACGACGGCACATCCGCAAATCCGATGACCTCGACCGGGGTTGACGATCCGGCTTCCGATATTCTCCTGCCGCTGTCGTCAATGAGCGCCCTGACCTTTCCAAAATGGGTCCCCGCAAGAAAGGCGTCTCCAATCCGGAGCGTCCCGGACTGCACCAGAACAGTGGCAACCGGGCCCCTTCCCCTGTCAAGCTTCGCCTCAATAATTGTCCCTCTGGCAGCCTTGTCCGGATTCGCCTTGAGTTCCATCATTTCCGCCTGAAGCAGTATCATCTCAAGAAGATGTTCGATGCCGATGCGCTTCTTGGCGGATACCTCCACAAAGATATTCTGTCCACCCCATTCTTCTGAAATGATGCCCCGCTCGGAGAGTTCATTCCTGACTTTTGAGATATTCGCCTCCGGCTTGTCAATTTTGTTAACCGCGACGACTATCGGAACATTGGCTGCCTTTGCATGGTTAATAGCTTCTACGGTCTGCGGCATTACACCGTCATCAGCGGCCACTACGAGAACGACTATATCCGTAACCTTTGCGCCGCGCGCCCTCATCGACGTAAATGCCTCATGACCGGGAGTATCGAGGAACACGATATCCTTTCCGCTGAGATTAACCTTGTACGCGCCTATATGCTGGGTTATGCCTCCCGCTTCGCTCTCCGTGACTTTAGTTTCCCTGATTGCGTCAAGTAGAGAGGTTTTCCCGTGGTCGACATGCCCCATAATCGTTACAACAGGCGCCCGCGGTATCATTTTGCTCATATCCTCGAAAACCTCGGCATCGACGGTATCCTCCTCTATGGCCGCCAATTCAAGCTTGACGCCGAAATGCTCCGCTATCAATAATGCGGCGTCGGGATCAACAGGCTGGTTGATGGTCGGCATGTATCCGAATTCCATGAATTTCTTGATAACATCAGACAGCTTGATACTGATCAGCTCGGCAAATTCTTTAACCGTCGTGCCTTCCTGCAGCTTCAGAGTCTTTTTCCGCGGGGCCACCAGCTGCACATGGTGTCTCCCGGCATCCGCCTGATAGCCTCGCGGCCTCCCTGTCCTCTTCTGCTGCGGCCTTTGCTCATTCCATTTTTTGGGTTCTATCTTCCGAATAGTCTGAAATGCCCTTTGCATGCCGGGCTTCGTTTTGAATTTTTCAATTTTTTCAGTCTCCATATCCTTTTTAAAGCGATCTGGTATTTTCATTTCCTCTTCTTCAGCCGGCGTTACAGGCGCCACAGGTGGAGATGTCGTTTCATGGGGCTGCAAGAACTGCTTTTCTACAATCTCCGGGGGCTGAGCAGCCGGCACAGGCGCAGTTTTTTCCTCTTCTGCACGCGCAGCTTGAAAATCCTGCTCGCCTTTCCCGGGAACAGGCATGCTGACAGGAGCGGGCGTCTCAGCGGGCGCAGCAAATTGTTCCCGAATAATGCTTTCTATTTGTCGCGCAATCGCCGGATCGATGCTGGAGGCATGGGTCTTCCCCTGTATGCCGAGATTTGCAAGCTCATTCAGAATGCGCTTGTTCGGCAGGTTCAGTTTTTTAGCAAGCTCATATATTCTAATTTTCTGCATATCATTTTAGAGCGTTGAACGGGGGCAAGAAGCGTTTACAGAGCAGACATATGGCTAATTTCACGCAACCCCGCATTCAAACGGCACCTTGTAACGGTGATTCGTAAATGTTATCATATTAAACTTTTTAATGCAATTGGAGAGGAGTAACAAAAAAATGGCACAATGCGCTGTGTGTGGAAAACAGAGAGTAATCGGCAATAATGTCAGCCATGCAAACAATAAAACAAAAAGAACGATAAGGCCTAATCTTCACAAAACACGCATGGTCATCGACAAGGGCACCAAAAGGCGGTATGTCTGCACAAGGTGTCTGCGGTCCGGAACTGTGAAAAAAGCAGTTTCATGAGGCGTACCGACACCATATTAGACCCTATAATTCGTGATCTGGGCATTGAAGGCGGCATAAAGCTTGCCCGCATAACATCTCAATGGAATACCCTGTTCAAGGAACCCCTTTCTCATCACATGTCTCCATCCTCGTTATCAGGGGATGAGTTGATTATTAACGTAGATTCTCATGTCTGGCTTCAGGAACTAACTTTTTTCAAGGAAGACATTACAAGAAAACTCACATCTTATCAAATAAAAGGTATCCGGTTCCGGCTCGGGCGGGTAGATTTGCGTGTCAGGAAAATAGCGGAGAAAGCGGAGCGGAAAGATAGACAGATTACGGCGCTTGACCAGTCGTTCATTGAAGACGCCGTTAAAAAAATCGCGGATTCCGAATTGAAAAATACCGTCCGCAGGACAATCGCAAAGGCGATGACGGCGGCTAAGGCGCCTTGCCCCTAACTTTTTTATGCCGATTCGGCCTGCTTTTCATACAGCAGAATCGGTTTTTCGCTTTTTAGAACAGCGTCTTCCGTCACAAGACATTCTTTAATTCCTTTCTGAGAAGGAATTTCGTACATCACCTCAAGCATGATTTCCTCAAGGATAGTGCGCAACCCGCGGGCGCCGGTTTTCCTCAGCATGGCTTTTTTAGCTATGGCAGACAAAGCGCCGTCAGAAAATCTGAGCCGGACATTTTCAAAAGAAAGCAGCCTTTGATATTGTTTCACCAGCGCGTTCCTGGGCTCCGTTAAAATCTTGATCAGAGCCGCCTCGTCAAGTTCATTGAGGCCTGCCACAACAGGCATTCTCCCGATAAACTCCGGTATGAGGCCGTATTTGATAAGATCCTCAGGTTCAACATTGCTTAGAATCTCTCCGATTTTTCTCTCCTTTTTGGCCACCGTACCCGAAATAAACCCGACCGCCCGCTGCCCGATCCTCTGTTCTATAATTGCATCAAGCCCTATGAAGGCGCCGCCGCATATGAACAATATGTTTGTAGTATTGACCTGGATGTACTCCTGCTGGGGATGTTTGCGGCCGCCCTGGGGAGGTATATTCGCCGTAGTGCCTTCGATGAGCTTCAAAAGCGCCTGCTGAACCCCTTCTCCGGATACGTCTCGCGTAATAGACGGATTGTCTGTTTTCCTGCTTATTTTATCAATCTCGTCAATATATACAATCCCCCTCTGCGCCCTTTCCGTATCATATTCTGCGGACTGGAGAAGTTTAAGAATGATATTTTCGACATCCTCCCCCACATACCCCGCTTCCGTAAGTGTTGTTGCATCGGCGATTGCAAAAGGCACATCAAGGATTTTCGCCAGAGTCTGGGCAAAGAGAGTCTTGCCTGTCCCAGTCGGCCCTATGAGGAGTATATTGCTTTTCTGCAGTTCAACATCCGATTCCGCGGGCCCGTAAATTCTCTTGTAGTGGTTATGGACTGCTACGGAAAGCACCTTCTTGGCCCTTTCCTGTCCGATCACATAATCATCAAGCGAGCTATGTATCTCCTTGGGCGTCGGCAGTTTCGGCAGGGAGGGAACCTTGATCTCGTCATGGAGTGTATCCGCTATTATCTCATTGCACAAATCCACGCATTCATTGCAAATGTACACCGTCGGGCCTGCAATAAGCTTTTTGACTTCACTGTGCCCTTTGCCGCAGAACGAGCATTTCAGTGCATTTTCATCCTTTTTAGCCACTTGCCTTGCTCCTCTTCATGCTGCTTATTACTTCGTCAACGATGCCGTATTCTTTTGCCTCATGGCCGGACATGAAGAAATCGCGGTCCGTATCAGCCTGGATCTTGTCGAGAGTCTGTTTTGTATGAAATGAGAGTATCGCATTCAGCGTCTCTTTCATTCGAAGTATCTCGCGTGCATGGATCTCGATATCTGCGGCCTGACCTTGAAACCCGCCCATGGGCTGGTGCAGCATAATCCGTGAATGCGGCAGCGCAAACCTCTTGCCCTTCGTGCCGGCAGAGAGAAGAAGGGCGCCCATACTTGCCGCCTGCCCTATGCAATACGTCGCGATGTCGGGCTTTACGTACTGCATGGTATCATAAATCGCCAGCCCGGAAGAAACTATTCCTCCCGGAGAATTAATGTACAAATGTATGTCCTTGTCGGGGTCTTCCGTCTGCAAAAAAAGCAGCTGTGCTATGACGATGTTTGCGACCATATCGTCAATGCCGGTGCCGACAAAGATAATCCTGTCTTTCAGAAGCCTTGAATAAATGTCATACGCTCTTTCAGTCCGGCCCGTCTGCTCTATAACAATCGGAATAATGCTCACGGGTTCTCCTTCTCGACAACGGCGCTTGCCAGAAGCATATCCATGATTTTGTCCTCCAGTATCGAGCGCCTGAGACTTTCCAGCGATCCTTCCTTGTAGGAATAATAATTTCTTATCGCTTCAGGAGTGGCGGATAATTTCTGGGCCAGCGAAGATACCCGCGCATCAACTTCTGCATCTGATACCAGTATGCCTTCTTTCCGTCCTATTTCATCCAGAATGAAATGTGCCTGAACGTTCTTCACCGCCGCGCTTCTCGTATCTGCATGAAGGTCTTCCTTCTCATTTCCTCCGGCATCCTGACCCGCCCCTACCTGGTCAAGAACTTCAGCGGAAACATCCGCGGCACCGGCAGGCCCCTGCGAAGCGGATAAACTCCTGTGCATCATGATGGATTCGATTTCTCTTTGCACAAGGGATTCAGGGACTTCAAACGTGTTGGCTTCCACGAGTTTCCTGACTATCTCTGCCTTGTGTATTTTGTTGACATGCTCCGTCTTCGCAGCATGAATTTTCTCTCTCACTTTCTCACGCAATTCGGCCATTGTTTCGCAGCCAAGGTCTTTCGCGAAATCGTCGTTTATCTCCGGAAGGGTTTTTCTTTTTACCTCGGCGATTTTGATGGTAATCCTCGCTGTCCTGCCTGCGAGATCCTTTGAATCGGCCGCCGAGAATGTTTTTTCAAACTCAATAATATCGCCTTTCTGTTTGCCGAGAACCCTGTCCATAATGTCGGGCGGGAAAATTTCATTTCCCATCTTGGAGACCGCGTCTTTGGCGGCTTGCACATTCCCGGAGCCGGTCATTTCGCTGTCAACGTATTCGAATGAAACAAAGTCATCCATCTCGATCACCTTATCAGCAACCTCGAAAACCGCCCTCTTGTTCTGAAGCGCTGTAAGAGCGTTTTCAATATCCGGGTCTTCGACCTGCACCGGAATATCCTTGATCGCGACGCCCTCATAGCTGAGATCCCCGATTTTCGGCTTAACTTCCACGGTTACCGAAAATTCCAGCGGATTGCTCCTCTTGTATTCGAACTCTTCCTCAAGCACGGGCATCGTTACCGGTTCAATAAAAGACTCCTTTATGGCGTTGCCCAGCTGCTCCGGCACCACCTTCTCGATTACCTCAGCTTCAACCTGCTTCCAGAAACGCTTTTCAATCAGACTGGCCGGAGCTTTCCCGGGCCGGAATCCGGGAATCTTTACAGTAGATTTCAGTTTCTCAATGGAGTTTTTTATTTCTCTCTCGATGAGATCTGCGGGTATCTCTATTCTCAGCCGCTTTTTTGTCTGGGTTATGTCTTCAATTGATTTGAGCAACAGGGGCCTCCCCAAAATTTATTTTACTCTAAAATACGATTGAAAGCTTTGTCAATTAATGAGCCGCGGCGGGACAGTGGATCGCATCGCCTACAGAATCTTCCTGACTTTCGAAAAAGCTTCCTCGATAATATGCGGTCCCGGAAGGAATGTAGTCCTGAAGTACACGCCGTCCTCCTGCCTCCCGAACCCGGAACCCGGCACAAAGACAAGTCCTTCCTTCAGTGCCGCCCGCACGAAGTCCAGATCTTTCTTCCACTTTTGCGTCTCTATCCTGATAAACGCATAGAACGCGCCCTTTGGAACCGGGAAGGTGATCGGCATGCCCCGGGTAATTTTCATGAATGCATCCCTTCGCTCCGTAAGCCTCTTTTTCACATCCGCAACATATGCCGCATAGGACGGATCCGTTATTGCCGCGGCAGCCGCCTTCTGATACTCCCAGTTTACCGAAAGCCGCTGGTTGCACAGCAGAAAAAAGGCATTTTTAACCTCTTCCCACTTGTCCCCGTGGAATGCCACCCATCCTATTCGTGCGCCGGGATAGTTGAAATTCTTCGAAAGCGAGCTCCCGTAAATGAATGGGACTTTTTTCCGGGCGATTTTTCTGAAATCAACAGGGCCGCCCTCGAATGACAGTTGATCATAAGATCCGTCGTAAAAAATTGGGACATCGTATTCCGCACAGAGAGCGACCACTTCCGAGAGGTTTTTCTCGGAATAGACAGCCCCGAGCGGATTATTCGGATTGATAATTATCATTGCTTTTGCGCCGTCGATCTTTTTTGCCAGGTTTGCAATATCAATTTGACCATCGGGATCATGACGATAGAAAAAACTGTCACCCTCGAATTGCTTGGCTTTGCTCAAATACAGTGGGTATACAGGATTCGGAAGGAGCACCTTCTCTCCGAAACCCACGAACGAATGGAAAAAAAAGTCTATCCCCTCGGTGAGACCTGCAACGATAAAAACGTCTTCAGGGGTGCACTTCTCGATCTTTGCGATAATAGTCCTCAGGCCGTCATCACCTTCTGATGGGGCGTATCCCTGGCAGTTTTCATCCAGAGCGCCCTTGACCCTGTCAGATATCGCCTTGAAGGGTGCAAATCCATACTGGGGAGGATCGCCGATATTAAGGTAAATCATCTTCTTCCCTTTTGCCTCTTCCCGCTTAGCCTCCATAACGATATCCCTGATCGGATAGCTAACGACATTCATTCTCTCCGTAGGCTTATACGGCAGTTTTCGTTTAAGTTTAAGTTGTATCATATCTGTGCTCCGGCGAGGAAACATTTACTTCGCTTCAGAGAGAATAACACTTGGGGATTAAATTGACAAGTGGCGTCGAAGACCGTGCCATTTAAGAATTAAAAGTGAACTGTTTTACTAAGATTTAAAGATTAAAAGTGAACACCTAAAAACCGTTCATACAGGTCTTTGTAAAAGTCAATTTGTCATGCCGGACTTGATCC
>CAZKLK010000021.1:0-18455 GCA_964553535.1 uncultured Nitrospiraceae bacterium
CTCGCAATGACGCGTTTATCAATCGTTCGAGATAGTTATCGCTGGATTTGGGATATAATAATAAAGAATGCAAGAAGAGCTTGTAGATATTGATATTCTCATTAAAAAGGTACTCTCCTACTATCCTGATGCAGATGTTGAGCTCCTGAAACAGGCGCATCTGTTTTCAAATGAAGCCCATGGCAGTCAGAGACGCGTCGAGGGCTCTCCTTATATTGAACACCCGCTATTTGTTGCTTCAATCCTTGCCGATATGAAGATGGATGTGCCAACCATTGCCGCTGCTCTTCTCCACGATATTATCGAAGACGCGCATATAGCCGCAAAACAAATCAGGGACCGCTTTGGCAAAGAGATCGCCTTTCTTGTTGAGGGCGTGACAAAACTTTCCAAAATGGAATTTTCTACAAAGGAAGAGGCGCAGGCGGAGAATTTCAGAAAAATGCTGCTGGCTATGTCGGAGGACCTCCGGGTCATCCTTATAAAATTTGCCGACAGGCTTCATAATATGCGGACCCTTCAATATCTTCCTGCTAATAAGCAGCAAGCAATAGCCTCGGAAACGCTTGAGATATACGCCCCGATCGCGAACAGGCTCGGTGTCGGCTGGGTGAAAACCGAACTGGAGGACCTGAGTTTTAGGGCCCTCATGCCCGACCTGTACAATGATCTGGCCGGAAAGGTTGCAAGAAGAAAGGAGGAACAGGAAGCCTATCTGAGGGAAGTCACTTCGATAATTTCCGGAAAGCTCAAAGAAGAGGGAATCCCCGGCAAAGTATCCTGGCGTATAAAGCATTATTACGGCATATATCAGAAAATGCTGAAACAGGAGCTCCCATTTGAGCAGGTCCA
The DNA here is from genome assembly GCA_964553535.1 of uncultured Nitrospiraceae bacterium. GTDB lineage: Bacteria > Nitrospirota > Thermodesulfovibrionia > Thermodesulfovibrionales > SM23-35 > JALHSV01. The sequence goes on from CAZKLK010000021.1 coordinate 853, forward strand.
TGATGTCCTCGGGCTCAGAATCATAACTGATACGAAGGCGGATTGTTATGCGGTCCTTGGGCTTATCCATTCCCTCTGGGCGCCTGTCCCGGGCAAATTCAAAGACTATATAGGGGTCCCGAAGTCAAATATGTACCAGTCCCTCCATACGACGGTGATCGGTCCACAAGGGGAAAGAATTGAATTCCAGATCAGGACTGCCGAAATGAATGTGATAGCGGAACATGGCATCGCATCTCACTGGAGGTATAAGGAAAAAGGGAAAGTTGACGAGAGGAGCGACCGGCATATCTCCTGGCTGAGAGAGTTGGTTCAGGCGCAGAAGGAACTGAGCGACGCAAAGGATTTTATCGAAGCGGTTAAAGGTGAGGTTGTTCCGGAAGTCATTTATGTTTTTACCCCGCGCGGCGAGATCAAAGAAATGCCGGTCGGTTCAACTCCTGTTGATTTTGCGTACGGAATTCATTCCCATGTAGGAAATAAATGTGTCGGTGCAAAGGTGAACGGCAGAATCGTTCCTCTCAGGTTTGTTCTGAGAAACGGCGACACGGTTGAGATTATGACGTCTCCGACACAGAGTCCGAGCAGGGACTGGCTGAAGTTTGTAGTTACCCAGCGTGCCAAGAGCAGGATCAAACAGTGGATAAAGACGGAGGAGCGGAAGCAGAGCATAGAGCTCGGCCAGAAACTGCTCGAGGCGGAAATGCGGAAGCATGACATAAGCCTCTCTGTCCTGAAATCCGAGGATATGCAGAATGTTCTGAAACACTTTACGATCCCTTCACTTGAAGATATGTGCTCCTTTATTGGGCATGGAAAGGTATCGGCGCATCAGGTTGTGAACAGACTGATGCCGGAAAAGCCGGAAGAGGAACCCGCTGTCAAGGTCGTCAAACCGCCGAAAGAACACAAAGGGATAACCATCAAAGGAATAGACAACGTCCTTTATCACACTGCAAAATGCTGTTTCCCGATCCCCGGCGACGGCCTGATAGGTTTTGTTACAAGGGGCAGGGGCGTGACAATTCACCGGAAGGACTGCCCCAACGTGGACAGGCTTGCCCTTGATGATGCGCGTCTTGTTGATGTTGAATGGAAGACTGCCGGTGAAGCGACGTCGCCGGTAAAACTGCTGATAGAGGCAGTGGACAAGCCGGGCATTCTGGCAAGCCTCAGCGCGGTCATATCTTCGGTGAATGTCAATATAAGCACTGCTACAGTCACTTCAACGGAGGACAAGAAGTCTCATATCATCTTTATACTCGAAGTCAAAGACAAAAGCCAGCTCCTGGGACTGACGCAGAAAATGGCTCAGATTGAGGGCATTATCAAAGTCAGCAGGTAGGTGCGATCGGCAGGTGTGATATAATTAGGTCAGGCATGGCATATCTGCGGATAGGGTGCAGCGGATTCCTTTATGATCATTGGAAGGGAGCGTTTTATCCTGAAGACGTCGCGAGGAATCAATGGCTCGCCTATTACTGCAAACATTTTTCGACTGTTGAGTTAAACGTTACATTCTACGGTCTGCCCGAGCGCGAAACCTTCGCAAAATGGCACATGGCGACCCCCGGGGATTTCAGATTTGCCTTGAAGGGCAGCAGGTTCATCACCCATGTGAAAAAACTTAAGGATTGCGCGGAACCACTCGAAGCGTTTTTTTCACGGGCGGCTCTGCTTAAAGACAAACTGGAAGTTATTCTCTGGCAATTGCCGCCGGCATTTTCCCTTGATATAGAGCGGCTGAGCGAATTTCTTCAGCTTCTCGGTCTGTACCGTATTAGAAGCGCCTTTGAATTCAGAAACAAAACCTGGATATCAAAAAAAATATTTTCGATTCTCGAAAGGGAAAATGCGGCAATATGTATGGCTGATCATCCTGATTTCCTAATGGACATTCCGGCAACCGCTGATTTCTTATACATCAGAAGACACGGGACCGGGGGGAATCACGCGGCGGCATACGGCACGGATCTTTTGAAAAAGGACGCAAAAATTATCAAAGCCCACCTGAAAAAGAAAACCGATGTATATGTATACTTTAATAACGATGCCATGGGGCATGCTCCCCAAAACGCATTAGAGCTTGTCCGGCTCCTTGATGCGGGGAAAAAGTAACCTATTTCGCCCAATCCATCCGGATTTTGGTCCTTTTATATATGAATCGTTCTGCTGCAAGCGCTGCGATACAGCCCTGCGATGCCGCGACCACGACCTGACGGAATTCAGTGCACGTCACATCCCCGGCAGCAAATACCCCCGGAATTGATGTCTCCATCAAGGAACTTACCGGTATACATCCGTCTTCTTTTGTTTCGATGGCACCAAAAAGAAAATCGACGACAGGCTTATTGCCGTGAAGGTAAACAAAGACCCCGGCCAATTCCAGTTCGGTTTCCTTGTTATCAAGATCACACATCCTGATCCTTTCAACAAGCTCCTTGCCCTCGATAGAAGTTACTCTATATCCTAACAGCACCTTCACATTCGGTTCTTTCAGGGCTGGATGGTCTTGCACATGCAGTTTCTGAGTCGGTGAAATCAGATAGACGGTCTCAGCAAACCGGGAGAGCACACCCGCCTCTTTAATAGCCTCCTCAGAGTTGCCGATGACACAGACTTTTAGCCCCCGATAAAATGCTGCGTCACAGACAGCGCAGTAACTTACGCCCCTGCCAAGATACTCTCCTTCCCCCTGAATACCCGGTTTTCTTCCCATTGACCCGGTAGCGATGATCAGGGCCTTTCCGCTGAATGCCTGGTCCATGGCAATCGCTTCCTTTATCTCATCAGAGATGTTAACCCCGATAATCTGCGTTTCAATATATTCTGCTCCGAAACCGATCGCCTGTTTCCTCATGATATCAAGGAGTTCTTTGCCCGAAATTGGATGGGTAAGCCCCGGGTAATTCTCTATCCTGCTCGAATAGGCAAGGGCGCCCGCAGTCGCAGATTTGTCGAGAATTACGGTCTTCAGCTTGCTTCGCGCCGCATACTGGCCTGCCGCAAGTCCTGCCGGTCCGCCGCCGATTATGATAATGTCGTAAAGATCAGATTGTTCTTCATTCATAAAAAAAACCTCCTTATAACGATAAATTATTCATCCAGAAATCGTCAGGAAGTGGAATCCAGAAGCTGCGGTTACCCCAACAGAATGTCCAGAAGCCTGTCCAACTCCTCCAGCGAATAATATTCGATCTCAATTTTCCCCTTTTTGCCCCGGTTGATAATTCTGACCTTAGTCCCGAGGCCCCTTATCAGTCTCTCCTCAAGAGAGGAAATCTGAGGGTCTTTGGAAGTTTTTGATTTCGGGGGGCGCGACATCTTTTTTGCCAGCAGTTCGGCTTCTCTGACGCTGAGGCTTTTCTTGATAATCTTCCGCGATAGTTCTATCTGATGAATCTTTCCATCGATGGCAAGAATTGCTTTTGCGTGGCCCATGCTGAGGGACCCGCCGTAAATAAACGACTTAACCTCTTCCGGAAGTTTCAGAAGCCTGAGGTAGTTTGCGATCGTAGCCCTTTCCTTCCCGACCCGGTCGGAAAGTTCCTCCTGGGTGAGATTGAATTCAATGATCAGCCTGCTGAATGCCTCAGCGGCCTCGATAGGGTTTAAGTCCTCCCTCTGTATGTTTTCGATCAGGGCTATTTCGAGGGAATCCCTCGACGCGACATTTTTTATAAGGGCCGGAATCTTTTTGAGCCCCGCGAGATTAGCCGCTCTCCATCTGCGCTCACCGGTGACAAGCCGGAAGCTCCCGTCCCCAACGCGCGAGACGATCACTGGCTGGAGAATTCCCCTTTCTTTTATTGATGCGGCAAGCTCCCTTAGGGAATCGTCCTTGAATGTCTTTCTCGGCTGCTGCTCGCCGGGGAAAATGCGATCGATGTCAAGATAAACGACCTCCTCACCCTTTTCTGGGATGAGAGCCTCAAGCCCTTTGCCGAGCGCCGTTTTCATTCAGGATTTCCTTCGCGAGAGATAAATAACTCTGCGCCCCCTTCGACCGGATATCGTAAAGTAACGCCGGTTTCCCGTAGCTTGGGGCTTCTCCGAGCGTGACGTTCCTCGGAATAATGGTTTGGTAGACTTTATCACCGAAATGCTTCTTCACTTCGGCTGCAACCTCCTGTGCCAAATTGTTCCGAGAGTCAAACATTGTCAGAATGATGCCCTCGATTTCGAGGTCCGGGTTAAAAGAGCCTCTCACCCTGCGCAACGTCCCTGTCAGAAGGCCAAGGCCTTCCAACGCATAGTATTCGCATTGCACAGGGATTATAACAGAATCGGCAGCCACAAGTGCATTCAGCGTCAGCAACCCGAGGGATGGGGGGCAGTCAATAAATATATAGCGGTATTTATCCCTGACTTTATTGATTATCTTCAGGAGAATGTGCTCACGGCCCTCTTTCCCGACTAATTCCACCTCCACTCCGAGGAGATCTATAGTCGAAGGGACAATGCTGAGATGCTCCATGCAGGTTGCCTTCAGGGCATCATCGATATCACACCTGCCGGTATAAACATCGTAAAGACTGTTGCCCATGGTTTCCCTTGATATGCCGAGTCCTGATGTCGAATTGCCCTGCGGGTCGGTATCAATGATGAGGATATCCTTTTCAGCGAGGGCCAGCGAAGCGGCAAGATTGACGGCTGTCGTGGTCTTTCCGACCCCGCCCTTCTGGTTGACTATAGTTATGACTTTGCCCATTTTCTCAGGATACGCGCAGTTCCTTTTTCAGCCAATCCCTAAGTTCGCCTTCGACGGCATATATACCCTTTAACTGACAAACCGGCTTTTCGAATTCTTTCGGCAGTTCAAATTTTGCGAGCTCCTCGGCATCCTGGGAATTCCTTTTGATCAGGCAGATATAATACGGCCTCTCCCAGCAATTTACGACAAAATACACCGAATAATCACTCTTCGAGCTGACCGTGTGTCTCCTGCCCTCACCGGGTGTCCAGACATTGCCCCACTCAAGATAAAGACGCACCGCCATCTCCGGCGTCATGTCCCAGTCGATCGAATTTATGAGCGCCCTGTCCTTTTTCAATTCTTCAAGTGTTAACATGGTGGCTCTCCTTTGTCCTGCAATGAAGTTTATGCGTAAGAAGTTTTCAAAGAGTTTTATGTACAGTATCAAAATTTCCGCGAAATTATCAACATGCGCCACGGAGCCCGGGCGGTTGCCCCGCGCTTCGCCTGCAAGGTCACCTTTTGCCGCCGGATTCGGGTATGATATAATTCCCGGTAAGATTGTGGTAAGAGCGCGGGGCGCAGTAATCAAATCCAAAATGGTTATACTGCGGCGAGAAGTCCATATCGAAAACGGGATCCCGCCGTTTCTGAGGACAGCGCGCTCCGGCAGGGCCGTGACTCATGTGAAGAATTTTCTGGAACGCAAGCTTGTCATGATAGTTATGTCGTTGTTCTTAGCAATTCTGCCTGCCTTCGGGACGGCAGAAGGAGAGGAGGCAATATCTATGTCTATGGTGAAAGATATTCACTGGCTGGGTCATGATACGTTCAAGATTGTCGGGGAAAAGATTATTTACACCGATCCTTTTAAGATTAAGAGGAGAGATACCGCTGATATCGTCCTCATCACCCACGATCATTTTGATCATTGTTCACCTGAAGACGTCAGGATGATTCAGGGGCGGAATACCGTTATCGTCGCCACAGCCGATTGCGCAAAGAAATTAACAGGGACGATAAAGACGGTTAACCCCGGCGACAGCATCACAGTGGAAGGCATCGCAATCGAAGCAGTTCCTTCTTACAATACAAACAAGCAATTTCATCCGAAATCAAACAATTGGGCAGGATATATTTTCACCGTTAGAGGGCAGCGTATTTACATCGCGGGTGATACTGATTATATTCCGGAGATGAAAACATTCAGGGCGGATATAGCGCTCCTTCCGGTATCCGGCACCTATGTTATGACCGCAGATGAAGCAGTTAAGGCGGCCCTCGACATAAAACCGGAAATAGCCATACCCATGCATTACGATTCGATAGTTGGAACTGCAGATGACGCGAAAAAATTCGCGGACGCCCTTAAAGGCAAGATTGAGGTGGTGATCCTGAAAGAAGAATAGGCGTGGATATTGATGTCATTAAGTCAGGGATTACGGGGGACATCGGAAGAGAACTCTTTTATTACGATGTTGTCGGATCCACCAATGCTGTTGCCCTCGAGATCGCCGGAGGAGCCGCAGAAGGCTCTGTTATAATTTCTGACGGCCAGACACGGGGGAGGGGCAGACTTGGCCGCTCGTGGGTATCTCCTCCAGGTGTAAATATATATTTAAGCATATTGCTATGTCCCCGGATAAAACCAGAACAGGTTACTCTTATAACGATTATGTCGGCTGTTGCGTGTGCGCGTGCGGTTAAAAAAACAACCGGCCTTGCGATATCGGTCAAATGGCCGAATGACCTGATGGTCTCGGAAAGAAAACTGGGGGGCATCCTCTCGGAAATAAAAATATCCGGGAATGACATAGTCCATGCAGTTGTCGGTGCGGGGATCAATGTCAATATGGAAGCCGGCGATTTTCCTGATGAAATACGCGCGATAGCGACGTCGGTCAAAAATGAAACCGGCAGAAGTGTTCCAAGGGAGCCGATTGTTTCGGCTATTCTCAATGAGACAGCCCGGTGGTACAAACTCCTGAATGCCGGCCGGACAGGGGAGGTCTTGTCCGAATGGCGGCATCTTACTTCGACATTGGGCAGGAAGGTGTTAGTGACTTCCGAACAGGAAACATATTCGGGCTTGGCGGAAGCTGTCGATGAAGCGGGCATGCTCCTTGTCCGGCTTCCCACCGGGGCGATAAAGAGGATCAGCACCGGTGACCTGACCGTGCTGAAGTAGATGCTCATTGGCCTCGATATCGGAAATTCTTCAATAAAAATAGGTTATTTTGTCCGAAAAGACCCTTTTGTCCAGGAGATCCCGACACATCCCCGACTGCCGGCCGCCCGGTATTCTGAATTGTTACGTCGCTTCATGCGTGGGGAAAATATAGACAAAATGCCGGAAGGAATTATATTATCTTCTGTTGTGCCGGGCCGCACGGAACCCCTCTTGGGAGCACTCAGGAGGTTGTTTTCTGCCGAGCCCTTAATGGTTGATCATACAAGCTTGACAGGCATCAAACTGGATATCCCGAATCCGGAGGAACTGGGCGCCGACAGGATAGCAAATGCTGTTGCAGCAGAAGCCATATATAAATGCCCTGTTGCGGTCGTCGATGCCGGCACGGCCACGACGATCAGCGTCGTTGGAAAGAAAGCAAACTACATTGGCGGAGCTATATTGCCGGGTGTCCGTTTAATGAATGAATCCCTTGCAAAGGGCGCGGCGCGCTTAACGGAGGCGCGGCTCAGCACACCTCCTGCCGCTTTGGGCAGGAATACGGATGCTTGCATCATATCGGGTCTGCTGTATGGCACAGCGGGAGCTGTGGAGAAAATAATCGGCGTGATCGAGACAGAGACCGGACTGAAACTCAAAATCGCTCTGACTGGCGGGTTCAGCGGACTAATTTCAAATTGTATGAAGAGGAAACACAGGACAATACCTCTGCTTACCCTGAAAGGGCTCAGGATAATTCATGCGAGGAATTCAGATGCATGAACTGAGGAGAGACATCCTCCTTGGAAGATGGGTTGAGGTGCTTTCCGAGTCATTAGCCCCGTCGGATTATGCGCTGCCCGCCGACAATACACCGGCAGAAGACAGTTGTATTCTTTGCCCGGGCAGGGAAAGTGAGCTCCCGGCGGAGATTTTATCCATACGAATGCCCGGGAGCCATCGATGGTGGGTAAGGGCAATTCCCAGTTTCAAACCAATGTTTCAGATTGAAGGGGAACTGGGAAGGCGGGGGATTGGGCTCTACGACAGAATGAACAATATAGGAGCCAATGAAATTTTGATTGAGTCTCCCGAGCATACCAGAAGACCCGAGGATTTGGGATTCGAACAGATGGTTCGCGTCATCAGACTCTATCGTGATCGTAATGCCGACCTTGAAAAAGACTCCCGGATCAGATATGTGCTCATTCATAAAAATTCAGGGAAAAACGCCGGCGGGATTCTGACTCATCCGGTTTCATTTCTTATGGCAACCCCGGTTATACCCAGAACGGTCAAGGATGAACTTGACAACGCGAAACAGTATTTCGCCTATAAGGAGAGATGCGTATTCTGTGATATAATTAACGAGGAACTGAGAGTCGGAGACAGGGTTGTTCTTGAATCAAAACACTTTATTGCATTTTGTCCGTATGCAGCCCCGTTTCCGTTTCAGGCATGGATAATTCCCAAGAGGCATTCGTGCGCTTTTCACGAAATTGAGCCTGCCGAGGTCGAAGATATGGGATACATCATGATGGCTTTTTTGAAGAAACTGAGAAAAATATTTAATGAACCGCCATTTAACTACTTTATCCATACGGCACCAAACATGGTTCCGCGGCGGAATCACTGGCATACATTAGGAGAAGACTATCACTGGCATCTTGAAATCATGCCGAGGCTGATCATAACAAGCGGATTTGAATGGGGGTCAGGATTCTATATCCTGCCTACATCTCCGGAAAATGCAGCAAAATACTTAAGGGAGGTTGGATAAATGGAAATCAAGAGCATTCTTTTCCCGACAGATTTTTCCGAAGGTTCTTCTCAGGCCCTGCGGTACGCGGCGGACATCACGAAGCGCTACGGAGCGAAGCTTTATCTTCTTAATGTCATTTATGATGTGGTCAAAGGGACAGGTTGGTATGTCCCGCATGTATCTATGGACGTAATGTATCAGGAAATCCAGGATGGAGCAAAGAAAGAGCTCGAACGGTTTGGAATAGAGGAACTCGAGGGCATCAAGAATGTGGAACGCATAGTTGTCACCGGCGTGCCTCATGAGGAGATAATCAATCATGCCAAGAAATACAAGATAGAGCTCATAGTGATGGGAACGCACGGCAGGAAAGGCGTGGACCGGCTCCTTTTCGGGAGCACCGCAGCCCAAATAGTCCGGTTTGCACCATGCCCTGTTCTGACGGTTAGGCTGCCGATGTATTAAGGCAGTAATGAAGAGTGGCGGCATGCGCGTTTACCTTCCCGCCAGGGTTCTGAGATGTAGCCCCGCCAGCATGCAAACATCGGGGGAGCAGGCAGCCCATTTGCCGCTCCCCCGCCGTTTATTTAGCCCTAAAAGTATTTGACAAGGTCTGCCGTTGTGAGAGCTATTTCATCATATCATCTCATCGGAAAAATACCATGCTGAATCTCCGCAGATACTTCGTCTATTCGTTCGCAGCGCATCTTTTTTTCTTTTTCGCGGCGCTGATGCTTATCCCCTCCCAGAAAGGATTGCGGGAAAGAGAAGAGTTCTTCGCGCGCCTGGTTTCACCCGATGAATTATTCTCAGGAAAGCAGACTGTCCATCCTCCTGTTATGATGCCCCCTGTCCGAATGCCGCAGTCAAGCCCCCGCTTCGGCAAAGATCATAAACCAAGTGAATCCACCAGCCGGAAGGAACCGCCCCCCCCGGCTATTGCGCGGGACGCAATCCCCGGGCAGGACAATACGCCATCAAAAAAAGGCGAGGTCGTGAAAAACCAGATGCAGGCCTATTCAGGGAAAGATAAACTGTTTGACCGCGGCATTATCGGCGACATGGCAAAGAAGAATCTTGAAAAAGAGGAGCAGGAAAAAAGAGAGAAGACCTTTTCATTCGATACCGCGGAATACCGTTACCTGATCTATAATCAGCGGTTGAAACAAAGGATTGAGAGCATCTGGGCATATCCCCGGGATGCCGCGGCAAAGGGTATTTACGGCGATCTAATTATCAGATTTACGATTCTGCAAAACGGGAATCTCGGCGCTGCCGAACTTGTTAGAACATCCGGCCATAAGGGGCTTGATGATGCTGCCTTAAAGGCCCTCCGCGACGGAGCGCCGTACTGGCCGCTCCCGAAAGATTGGGGCCTGGATGCGTATACGATAGAAGGACTTTTCATTTATACGCTGTATGGATACTATATAATGTAAGATGTTTATTCCATGAAACAATGAATTATAGATGAGACATGAAACCAAGACTCTATCTGAGAGTGGGAGATACGGTAAGGCATATGCATCAGGGAGCCTGGGGAGACGGGCAAGTAATTGAAGAGAAACATTCCGTTCTTCCGGGAGGCACCTGCCTGGTGAGGATTATGTTCGAAGACGGCGTAGAAAGGTCCTTTATTAATGATCTCAATAGTGAACTCTGCTGTTACTATTCCGGCCTAAGGATGCGCGGAATTTAAGAAACAAGTTAACTATTTTATATAACACGCTATTATAAAAGAATTTTCTTGACAAATCCTCTCTTCGATGGTTTAATTTTCTTATGGCGCCATTTACCTGTCTTATCGAAAAGGCCACACCGGTTATTTTAGTTGCCGATGATTTTCAAGCCAATATTGACCTGTTAGAGGCAATTTTCGCGAAAGAAGGCTTCACCGTCCACAGCGCCCGGGAAGGCGCCGCGGCATTGAATGTTTTTGAGAAGCATCATATCGATCTCGCGGTGCTTGATGTTATGATGCCGGGAATCGACGGGGTTGCCTTGTGCGCAATGCTCAAGCAAAGAGCCGGGAAACAGTTTTTCCCGGTCATACTGCTTACCGCTTTGACCGACAGGAACAGCAGGATTAAGGGCCTCGAAGCGGGGGCTGACGACTTCATAAGCAAACCATTCGATACTCTCGAACTTCTGCTGAAAATACGGTCTCTTATCAAACTCAAGACCCTCCATCAGGAGCTCGATCACTCCGAAAATATTATCTTAACGCTCGCCGTGGCAATGGAGGCAAGGGATCCTTATACAAAGGGACATTCAACAAGGGTCAGCGACCTCGCCATGGATTTCACCGCTTTCCTTGGGCTGTCGGAGCGGGAACGTGAAGAGATGAAAAAGGCGGGCATCCTGCATGATATCGGGAAAATCTGTCTCAGTCAGTCTATTCTGCGAAAGCCCGGTCCGCTGACAAAAGATGAACAGGAAATGATCAAGAGTCACGCACTCCTTGGCGAAGATTTGTGCAGGCCGCTTGTCTCCATGAGAAAGATACTCCCCGCAATCCGTCACCACCATGAGCGTTGGGATGGCAAGGGGTTTCCCGACGGGCTTGCCGGAAAAGACATCCCGATGATGGCGCGCATTCTTTCGATTGTGGATTCCTTTGACGCTATGGTGTCCGTTCGGCCGTATCGCGACCGAAAATCCGTGAAAACCGCCGTTGAAATGATGAAAGGGGAGCAGTATGGCGGCCAATGGGATGCCGAATTGATTGGATATTTTCTGAATATGATGAGCCCCTTGGTGGAAAAAGGACCCCGGGTGAATGCTTAAGGTTGCGATTGCAGGAGGCAGCATCGGGGCAAGCGCCCTCATTTCTCTCCTCAGGGGAGACCCCAATATCCAGCTCATCGGAATCCACGAGAAGAAGCCTGATTCGCCCGGAGTCATTCTCGCAAGGAAATGGAACATGCCGGTTTTTGACAGCGTAGAGATGCTCTGTGCCGCAAATCCTGAAATGGTCGTCAACGTCACCGGCGATACCCGTCTCAGCAACGAAGTACGCTCCGTCTCGGGCAACAAAATAGAAGTAATCGAGGGGGTAGGAGCCCGGTTTCTCTGGGAGGTTATAGAGAAGCAGAAAAGGGCAAAAATAGAGTCATTCAGGACGCTTGAGAACCAAAAAGTTTTTTTCAGCCTGCTTTCAAAAATCAGCGACGTGGACCAGCTGCCCGACTTCCTTGGGTTGCTGCTCGAAAAATCCCTTGCAGTTGTTGAAGCTCCAGCCGGCGGCATCATCCTTGTTGAACATGATGAGGCAAGGGTTATTGTATCCAGAGGGCTGGGCAAAAAATTCGAGATGTTTACTGCTTGGCGTGGGAATCCGGGCGATATCGTCGATACGGTTCTGTCCGGCAAGAAAATCGTGTCGATGAATGATACCATGACGTCCGAATTCGCACGGACAAACCCTTATCTTGCCGGGGAAAAAACAGGGGCACTGCTTGCGAGTCCTGTTCTTCTGAGGGAAACTGTTTCGGGGATTCTTTTAATCCTCGACTTCAAACCAAGGATATTCACTGAAAGGCAGACGTCTTCAATAAATCTTCTTTCAGGTCTCATAGGGGTGTGTCTTGACAGGATGTCCCTTCTCGGAAAGCTCGAGACGCTGAATCTTCAGGCGCAGCATCTGATGCAGACGATTGAAAGCAAAACAAAAGAAATTGAGGAGCTGAAGGGATATCTTGAGCGGAAGGTTTCCTTGAGAACCGAGGAACTTGAAAAAATCAACAAAGAACTTGAATATGCGAACCAGTTAAAGGGCAGGTTCATTGCCAACATGAGCCATGAATTGCGAACGCCGCTGAATTCGATTATCGGGTTCTCGGACGTGCTCCTGAACCGGACCTTCGGCGATCTCTCCGAAAATCAGGAACGTTATATAAACAACATTTACACTTCAGGCAGGCACCTGCTGGAACTGATAAACAACATACTCGATATCGCGAAAATTGAGTCCGGCAAGTTTGAGATGATCTACGAGACGTTCATGATTGCTGATATGATCGATGAAGTGATGAATACTGTAAAGCCCCTGTCTGGGAATAAGAATATAGAGTTTTACACTTCAATTAGCGAGTCCATAACCTCGATAACCGCAGATAAAATCAAGCTGAAACAGATTTTCTACAATCTCCTTTCCAACGCGATTAAGTTCACGCCGGAAGGAGGCATGGTGAGCATTTCGGTTAAGCGGGAAAACCATCCCGGGAAATATTATTTGGCCGCGGTTCCCGGCCTTGAGTTCATACGGTTTGACGTCCGGGATACCGGCATAGGAATCAGTTCTGAAGACAGGGAAAGAATCTTCGATGAATTTGAACAGGTTAGTTCCCTGCACTCGCAAAAATATGGCGGTGTGGGGCTTGGGCTTGCTCTTTGCAGGAAATTGGTTGAACTTCATGGCGGCATGATTACGGTGGAGAGCATTCCCGGAGAAGGGAGCACATTCACATTCCTCATCCCGGTCACCTCGCCTGCCGTGGATTCAGACATCCCCGAGACTGCGGCTGCCGTGAGCCTCAGCTTCCCATGGATGAAAGAGGATGCACCTCTGATTCTTGTTGTTGAGGATGATCTTGCGACAGTGGAGCTGCTTACCCTTCATCTGACGCAGGCCGGATACAGAGTCGCTCACGCATTCAATGGCCAGGAGGCTGTCGACAAGGCCAAAAGCCTTCATCCTTTTGCGATTACCCTCGATGTCTTGCTTCCGAAAAAGGATGGATGGGAGGTGTTGCAGGAACTGAAGATAGATAGTCAGACATCGGACATACCGGTCATCATCCATTCCATAGTAGACAATAAAGACCTGGCATTTGCCCTCGGCGCCGCGGATTATCTCATGAAACCGCTCGACAGGAATGCCCTCATTGGAAAACTTGAGGAAATTTCCGTTTCAAAAGGCAAAAAAGTTCTGCCGGTCTCTGTCCTGATAATTGAACCAGAAGATGAAGTAACACAGAATTTTAAGGAAATTTTTGAGCCGCAAGGCTTTCTAATATATACGGCTCCGACCGGAAGACGGGGGATAGAGCTTGCGGCTGTGCTGAGGCCGGGCGTAATCCTGCTGAATTTCGCGCTGCCTGACATGCTCGGGTTCGACGTCATCAGGGAAATCAAGGAAAATCCTGCAACGAAGGATGTTCCTATCTTCATCCTCACCGAACGGGACCTTTCTGTTGATGACAGGCTGACGCTTGTCGGAAAAATTGAGCGCATTGTCCAGAAGTATTCTTTTGACACGAAAGAGTTGATAGGTTACATAAAGGAACTCGAGATCCTTTATCCAAGGAGGGCCGGTCTGATAGATGAAATCACGGGAGTGTTCAGCCACCGGTATTTTCAGATTCGGCTTGCCCAGGAGGTTGAGCGTGCAACCCGATACAAACTGCCTCTGAATTTGCTGCTTATCGACCTGGACTTTTTTGACAGGTACGTAAAGAATCACGGTGATCACTATGGCAATCTGACGCTGAAGAAAGTTGCCGATCTCCTGAGGAAAAATATCCGGGGCTCTGACATTGTTGTACGCTATGGGGGGGACTCATTCGCCATCATTCTTCCCAATACGGTTGTCACCGCGGCCCTTTCAATGAGCAACAGATTTAATGCCGTCATAAAAAATTATCCTTTCATATATGAGGATTCCCAGCCCAAAGGACACATTACCGCCAGCATCGGGTTGACATTCCTCGACGGACAGACAACTGAAGAATTCATCTTTTGTGCCGAGAAGGCACTCGCCCAGGCATTAAATAAAGGGGGGGACAGGGTGGAGATATACTCGAAGGAGCAGCATGAGAGGGAAGAGGTCGAGCAGTACTGAATCCTTTTATGATGCTTTCACATCCCCTATCGGGACCCTGTATCTGATTTGTTCCGGGGGAGTCCTCATCGGGATTGGTTTTCAGAAACCTGCGGCCGCGATCCGCAAAGGAATTTCCCCTCCTGTGCTCAAAAAAGAATTAAAGGAGTATTTCGAAAGCGGGAAGGAGGATTTTACCCAGAAGATAGAATTCAGGATTGGCACTGACTTTGAAAAGACCGTCTGGCAGTCTCTCAGGGAAATTCCATATGGAGAAACGCGCACCTATAAATGGCTTGCCGAAAAAGTCGGGAACCCGAGGGCATCAAGAGCGGTCGGTCGGGCACTCAGCCGCAATCCGATACCGGTTATCATCCCGTGCCATCGTATCATTGAATCGGACGGTTCCCTCGGCGGGTATGCCGGAGGAATCGACATAAAGAGACGGCTGCTGGATATTGAATACTATATAAAACTTTCAAAGCAAGGCACATAGGAAAACACAGTTTTAGGGATGCAATGAGAAGAGGGGGTATATGAATGAAATCATCGTTTTCATAACTGCTTCCAAGGAAGAGGAGGCGGTAAAAATTGCGCGTTCCCTTGTCGAGGCAAGGCTTGCCGGCTGCGTCAATATTCTGAAAGACATCCGCTCCATATATAGTTGGGAGGGAAAAACAGAGGATGAAAAGGAAGTGCTCATGATTGCAAAAACAAAAAAGGAACTCTTTGCGCAGGTCGAGAAAAAGGCGAAAGAGCTTCACAGTTATTCGGTCCCCGAGATCATCGCCGTGCCGGTCGACGAGGGATCTGCAGATTATCTCACGTGGCTGAAAGACGTAACAGGATGAAGAGATTTTGATTAAGGCGGGGTTCTATCAATTTGATCCGGTTTTCGGGCTGAAAGAAGAGAATATAGATAAAGTTCTGACCGCGCTAAGAGATGCCGATGCTGATCTATTAGTCCTTCCCGAATTTTTCGCTACCGGCTATCAGTTTGCCTCACGGGTTGAGGTGGCGGAGCTGGCTGAAAAGATACCCGATGGCGTTACAACGCAGCGCCTGACGCGTCTCTCCCGGGAGAAGGACATGTACATCGTTGCGGGGTTGCCGGAAAAAGATGGCGGCATGTTTTTTAACAGCGCTGTTATCACCGGTCCCGAAGGATTTATAGGAAAATACCGTAAAACGCACCTTTTTTTCGAAGAAAAACTCTATTTCAATAATGGGGACACGGGGTTTCACGTATGGGAGACCCGGATAGGCCGAATCGGAATCATGATCTGCTTTGACTGGTTTTTCCCCGAATCCATGAGGGCGCTTGCCCTTATGGGAGCGGACATTATTGCACACCCTGCAAATCTCGTACTGCCCTATTGCCCGCAGGCGATGCCAGTCAGGTGTCTGGAGAACCGTGTTTTTGCTGTTACCGCAAACCGTACCGGCGAAGAAACAAGAAAAGAGGGACAGACCCTGCATTTCATAGGTCAAAGCCGCGTCGTATCCCCGGACGCAACTGTCCTGGTTACGGCCGATGCAAACAACGAATCTCTCATGATGACCGAAATAGACCCAAAAATGTCGAGGAACAAAATATTGAATCCGCTAAACAACATCTTTGCCGACCGGAGACCCGATATGTACCGGAAGCTTGCGGAACATGAGCTTTGAAAATCCCCGGCTGGCCGCAGACAATACCTCAGGCTAAGGCCCTCCAGAACATTCTCAAAAATAAAGTCAGGATAATTCCGCTAAGAAAGCAGCCCCGAGTCGTTGCCGCCCTTGACGCGGCTTTCGCCGGCAATCAGATCATCGGCACAGCCTGTCTCTACTCTTATCCCGAACTAACTCTGCTTGAGGAGGTGCACTCGGAAATGAGGAGCCTGTTTCCATATGTGCCCGGGTTCCTCAGCTTCAGAGAAGGTCCGGTGATCATGAAAGCGCTCAACAAACTACCCGGCAAACCTGATCTCGTGCTTATTGACGGACAGGGCGTTGCCCACCCGCTTGGCCTGGGACTTGCCTCCCACATCGGGGTGCTCCTGAATATGCCGGCTATAGGATGCGCGAAGTCACGCTTGCTGGGAGAATATGAAGAACCCCCGGTGAAGCGCGGGTCGTGGTCTCCCCTGCACTATAATGATAAGGTAGTCGGCGCTGTGCTGAGGACAAAAGACGGTGCCAGGCCCCTTTTCATCTCGCCCGGCCACAAAATCGACCTGCCGTCCTCGATCGAAATCGTGCTGAACTGCATCACCCGCTACAGAATCCCGGAACCATTACGAAGAGCGGATATATTATCAAAGCAAATTAAACGGGGGATATGAACTCTCACTTTGGCAAACGGAAGTAAGGGGGGATGTTAAAAAGATATTTGAATGTCAGCAAGTCAGGTGCAATGCGGCGATAACGTTCTTCCTGTCTTTCTGAAAGGTATGAAAAAGGTCTACAGCTTTTCCTGTGCGCTCGATATAAATATGGGTCCCTTTTGATTCGAGATATGCAATGGTTTCCTTTGGAACTTTCATAACCCCAAGAACGCCGGTTCCTATGATCAGTATTTCCGGATTCGCATCCATGATCCCTTTTAAATCTTCAATATGCAGATTGTGACCCTCTTTCCGCCACCATGAGGCATCAACTCTGTCGGGATAGACGATAACATCGGACGTGTAGGTGTCGCCCTCAATAACAATCTTCCCCCAGGAAAATTGGGTTATCTTCATTTCTCGTTCTTGCTCTCCATATGTTATTCTACCTATATTACCGCGAGGGAGTGTATAGGGTTCTGGTGTCTCTCCCGGACTTCAAATCCGGTGTTGCCTGTTACAAACGGGCAGGGTGGGTTCGATTCCCACACGCTCCCGCCATCCCTCCTTTGATTTCAAAAGATAATTTCTAAAAAATCTGCTGAGAAAACCGTCAACAGATTCATAAGTCCTCAAGTCAACGGAAGCATTATTTTAAATGTCCCGTTCCGTTGACCAAATCCCTTGCCTATAGTTTTTGGGGCCCTGCCAAAGAATAATCAATTATCTTCCCAAAATCACCCCTTAAACTGTGTCAAAATCAATCTCGACATTTTTTTTAAAAAGCCCCCGTTGCATCAAGTAAAAATCTATACGAAATCATTTTACCCTTTTGCATTGTTTTT
>CAZKLK010000022.1:0-16892 GCA_964553535.1 uncultured Nitrospiraceae bacterium
GATTCCGGCGTTCGCCGGAATGACGGTCCACACTAATCCCAGAAAAACCATAAATGATTTCCGGCATATCCGGATAGTCGCGCCTTGAGCTGCCGCATCACAGTCGCTTGATGATCATATGGAGATGTCACAGCACCATGGCATCTCTCGAACATTCGGCCAATGCGGACAACAACCGGTCCTTAAGCAGTGTAAACCGCTGCTGAATCTTATTGTTCTTTGCCGCTAATGCGATGGCTTTCACAGTCCCGACCAATATGACCAATTTCTTGCCCCTCGTTATGCCGGTGTACAGAAGGTTGCGTTGCAGCATCATATAGTGCTGGGTATGTACCGGCATCACGACGACGGGGAACTCGCTGCCCTGGGATTTGTGAACCGATACGGCATATGCCGGGACTATCTCATCCGTTTCTGAATACTCATAGGGAACGGTTCTGCCGTCATAATTCACGATCACTACCTGCTCCTCCATGTCTATTTTAATTATATTCCCGATGTCCCCGTTGAACACTTCTTTATCATAGTTGTTCCTGATCTGCATGACCTTGTCACGCGGCTTAAATATCTTCCAGCCCCTGACCAGTTCATCGGGCGAGGGGTTCAAACGCTTCTGCAGCTCCACATTCAGATTGGCGGTGCCGACGAGTCCCCTGTGCATCGGGGTCAGCACCTGAATATCGTCAACAGGGTCATACCCGAATTTTGCCGGTATTTTCTCTCCGCATAGTTCAATGATCTTCTCCAGAACCTTTCCCGGTTCTTCAACCGGAAAGAAATAAAAGTCGGCAAGACGCCCCCCATCGTGTCCGATTAACGGCATTTCACCTTTGTTGATCCTGTGGGCATTCAATACGATCAGGCTTTCTTTCGCCTGTCTGAAGATCTCCGTCAGCCGAACTGTCGGGATCAAGCGTGAATCTATAATATCCTTTAACACATTCCCGGCGCCTACCGAGGGCAACTGGTCAACATCTCCGACGAATATCACGGTCGCCTCTCCCGGTACGGCCTTCAGAAAGTTATACATCAGAATGGCATCGACCATGGATGTTTCATCAATGATGATTAACTCTGCATCAAGAGGATTATTTTCATCCCGCTTGAATTTTCCGTCTTTGGGACTGAATTCAAGCAAACGATGGATGGTCTTTGCCTCGTGCCCGGTAGCCTCTGTCATCCTTTTTGCAGCCCTTCCAGTAGGGGCGGCAAGCAAAACCCTGTGCCCCAATCTCCTGTAAATCTTCATGATCGCGTTAATGATGGTAGTCTTGCCGGTCCCGGGCCCGCCGGTAATTACCATGACTTTATTGTCGAAAGATTGCATCACTGCCTGCTTCTGGTTCTCTGCAAGAACTATCTTCAACTCTTCCTGTATCCATTCCAAAGCCTTATCCCTGTCGAAATGCCCCGTTTTCTTAGCGGCAAGCACCAGGTTTTTCAGCTTGCCGGCAATGCCGGTTTCACTGAGATAAAACCGGGCAAGGTAAACGACCTTCCTGCTTGTCTCCATCCCAACCTTTTCAGCAAACTTCTCTACGACAATCCTTCCATCTGAAACAATCTTTTCCAGTTCCCTGATAATGATATCCTTTTCGATGCCGAGAATCTTCCTGCATTCCTCTATCAAAAGCTCATAGGGGTAACATACGTGGCCCTCAGCGGACAATTGATCAAGCACATAAAGTATTCCGGCCTCAGCCCTCATCGGCGATTCTCTGGAGACGGCGAGTTTTTCGGCGATCTTGTCTGCAGTGACAAATCCTATGCCGAATACATCTGTTGCGAGCCTGTAAGGATTCTCCCGGACTATTCTAATGGATTCCCTTCCATATTGTTTGAATATCTTTGCCCCATAGGCCGGGGAAACGCCGTGTTCCTGAAGAAAAAGCATCAGTTCCCGTATCTCCCGCTGTTCGTTCCATGCCGCTCGTATCATTTTGATCCGCCTGTCTCCAATGCCGTCTACTTCGAGAAGTTTCTGAATATCCGTTTCAATAACACGAAGTGTATCCGGGCCGAATTTTGATACAAGCCTTTTTGCCATAACAGGACCTATCCCTTTTATGAGTCCTGAGCCGAGATATCTCTCGATTCCCTTGACGGAGGCGGGAAAAACAGATTGATACGATTCTATATGGAACTGCGCGCCGAACCTCGGATGGTTTCGCCATTCCCCTGTCAGTTTCAGAACTTCCCCGGCGTTAACCGGCAGAAGTTTCCCCACTATAGTAACAAGGCCCTGCTTCTCCGCCACTTTTGCTTTGGCGATCGTATAACCGTCCTCCGCATTAAAATATGTTATTTTTTCGATTTGTGCCTTGATTTCAGTCGGCATGGGCGTATCATTCAGCCAGCGGGCGAAACAACCTCAACATGCGGGCGATATGGCATATGAGCGGATTTTTCTGCTTGTGCCCGGGGTTGCACGAAAAATGCTCTCAAGACGCTCTGATCTTATATACTTCATCCAGTATCCCCCTCGCACCCTTCGCCAGAATCTCTTCAGCCAGCGCAACGCCGAGTGATTCCGCGCGTTCAGGATCACCCTCAACACTGCCCTTTATGATCCTGTCTCCCGAGACACTCCCGACAAGGCCCTGCATCACAATCCTGCCGCCGGCAAGTCTTGCATAGGCCGCGATAGGCACCTGGCAACCGCCCTCCAATGTCTTCAGAAAAGCCCTTTCGGCCCTCACGCAAATGTTTGTCTCCCGATGATTTAACGCGCTGATGAGGGCATTGACCCATGTGTCGCCCGCCCTGCACTCGATCCCTATAGCCCCTTGCCCTATGGCCGGAAGACTGATATCGGGAGAAATTATTTCGGTTATCCTGTCCTGCCATCCAAGCCTCTTAACGCCGGCGGCAGCCAGAATAATAGCATCGTACCGGCCCTCGTCCAGTTTTCTCACCCTTGTGTCAAGGTTTCCGCGCAGCTGCTCGATTCTGAGGTCGGGCCGGAGACTGAGAAGTTGACATGACCGCCGGAGACTGCTCGTCCCCACTCTTGACCCTTCAGGAAGCAAAAAAAGTTGTGATGTATTCGTCTTTTGGTTTTTGTTTTTTGCTTTCTGCCTTGCTATCAGCGCGTCCCTCGGGTCTTCCCTTTTGCATACGACCGGCAGATGCAAGCCATCCGGAAAGTCCGTGGGGACGTCTTTCATGCTGTGAACAGCAATATCTGCTTCACCCCTTAGGAGCGCTTCCTCTATCTCTTTGACAAACAGCCCCTTGCCTCCGACTCTGGACAACGGGACATCCAAAATCTTGTCCCCGGTTGTTTTAATCTTCAGTATTTCGATCGTAAGATCCGGTGAAAGCTGTTGCAGTTCTTTTTTAACATAGCCGGCCTGCCATAATGCGAGCTTGCTGCCCCGGGTGCCGATCGTCAGGCGTTTAGTCTTCATACCTTTCTCCGTTGATACCGTAAAGCTTTCTGATTGCCGCCACCAGCATCTCCTTATTTTCGGTGTCCCCCTTCAGCGCTGCAGTGGGAGGGTGAATGAGTTTATTCATAATGGAAGTTGCCAAATGCTCTATGGCCTCCTTCTCTTTCTCATCAAGATCATGTATCTTATTAAAAAGTTTCTCGAGCTCCTCCCGCCTTATATCGTCGGCCTTTTCCCGCAGGGCGATAATTGTCGGCACCGAATCAAGGGAAGCCTGCCATTTCAGAAAAGTCTCAACCTCTTCAGCTATGATCTTCTCCGCCTTCTCAGCCTCTTTCTGCCTCTCAAACATATTCGAATCGACAACCCCCTGGAGGTCGTCGACGTTGTATAGATAAACATTCTCGAGATCATTGATTGCGGGATCGATGTTTCTCGGCACGGAAATGTCGATAATAAATACCGGTCGCTGCTTTCTTTCCTTCATCACCTTTTGCATCTGCCCTTTTGTAAGAATGTAATGCGGGGATCCGGTCGAACAAATCACGATATCTGTTCCCGCGAGTTCCTGAATGAATTCATCAAATTTGACAGGCACCCCGTTGAATTCCCGGGCGAGATCGCACGCGCGGTCGAACGTCCTGTTGGACACCAAAACCTTCTTTACGCCATTCCCGATAAGGTGCCTGGCGGCAAGCTCCGCCATCTCTCCCGCGCCCAACAGCATGAATACCCGTGTCGAGAGATCAGTAAATATCTTTTTTGCAAGCTCGACGGCCGCAAAGCTTATCGAGACGGCGTTTTCCGCGATTTTTGTTTCCGTCCGCACCCTTTTGGCAACAGAGATTGCCTTTTTCATTAATTTATTAAGGAGAACCCCCGTGGTTTTTTTTGCGAGCGCCGCTTCAAAGGAGTCTTTTAGCTGGCCGAGGATCTGCGGCTCTCCGAGCACCATTGAGTCGAGGCTTGACGCCACCCTGAACACATGCCTGACCGCATGCACGCCATCATATATATATAATGAATTATCGAGGGCCGCCCTGTTTATATGATGAAATTCCGCAAGAAATGACTTAATGGACTCTGCTGACAGCAGGGTGTCCTGAATGTTTGCGTAAAGTTCCACCCGGTTACAGGTGGAGATAATCATAGCCTCTTCAATCCCGGGCAGCTCTCTGAAACGTATCAGCCCTTCCCCGAGTTTGTCGCCCTGAAACGCGAGTTTTTCCCTTACTTCAACATCGGCTACCTTATGATTCAACCCTACAACAAAAACCTTCATAGAAAAACGTGAAGCCCTTTCCTGAGTAATTTTACTCCGAAGAAAGCGACGATGACTGTAATAAATCCGGCCATGGACAATAATGCCGCCCTTTTCCCCCTCCAACCCGCTGCAAGGCGCGCGTGCAAGACAATTGCATAAATGAACCAGGTTATCAGCGACCACGTTTCACGGGTATCCCAGTTCCAATAATTTCCCCATGCCGTTTCCGCCCAGAGCGCCCCGGTTATGATTGCCAGGGTAAACAGGGGGAACCCAAAAGAGATGAGTCTGTAGTTGATTTCATCAAGCGTCTGGAGGCTCGGCAATCTCTCAAACAGGCTCCCAAGCCGCTTGGTTTTTACATAGCGTTCCTGAACAAGATACATGATGCCGATTCCAAATGCCAGGGCGAAGGCGGCGTTGCCGAGAAAAGCGAACACTGTATGAATGCCAAGCCAGTAACTCTGAAGAGCCGGGCTCAATGGTTTGATTTCCCGCGACAGCATGGAAGCGGTGAGCATGAGAAGAAAAACAATCGGCATAATGAAGGAAGAAAACAGGCTGATCTTATATCTGCGATGGATGACAAAAAAGACAAGGACGATGCACCATGCGAAAAAAGACGTTGCTTCGTGGGGGTTGGTAATCGGGATGTGTCCCGCCGCAACATATCGGTAGATAATGCTTGCGGTGTGGAGTGAAAAGCCGGCAAACGCCGACAGGAGAGTGATTTTTGCGATTGTTTTCGATTCCTTGAAGAGTTCGGTAATACCGATGAGCGCAGCGGCAAAATAGCCTGTCAGAGCAAGTTCGAATAAGAGAATACCCATTAGAAACAGCCGAGCTCGCAGTCGGTAATTTTAACCTTAAGCTCGTCAGCGGCATTGCCAACTTCCCTGTACGGGACTGAGAGGTCTGATGCAATTTTTCTTGCGACAGCGCAGGGAAGTTTGTCGTTTGTGGCCTTTTTCCGTATTTCTTCCTTTATTTTTTCGTTCATAGCACAATATAAGGGCCGAGGACTCTTCGCCTTGGCGAATCCGCGCGGGGCGTAGGGGATTCAAGGGGTCAAGCGGAGCTGTTAATTCTTATACGCCCGGCCTCCTACCTTTTTTGAAATATTACATCATCGGACTTCAAAAACTCAATTGTTCCAGCCCCGCGGACGGACAGCGCTCTTACGGGATCCCTTTTTGTCTCATCATATGGAAGTGATGCTCAAATACCTTCCGGAAATGGAAGCCGTAAATCGAAAAGGTGATTGCCCGGGGGAAAAGCCTGGGCCGCCTGAAAAGAGACCAAAAGAAGAGCCTCCAGTAATAGAACCGCTCTTTTGTCAATACCCCGAGGATAAACGCGGATTTTAGTCCCGCGGCAAGGTGACTCCATTTCATATGAAACACCTTTTTCTGAGCCGGACGGTAATCTTTCAGAAATTGTTTGACCCGCTTGTAGTATTGTTTCGGAGAATAAATAGTCTCGATAACTCTCCTGTACCCGCCGATAAGCCGCTCATAACTCATCTTGGGAATAAAATTCATGGAACAGTCCGTGTTATCTCCGGTCGCTAATTTTACAAGCCTGTTTTCATTAAGGAGGCGCCTGTAAAGTTTCGTCCCGCGCGGGGCGTTCAGGAGACCCACCATTGCTGTCGCGATCCTGCTCTCCTGGATAAAATTGATCGTTTTCTCAAAGATAGATGCGGGGTCCTTGTCAAAACCAAGGATAAACCCGGCCTGGACTTCCAAGCCGAAACTCTGTATCTTCCTGACGCTTGTAATCATGTCGCGGTTTTTGTTCGGTATCTTCTCGCATTCCTGCAAGCTTTCTTCATTCGGCGACTCGATGCCGATAAACACCGTGTCGAATTCAGCCTGAATCATCATTCTCATAAGGTCCTCGTCGTCAGCGAGGTTGATGGAAGCCTCCGTCGACAAGGAGAAAGGATACTTCCTCATTTCCATCCATCGAATAATCGACGGCAGTATCTCCACCTTCAGCTTCATCTTGTTCCCGATGAAATTATCATCAACAATAAATAGCCCGCCCCTCCAGCCAAGCGCGAAAAGCTTTTCCAGTTCAGCTATCACCTGCTCTTTTCCCTTTGTCCTGTGTGACCTGCCATAAAGTGAAGTAATGTTGCAGAACTCACAGTCAAACGGACAACCCCTCGAATACTGGATATTCATGGAAGCGTAGTGCCTGAAATTTATGAGCTCCCAGGCGGGAATGGGGGTGGTCCTAATATCAGCCCAGGCGTTTTCAACCGTATAAAGATGTTTTGCCCGGCCTTCCCGCAAGTCTTTGAGAAAAAGGGGAAGCGTAACCTCCGCCTCATTGAGTATCAGATGGTCTATATCGTCAAACTCTTCGTACTCTTGAGTAAAGAGCGGGCCCCCCGCGGCGGTTTTCACGCCGACCGCCCTGCATCTGTCAACTACCGACTTCACCGACTCCTTCTGAATGGACATGGCGCTGAGAAAAACATAGTCCGCCCAGAGGAGGTCGTCATCCTTTAATTGCGCGACATTCATGTCCACAAGCCTTTTCTCCCATTCATGAGGGAGCATAGCGGCCACTGTCAAAAGTCCCAAAGGCGGATTGGCCGCTTTTTTCGCAATGAACTTGAGAGCATATGTAAAACTCCAGAATGTATCAGGACATTCCGGATATACCAGCAGAATCTTCAAGCAAATAATCCTTACATATTAAGGGTTTTGTAATAGTCCTTACGTTGCCGTCATTCCGGCAGTCTGCCGGGCGGGAATCCAGTGACGTTGTCTTGAAGTCGCCGGGTGCCGGATTGAGGACTTCCGGCATGACAGCAAAAGTACGCAACCCGTGAATACTATTTTGAGACTGTTAATAAATCCCAAATGCGAAATTCTAAACACTAAACTTTATTATACGCCAATGCAGTAAATAACCGCGCATGAGTGCCTATGGCGTTGTCACAGAGCTGCTCAGGCGGCATTGCAGATGACGCTCACTGTCGTCCCCTGACCCTCCGCGCTTTCTATCTTCAAATCCCACCCATTTGCCTTCACAAGGTGCTTGACGATGGCAAGTCCGAGTCCGGTGCCCCCAAGTTCGCGTGAGCGCGCCCTGTCAACGCGGTAGAAACGCTCGCCAAGCCGCGGAAGATGTCTCCTGGGAATGCCGACCCCCGTATCTTCGACTGAAATAACGACAGCGCCTGAAAGTTGCATTACAGGCGAGGAAGAAGTGTCCGCAGGTGGGGAAACATCTTCAGTTTCTCCCGTTCTTTTCACATGTAATTTTTCTCTTTTCACTTTTATTTCGACACCACCCTGTTCTGTGAATTTTATGCCGTTATCAACAAGATTGAGGAGTATCTGAATCAGACGGTCCCTGTCCGCAATGAAACTACCGGTTTCCATCGAGATATCCTTCCTGAGATACAGTCTTTTTTCCTGCGCCTTTTCCGCCAATATGGTAAAAACCGTGTCGATGACTTCATCGAGATTCACCTCATCCCGCCGCGTACCGACATCCCCGAGCTCAATCCGTGAGAGGGTCAGGAGATCGGTCACAAGTGAATTTAGACGTTCGCTATTTTTTTTAATGGCCTCAAGAAATTTGTGCGCATTCTCCTTGTCGTTAATCGCCCCGCCAAGGAGTGTCTCTGAGAAACCCGTTATTGCGGTTATCGGCGTTTTGATTTCGTGGGAAACATTGGCGACAAAATCTTTCCGCATCTCCTCCAGTTTCTTCAGCCTTGTTATGTCGTGGAATGTCAGGACAGTCCCGGATATACTGCCCTCCCGGCCGTGTGCATAAAAAGGGGCGGCTGTGACCATGAGACAGGACTCTGCCGGATGCGGTATCCATATCTCCCGGGAAATCCTCTCCCCGCTTGCGGTAACATGATCGATTATATCCATCAGATCAGCTTTTCTCAGCGTCTCCATGATCGTTTTCCCTTCAATGCCTGATGCAGCATTGAAGAATCTTGAGACAGACTCATTGCTGAGGAGTATGGTCCCTTTTGTGTCCGAGAGGATTAACCCATCCGACATGTTCCGCAGAATCGCTTCGATTTTGTGCTTTTCTTCCTCACTTTGTTCGAGTTTCTCGTGAAGCTGACGCGCCATTTCACTGATATTGTGTCCGAGATCTCCGAGTTCGCTTTTTTCTTTAATAAATAACCGCCGGGTAAAATTTCCGGCCGCGGCCTCCCGCGAAAAATCGGAAATTTCCTCGACTGCCCCGGTAATTTTTCTTGCCTGTACGAGGCTTAATAAAATGGCGAAAAAGAACACTGCGACAGTCGCTCCAATAATCCTGATTTTGATGCCGCTTACCGCCTTCTCAATATCCTGAAGGGGAAGGGAAAGTCTGAGAAATTTCTTGCCCTCGCCGGACTCGAACGCAAGCGCGAGGTAGAGCAGATTCTTATCAAGCGCACTGCTGTAGCGTATTGCGGAGCCGATGTCGCTCAAGTCGGCCTCCTTTATTTCCGGCGTGTCAAGGTAAGTCTCTATAGAACCGGCGGGGTCATCGGAATCGCCCAGCACATTGCCATGACTGTCGACAATAGTCACCCGTGCACCGGTCTTTTCCCCATACTGCCTGCAGAAATGGTCAAGGTCCCGGGCATTCAAATTCGTTGCCTGATCGGCAATGAGCCGGGCCTGGACGGCAAGATTTTCTCTGAGGGTTGAGATATAGGAGTCTTTTACAGTGCGGGCGAGATATATCTCAAGCGTGAGGAGAAGGAGAGATCCGATCACAAGATAGGCAAGAACAAATCTCCTGAACAAGGTGCGTTTCATTAGGTTGCATCAAAGAAATACCCTATTCCACGCATTGTCTTTATATATACGGACTGGGCAGGGTCTTCTTCGATGCTTGATCGCAGCCGTCTGATGTGGACGTCCACGGTCCTCGGCTCGACAAAAGCCTCATCGCGCCATATCGCATCAAGGAGCTGATTTCTGCTGAATACCTTCCCCCTTCTTTCGGCAAGGAACAGCAACAGCTTGAATTCAGTCGCACTGAGTTTCACCGGCCTTGTTTTTACAGAAACAACATATCGTTCCCTGTCTATCTCGAGATCCCCTATTTTCAGGAGTCTTTCGCTTACAGGCTTATCCTTCGATCGTCTCAGCACGGCTTTTACCCGCGCGACAAGTTCTCTCGGACTGAACGGTTTGGTCATATAATCATCAGCCCCCATCTCAAGGCCGAGGATTCTGTCAACCTCCTCGCCTTTTGCAGTGAGCATGATAATCGGCAGGGCGGAGGTTTTTGGATCGCTCCTCAGGATCCGGCAGATTTCTACACCCTGTATGCCGGGCAGCATGAGATCGAGGATCAGGAGGTTGTAAGTTCCTTTCCGGATCTCGGCAAGGGCCTTCTCGCCGTCCAAGGCTGAGCCAACATGAAAGCCTTCCTTTTTTAAATTGTATGATACAAGCTCGACAAGGTCGGCTTCATCATCAACGACGAGGATGCTTTTTGGCGTTTCCACATCATACTTATAGCATTAATGACCGAACCAATGCAACACGGCAGCCTGCACTGTCAAGGCAGCTTGTGCCTCTATTGACAGGATTGCTGTTTTTTATATCCTACAGCCACCTTGAGAGGCAAGTAATGAAAATATTTCCGAAAGAAACAGATTTTTTCGCTATTTTCGAAAAAGCCGCCGCGAATGTCACCCACGCTGCAACGCTTTTTGTGGGCATTATGGAATATTTCTCCAACCTTGAACACTGGGCAAAGGAAGTCCACGAACTGGAGCAGGAGGGGGATGTTTACACACACGATATTATAAGGAAGCTGAACAAAACCTTTGTTACGCCGATTGACCGGGAAGATATCCATGCACTTGCCTCAAGATTGGATGATATCCTTGATCTGTTGTGGAATGCTGCTGACAGGCTCACCGTGTTCAAACTGCAAGAAGCGACCAAGCATGCGATTATAATGTCCAAGGATCTCCTTTCAACGGTCGAATTGGTCGAAAAAGCAATCAAGAAATTGAAAGATAAAAATTATGCTCATATTCAGGAGTACTGTATCGAGATCAATAAGCTCGAAAATAAAATTGACAGGGGGTTCAGGGATGCCCTCGGTCACCTGTTTGATGAAATCAAGGACCCTATCCATATTATTAAATTTATTAAATGGAAGGAAATTTACGAGCATCTTGAGGATGCATCAGACAGGTGCGAGGATGTTGCCAATATTTTGGAAGCCATAGTCCTCAAGAATGCCTGAACTCATCGGCGCCACAATTGTTCTTGCCCTCCTTTTTGACATCAGCAACGGGTATAATGATGCCGCTAACGCAATCGCAACGGTAGTCTCTACGCGGGTTCTATCGCCGGCCCAGGCGGTTCTGCTCGCAGCGCTCATGAATGTCCTGGGGGCATTTTTGACGACTGCGGTGGCAAAAACAATCGGGACCGGCATTGTTGACCCTAAAGCAATCACCGAAATAGTCGTCATTTCTGCGCTAGCCTCGGGATTTGTCTGGAATACGCTCATGACGGTTCTTGGTCTCCCGGTGAGCGCTTCACATGCACTGATCGGAGGACTGATCGGCGCGTCAGTCGCCTACGGAGGAACCGATATTCTGAACTTGGGCGGGCTCAAAAAAATATTTCTGTCACTCATCATCTCGCCCGTTATTGGGATATGTTTCGGATTTCTATTTATGGCTGTTCTTCTGAAGATTTACGGAAAACTCCCCGGCGCGACGATCAACAAATACTTCGGAAAACTTCAGATCATTTCAGCGAGCTTAATGGCCCTCAGTCATGGCTCGAATGACGCGCAAAAAGTCATGGGGATCATAACCCTGTCGCTGGTGAGCGGAGGATACCTTCATTCGGTGGAGGTTCCTTTCTGGGTCATCCTGATCTGTGCGCTCGCAATGGGACTGGGGACAACGATGGGGGGATGGAAGGTGATAAAGACCATGGGAGTCAAAATGCTTAAACTGGAGCCGGTCCATGGGTTTGCTGCAGAAACTTCTGCTACGGTGGTTATTCTCGGTGCAAGTCAGCTGGGGCTCCCTGTCAGCACAACACATGTCATCGCCACTGCAATCATGGGTGTCGGCTCTACGAAGAGGCTGACTGCCGTCAGGTGGGGAATCGGCAAGAAAATCATCAATGCATGGATCTTCACGCTGCCTGCCTGTTCTGTTTTCTCATGGCTCACCTTTATGCTCTTGCATGCCCTGTTCAGATAGCACTGCATGGAAGTCAGCCGGCACGATGGCAAGATGAAGCGCTTTAGGAAGAGAGCGCTTCCCGGATTTCTTTTTCTCCGATACCTTTCTGAATAATGACGCTCCCTATCTTTTCCGGGAGCACTATCTTCAGCTCCCCGGCAACAGCCTTCTTATCCAATTTCATTGATGACATGAGATCTTCGATCATGATGTCAGGCGGAATTATTACAGGCAGCCCATAGGCATCGAGCAGGGACTTTATTCTTTGTACGTGTTCATCAACAGTGAAGCCGAGAATTCGTGCGAGCTTGGCTTCCACGTACATGCCGAGTGCGACAGCCTCTCCATGGAGAAACCGTGTATATCCGGTCGCGGTCTCAATTGCATGGCCAACCGTATGACCGAAATTGAGAATCGCCCTGAGTCCGGATTCCCGCTCATCTCTGGAGACGATGTCTGATTTAATTTCACAAGAGCGCTTGATAATGTGTGTAAGTGCTCGCGTGTCAAGACTCAGAATGTTCTCTCTGTTGTTCTCAAGGAATGCGAACAACTCCTCGTCACGGATTATCCCGTATTTTATGACCTCGGCAAGGCCGGCAAGCAATTGCCTCTCCGGAAGAGTCTTGAGGGTGTCAGTGTCTATCCATACCATGCCGGGCTGCCAGAAGGTGCCGATCATGTTTTTCCCGAGCCTGTGATTGACGCCGGTCTTGCCCCCGACGGAACTGTCAACCTGGGCAAGGAGCGTTGTGGGTATCTGAATATAGGCGATTCCCCTCATATAAGTTGACGAGGCGAACCCTGTTATGTCGCCGATGACGCCTCCCCCGAGGGCCAGGAGGGCGGATGACCGGTCAAGCCGGTGGCCGAGAAGTGCATCATAGATATGCTGTACCCATGATAAATCCTTGAATTCCTCACCATCCGGAATCGTCACCGTGATGAGATCAAACCCTGCCCTCAGGATTGAACCAGATACCCTGTTGCCGTAAAGGGACAGGATCGTTGGATTACTGACCATGGCAATCCTTGGGCTGAAACCGAAAGGTCCCAGCATTTCACCGAGCTTATCGAGAGTGCCGCTGCCGATATAAATACCGTAACTTCTTTCGGCCAGTTCAACCATGATTTTTTCCATACTCTTCCTTTTTTGCGATTTTGCCTTTGACGCGGGGGCATGCCCGCGACTCATTCAGAATTTTGCTGTTTTTTCGACAATCTCTTCCGCGACCTGAAGCGGTGTTTTCCCTTCGGTGTCAACCATGAAATCAGCCCTCTCATAAAATGGCTTTCTGGAATGAAGCAGTTCGGTTATCTTTGCAAGGGGGTTCTCCACCTGGAGCAACGGCCTTTCGTCAGTGGAGCTTGTCCTCAGGAGGATCGTTGCAGGTGCCGCTGTCAGGCATATGACGACCCCCGTCCTCTTCAGGGCGTCCATATTGCGCTGTCTCAATACTGCACCGCCGCCGGTCGAGATGATCACATTCTCTTCGCGTGAGACTTTTTCTATCATCTCTGTCTCTATGTCTCTGAACCGCTCTTCGCCGAATTGTCTGAATATTTCATTGATGGTCATCTTTTCCGATTTTTCGATTTGCGTATCAATGTCTATCAGCTTCAGTCCTCTGAGGTGAGCGAGTTCCCTGCCGACCTCGGTTTTCCCCGTTCCCATAAAGCCTGTAAGAACAATGTTTTTCATCGCTGAACTATTGTAGTTATTACAAGATGGCAGGTCAATCTGCTATATTTTTATAATATGCCGAAAGTTATAGTTGGAATGAGCGGAGGCATTGACTCATCGGTTGCCGCATATCTGCTGAAAGCTCAGGGATACGAGGTTGAGGGGATATCCTTTCTCATGTGGGAGAAAGCGGGAACCAGTGAGGCTGCCTGCTGCTCCGTGCGTATGGTTCAGTCTGCAGCCGCTGTTGCCCGGCAGATAGGGATTGGTCATGATGTTGTCGATGTTCAGGATGATTTTGCCGAAAAAGTCATCAGGCCGTTTGTAGATGCGTATATTTCCGGATTGACACCGAACCCTTGCATACTGTGCAACCGGCATATCAAGTTCCCGCATCTTATCAAAGAGGCTGAAAAGAGGGGAGCGGAGCATATCGCAACTGGACATTATGCAAGAGTTGAAAGAAAGGGGCAGGGGATTCAAGGATTCGAGGATTCAAGAGCAGCCCATAACCTTCAGTCTTTAGCGCTCTTAAAGAAAGGGGTTGATCCGAAAAAAGACCAATCATATGTCCTCTGCATGCTCACGCAGGACATGCTCAATACATTAATCCTGCCCCTTGGCGGCTGTATGAAGAAAGACGTCCGGGGAATGGGTGAGAGTCTTTTCCCTGCCGCAGCAGAGCGCGGGGAAAGCCAGGAGATATGCTTCATTCAGGAGAAAAATTACGTGAAATTTATTCAGAAATATCATCCGGTTCAAATGGAACCGGGGCCTGTTGTCGATCTGCACAAGGGTATTATCGGGACACATAAGGGAATTTATGGGTATACCATTGGTCAGAGAAAAGGCCTGGGCATAGCTTCACCGGAACCCATTTATGTAGTGGATATCGATATCTCAAGGAATACGGTCTTCGCAGGCCCCCGGGAGGCTGCAAAGAAAAGGGAATTATCTGTCGGTGATTTGAACTGGATGAGTCCGCCGATTCTTCAGGCAGTCCAATCAGATGGAGCATGGTCAGGAAAGATGGCCGGTTCTTTCCGGGCAACGGTTAAGGTCCGTTCTACCATGAAAGATCAACCTGCCACCATATTTATGGATCCCGCATCGATTGAGATTGTTCGCGTTGTTTTTGATGAGCCCCAGTGGGCACCGGCCCCGGGGCAGAGCGCAGTATTTTATGACAATGATGTTGTGATCGGGGGAGGCACCATTGCTCCTCATTCGTAAACCCGAAAAATGCATTTGAACAGTGTCTGCACTTTTCGGGTAAATTGGCCGGCAGATATAGTATTTGAGCGGATTTTTTTGCTGATAGCCGAATTGGCATCTCAAGATAAAGAGGCAAAAGGCTCGGAGTCATCCGGTCCCGAAATCATTCGGGAACGGATGACGAGAATGAGTGAAAATACTCTATATGGCGGCCCTCAAACAGTGCGAAAGCATCATCAAAAAATCAGATTGAGGGCATTGGGCACGATCTCGATCTTTGCCGGGGACACCCCGAAATAATCGCCGTCTATCTGGATATCGGCACTGCCGGCGATTTCGATCCGTTCAGCCCTGAGATATTCCAAGTCCCGGTATTTCAGATGCGTACCGGTGAGGATGCCGATGACATACCTCACCAGGTCGACCCGCTTTTTCCCTTTAAAAATGCATACATATAATGACGGATCGCTGAGACGGGCATCCGGGGTGACACTGAAAGAGCCACCGTATTTTGCCGCGTTTCCGATGATTGCAGAGTATCCCTCAAAGGGCCTGCCGTCTATTGTGATGTTGAGGATGGAAGGATGAAATTTGAGGGCTGTCCGGATTCCGCTCAAGACATAGGCACCCTTTCCGGACAATCTCTTCACGGTTTCACTGGTGCCCCTCACTGCTGTGCCGTCATACCCGATACCGGCCATAAGAATAAAAAAACGAAACAGCTGATAGGGTGAATCCGTAAGGGTTATCTTCCCGAGTGAAACCCCTGACGGGGATTTTTTGAGCGCTCTTTCCATGGCGCCCTGAATGTCTTCAGGGATAGCAAGCTCTCTGGCAAGTACATTCGTCGTCCCGAGGGGCAGGATCGCCATAGGGATTTCCGACCCCGTGATTCCGTTGGCAACCTCGTTGCATGTCCCGTCACCGCCCGCAGCAATGATGAGGGAAGGCTGCCGGTTCAGGGATTCCCGTGCAAGGGCTTCTGCATCCCCTCTCTTGTGCGTAAACAGGACCTCCACTTCATGCCCCTTTGACTGGAGGTAGTATGATGCTGCGAGCACTTTCTTCTCCGATGCCTTCAGGGCGACAGGGTTAGCGATCAGGATTATCAAGGATTTCATATAATGACAGTTGGCCCTTGCACAGGGATGCCTTTCCAATCAGGACAGGCATAGTTTCGAGATATAGCACTAATGAAGGGATATCTGCGTCCTCACGCACAATCAATGCTCTGCCTCCCGTTTTATCCCTCTTCCTTTTGATATGGGGTATCCTGACATATCCGAATTTTTTGGAAGCAACGTAGCCGGTTGTATAATCCGGGTCATCGGAGATACAGAGTTCGGCAATGATGTCCCTGTGAGACAGAACCTTTGAAGCAAGAATTAAAGCCTCTTTGACCGTGTCTGTGTTGATTCCGTAACGTGAGAGCCGCGATGAAATGGTCTTTGACGCTGATGCGGTGATTCCAAGGCGTGAAACCCTCACGCCCCTCTGCCTGTCTGGTTCAAGGCGGACTCCTTTTTCAGCGCTGATCATCGAAGCTCCCCTCATCCCGCCTTTTTCGATTATCGCGAACCCCGTATGAAGCGTTTTCTTCGTGATACCCAATCTGAAAAGGATCTCCTGGACAACTCTCCTCCCCTCATCCGGTGTCTTGGAAATAACTGTTCTAACAGGCAAGGCCGGGATGATCAGAGGCTTCTGCCCGATACGTTCAGCCGTGACGATAATCTTGTCAACCCTGCCCTTTGGGTGACGCAAAGCCCTTTCGAAAAACCGACCGGCAACTATCGGAATATCCAAAGCGGAGTAAAGCCCCTCGGCGCCCGAGATATGCTCTTCTTTCCGAGCGTCGCCTGAAGGCTGCGGTCCATCCGCGTATTGAGAAGCCCGCATCCGAATACTCCAGCGATTTTTCATACAGAATTAATTATGCCTCTTCTGGGAACCTTGTGGATAGGAATTGTTCATTCTTTTATTAACTTTTCAATACCCCACAGTCTCTGCTGTGGGGATTCCTTGAACCCCCTTTGAATGGGGTTTGGGGGTTAGTGATGAATTATTTCCTAACGATACCCCGCCGTCTCTGCGGCGGGGAGGTTTATTGTTTGTCATTCCGGGCCTGAC
>CAZKLK010000023.1:0-16565 GCA_964553535.1 uncultured Nitrospiraceae bacterium
ATTAACCGTTCACTTTTAATTCTTAAAGAGTTCACTTTTAAATTTTTCCTAACAGTGCAGCGCGGGCCTTGTGATAATATCTTTCTCATGCCATAATAAACGACTTTCCATTTAAGAACATAGGGAGTGTTGGTTGCATTGGATCTTCACGGACTTGCCCTTTATGAAGCAATAAGCCTTCTTAAAGCAAAGGAGATATCGGTGCGCGATATCGTGGAAGCCGTCTTTCGCAGAATCGCCTCCGTGGAGGACAGTGTCAAGGCCTATGTAACCCTGACGCGCGAAATAGCCGATGAGATGGCTGAAAAGGCGCAGAAGGAGATAAGCGAGGGCGCGGCTGGCAAGATGCTTCCCGGCATCCCCCTTGCGGTAAAGGACAATATTTGCACGAAGGGAATCCGGACAACATGTTCTTCCCGGATATTGTCGGATTTTGTTCCTCCCTATGAAAGCACCGCGACTTCGAAGCTCGCAGAGCAGGGATATATCCTCACCGGCAAAACTAACATGGATGAATTTGCAATGGGCTCCTCAACAGAACATTCGGGGTTTCATTTAACGCGGAACCCCTGGAATCTCGGGAGGATTCCGGGCGGGTCAAGCGGCGGCTCGGCGGCGGCGGTTGCAGCCGACGAATGCCTCGCGGCTCTCGGATCGGACACCGGAGGGTCCGTCAGGCAACCTGCCGCACTCTGCGGGGTTGTGGGGATGAAGCCGACATACGGAAGGGTCTCGCGCTACGGACTTGTCGCGTTTGCCTCTTCTCTCGATCAGATAGGCACGCTTGCGAAAAATGTAAGGGACACGGCGATACTGATGAACGTTATTTCAGGTCATGACCCGTTCGATTCAACCTCCGCGCCTTTGGCGGCGCCTGATTTTACTGAATCGCTGGCCCGTGATATTAAGGGGGTCAGGCTCGGCATCCCTAAAGAATACTTCATTGAGGGAATAGACGGAGAAACCGAAGCGGCTGTCCGCTCTGCTATCAGAAAACTTGAGCAACTCGGCGCAATACCCTTCGAGGTTTCGCTTCCGCATACGGAGTACGCGGTTGCGTCGTACTATATTCTTGCAACTTCGGAGGCTTCGTCAAATCTTGCCCGCTATGACGGGGTAAAGTACGGCCTCAGAGATGAAGGCAAAGATTTGATGGACATGTATCTGAGAACCCGGTCGCAAGGGTTTGGCTCCGAAGTCAAGCGGAGAATCATGCTTGGCACCTACGTCCTGTCGGCCGGATATTATGATGCTTATTACAGAAAGGCGCAGCAGGTAAGGACTTTAATCAAGCGGGATTTCGAAAGTGTCTTTGAACATGTGGACCTGCTCATAACTCCCGCTGCGCCGACAGCCGCATTTGCCCTGGGCGAGAAGATTGCCGATCCGCTTCAGATGTATCTGTCGGATATATTTACGATATCCGTTAATCTGTCCGGATTGCCCGCCATTTCAGTGCCCTGCGGGTTCACATCGGATAATCTGCCTATAGGACTCCAGTTCATCGGAAAACACTTTGATGAGGAGACCATACTCCGTGTTGCTCACGCCTATGAGCAGGACACCGACTGGCACAGGAGGAAGCCGCCGCTGTGAAATATGAAGCGGTTATCGGTCTCGAAGTACACGCGCAGATGCTTACGGAGACCAAGATTTTCTGCGGATGCCCGACAAAGTTCGGCGCTGAGCCGAACACGCAGACGTGTCCCGTATGTATCGGCATGCCCGGGGTTCTTCCCGTTCTGAACAGAAAGGCGCTTCGGTGCGCGGTTGCGACGGGACTCGCGACCAATTGCCGGATTTCTTATTTCAGCAGGTTCGCGCGTAAGAACTACTTTTATCCGGATCTCCCGAAAGGCTATCAAATAAGCCAGTATGAACTCCCCGTCTGCGAGCGGGGGTTTCTTGAGATTATCGCCGCTGGAACGCCGAAGAGAATCGGCATAACGAGAATCCATATGGAAGAGGACGCGGGCAAAAATATCCATGAAGGATCGGGGGATTACAGTTTGGTTGATCTGAACAGGGCCGGCGTGCCGCTCATGGAAATAGTCTCCGAGCCGGATATCAGAAGTCCTCAGGAAGCCGTCGATTATATGCGGAAGCTCCGAACTCTTCTAAGATATCTCGGCGTTTGCGACGGCAATATGGAACAAGGTTCGCTCAGGTGCGATGCGAACATATCCGTCAGATTGTCCGGGGACAAGGGATTCGGCACAAGGACGGAGGTCAAGAATATCAACTCCTTCAGGTTTGTTGAAAAGGCCCTTGAATATGAAATAAAACGGCAGGTCAAAATCATCGGGAGCGGCGGCAGTGTTGTTCAGGAAACAAGGTTATGGGATACAAACAGGGGCGTCACGGAATCGATGCGCGGCAAGGAAGAAGCGCACGACTACCGCTATTTTCCGGAACCCGACCTCGTTCCCATAGTTGTTGAACAGGGATGGATCGATGAGATCAAAGCATCCCTGCCGGAACTCCCGCATGTCAGAAGGGATCGGTTTGTTTCAGAATATGGTCTTCCGGCGGCCGACGCCGACCTGCTTGTGTCGGAAAAATCTTTGTCCGACTGGTATGAAGAGGCGGTGAAGCTCAGCGGTCAGCCTAAGGTTGTTGCAAACTGGGTCATGGGCGAACTAATCCGGTTAATGAATGAAGACGGCAGATCCTTTGAAGAATGTCCCATCAGGCCCGGCCGGCTTGTCGACATGATTAGGCTCATCGCCGGCGGTACGATAAGCGGTAAAATCGCAAAATCGGTTTTTGAAGAGATTTTCAGGACCGGCAAGGGAGCGGAGCAGATTGTCAGGGAACAGGGCCTTGTCCAGATAAGCGATTCGTCTGAAATTCAAAAGGCTGTCGATGATGTTATTTTTATAAATCCTAAAGAAGCCGAGAGGTACAGGGCAGGCGAGGAAAAGCTCTTCGGATTTTTTGTCGGGCAGGTGATGAAGGCGACGAAAGGCAAGGCGAATCCGCAGATGGTCAACGATCTGCTGAAGAAAAAGCTTTCCTGACGATTCTGTTTTTTCCGCTTCATGGTAAAATACAAAGTCGATTTATGCAGATTGCCGCCGCTGCCTGATATTCGCTGAAGTTTATGGAGAGATGTCCGAGAGGCCGAAGGAGCACGACTGGAAATCGTGTGTACGCTAATCCCGTACCGTGGGTTCAAATCCCACTCTCTCCGCCATTTTGTCTTTCTGCAGCCTGGGAACGGCCCTTCGCAGCAGGCGGATGTGAACCCCGTCAGGTCCGGAAGGAAGCAGCGGTAAGCGTTTTTCCTGGGTGCCGGAGTCAGCCGCTCCCAGGCTGGAGAAAGACAGATAATATGAAACGGGAGGATGCGCGCGCACGGTGCGGGGACGGCTGATCATCATGCATCGTGCATCATGCGCAATGAAATGGGCTATTTAGTGCTGGCGAGGAAATGGAGGCCGCAGGGGTTTGATGACCTGATCGGACAGGAGCCGATAACCCGGATACTTAAGAACGCCCTTGATCAGGGGAAGATTGCTCACGCTTATCTCTTCTCCGGTCCCCGTGGAGTCGGCAAAACCTCTGCAGCCCGCATTCTTGCAAAGTCTCTGAATTGCCGGTCGGGCCCGGCTTCTTCTCCTTGCGGGGCATGTCCCTCCTGTGCTTCAATAGCGGAAGGTTCCTCGATCGACGTCATGGAAATCGACGGCGCTTCCAATAACAGCGTGAATGATGTCAGGGACCTCAGAGAAAGGGTAAAATATGCTCCCTCGGAAGGCAGGTATAAAGTTTATATTATCGACGAAACTCACATGTTGTCCGACGCCGCTTTTAATGCGCTCCTGAAGACCCTCGAGGAACCGCCGCCACATGTTGTTTTTGTGCTTGCTACCACGGCGCCGAGAAAAGTCCCCTCCACTGTCCTTTCCCGCTGCCAGCATCTGACGTTCAGGAGAATATCAAGCAATCTGATAAAGAACCGGCTTAAAATAATAGCCTCAACAGAAGGCATCAGCATATCAGGCCCGGCCCTCGAAATGATAGCGAGAGCGGCTGACGGAAGCCTTCGCGACGCGCTCACGATACTTGACCAGATTTCATCATTCTCATCGGACGTCACCGATACTGATGTGAAAGACCTGCTCGGCATTACTGATTTCGGGCTCATCGCCCGGCTTGCTGCCTCACTGGTTGAAGGAAATCGGGAAGACATTCTCGCATTGACTGCCGAACTTGGGGAGAGAGGGACCGATACGCGGTCTTTCATCCGTGAATTTATTCAGTTTTTCAGAGACATGCTCGTGCTGAGTATCGTGAAAAAACCTGACGATATACTCGATCTCGGGAAAGAAGATATGGCCGCTATGCGGGATATAATTCTAAAAACTTCAGAGGACCATCTTGCCCTGGTGCTTTCGGAGCTACTAAAGGCTGAACTGGATGCGAAGAACGCCTCTTCGCCGCGTCTTGCATTCGAAATGTCCCTTTTAAGGATAAGTTTTCTGAGTGAATTGAAACCTCTCAGGGAGGTAATGGAAAATCTGAATGAATTTATCAGGCGTGCGCCGGCTCAGGACGGCGCCAATGCTAAAGAAGTTCTCCCGGCTGTCACGGCTGATGCTACAGGTGAATTTTCCAGAAAGCCGGACATGCCCGCTGAAGCAATTCCGGAGGACCGGAGGAAAAAGCC
Source organism: uncultured Nitrospiraceae bacterium (assembly GCA_964553535.1). Classification (GTDB taxonomy): domain Bacteria; phylum Nitrospirota; class Thermodesulfovibrionia; order Thermodesulfovibrionales; family SM23-35; genus JALHSV01. The sequence goes on from CAZKLK010000023.1 coordinate 4,673, forward strand.
CGCGTCTCAACCGGGCCCGGGCGGCAGGGAGGCGCCTGCTTCTGATGCGGGGCAGGAGATTGCGGCGGAGGTGCTGGACAGTATTATCAGGAAGATGACCCCCCCTCTCCAGTCAAAACTGTCGACGGCTGATTTTCGGGTTAAGGGGGATAAACTTATCCTCACCCTCAATGGAGGCGATTCAGTATTCGCAGATTCTCTCAGAAAGAGCAGGGAGCTGATCGAGCAAGTTTTTTCGGGCGAACTCGGGAGCTCCGTCAGGCTTGAAGTTGTAACGGAAAAGAAAAAGGTTGTTCGCCGGAAAGAGATGAAGGAAGAAGTTATGGCCGATTCCGCTATTCAGGAGGTTCTTAATCTCTTTGACGGCAGGATTGTGGACGTAATGCCGGCAAAGAAGCCGGAGGGCGGTTCTGAATCTGAATAATGTTCAGGGGTACTAACATAAAACGGAGGGTATGATGTCAAAAAAGATGCTCGGGGATATCATGCGTGAGGCGCAAAAGCTACAGACCAAAATGGCCGAAATGCAGGAGGAGGCAAAAAAGAAGACCGTTGAGGCGACATCCGGCGGGGGGATGGTCACCGTCGTAGCAAGCGGCGCGGGAGAGATTGTATCAATAAAGATTGAGAAGGAGGTTGTGAACCCAGAAGACGTCGATATGCTTCAGGATCTGATCATGGCGGCGGCAAACGAGGCTCTGCGCCGGGCACAGGAAATGGTGACTAATGAGATGTCGAAATTGACCGGCGGACTTCAGTTGCCGGGTCTTGGGAATCTTGGCAAGATGTTCTGATTATCTTAAAGTCCTTATGGATCCTTTTATTGAACACGCCGCTGAGGGCGCTGTAAAAAGAGAAAAAATCAAAGCCCGCCAGATCAGGAAGTCTTCCTGGTGGAAGAGAAAATGCGCGGCAGGCGTCTGCTACTTCTGCGGTGAAAAAACACATCCCAAAGACCTGACCATGGAACATGTAGTCCCGCTCATCCGGGGCGGAAAATCATCCAGGGGGAATGTCGTTCCCGCCTGCAAGGAATGCAATAACCGGAAAAAATATCTCCTGCCTATTGAGTGGGAAGAATACAGGGAACGCCTGCTCAGGGATTTCCATAGTTGAGAATTCATGCCGCGCCATCCTGTCATTAATAAGGCGTTGTCGGCGATCGCAAGGCATGATATGCTTTCTCACGGGGATAATGTCCTCTCCGGTCTTTCCGGCGGCCCCGATTCCGTATTTCTACTGAATGTTCTGGCGGGACTCAGGGCGAAATACAATATCGTCCTGCACGGGCTCTATATTGACCACGGCCTGAGACCGGAAGAAACAGAAGGAGAGATAGCGTTCTGCCGAAAAATCTGCCTGCAGCACGAAATGCCTTTTTTGACGAGGGCCGTTGAAGTAAGGTCCTATGCCCTAAATATGAAGCTGAATATTCAGGAGGCGGCCCGGAACCTGCGATACCAGGCATTTGAGGAGATTTCATATGAATTGGGCGCAAACAGAGTCGCCCTCGGACACACGGCTGATGACCAGGCGGAAACCATTCTGATGCGCCTCTTCAGGGGATCCGGGCCGACCGGCCTTGCGGGCATCCCCCCGGTGAGGAAGAAGATCATACGGCCGTTGATTGAGATCGAAAGGAAAGAGATCGAAGACTTTCTCGGCTCCGAAGGGATTGATTTCATAACAGATTCATCCAATACAAAAAAGGATTATTTGCGGAACAAGGTAAGACTCTCACTGATGCCGGCGCTCAGGGAATTCAATCCCGACATAACAGGGGCCCTGTCGAAAACTGCTGCGATATTCCGTGAGGAGGAGCGCTATTTTGACATTCGTGTCGCGAAGACACTGATGAAGCTCATCAGCAGGAAAACGGAAACCCGCATAGAGCTTTTTCTTGCCCCGTTTGAGATAATGGATAAAGTCATCATGAGAAGGGTGCTGCGGCGGGCCATTGATGAGACGAGGGGACTCCGCGGGATACTGTTCGCACATATTGAGGATATGATGGATCTGATAAGGAGAGGAGCGCCCGGAGACAGGCTTTACCTGCCGGGCGGGATTCGGGCAATTAAAGATTACGCGACGCTTGTCCTTACATCGGAGGCTCCTGTTACGCTGAATTCATACACTTTGAACATTCCGGGCGAAACCATTTTGAAAGAGGCGGGAGTCCTTATTAGGGCCTCGGAGGCCGGAATCCCCCAACCGGGCGCAATAAAAATTCCGGAAGGGATATGGAAGTCCGTCGGCGTCTTTGATGCGGATGCACTGCGCCTGCCTCTCACTGCAAGACCGAGAAAACCCGGCGACGTGTTTTATCCCCTCGGGTTCGGCAGGCGGAAGAAGCTTCAGGATTTCTTTACAGACCTGAAAGTGCCAAGGGATGAGCGCAGCAGAATACCTCTTGTTATGTCGGGCGACAATATAGTTTGGGTTGTAGGATACAGGGCCGACGACCGGTTCAAGGTAACAGAAAATACAAAAAGAATCATACAATTAGAAATTAAGAAGGTAAGAGACTGACAATTTCCCGGGGGTAATTTTTGACGGATACGGTTAGAGTCAGATTTGCGCCGAGCCCGACCGGGCATCTGCACATCGGCGGAGCCCGTACGGCCTTATTCAACTATCTTTTTGCGCGGCATAATGGCGGTTCTTTTATCCTGCGTATCGAAGATACCGACAGGACGCGTTCGACGGAAGAATACATCGGCTCAATCATCGAAGGCATGCGGTGGCTCGGGCTTGATTGGGATGAGGGGCCTTACAGGCAGACGGACCGGTTCCCGATTTACCGGCGTTATGCGCAAACTCTTCTTGAGGAGGGGAAAGCTTATCGCTGTTACTGTTCTCCCGAAGAACTTGAGAGACGAAGACAGGAAGCGCTCTCACACGGGAAATCAACCAAGTACGACGGGCGTTGCAGACATCCAGACAGTCCGCCCCCTGACAGAAAACCGGCAATTCGTTTTATGATGCCTCAGGAAGGCGAGACCGTCGTTCATGATCTTATCAGGGGCAGGATTGAATTTGAAAACTCGCAGCTTGACGACTTTATTATCCTGCGCTCCGACGGCACCCCGACTTACAATTTCACAGTCGTCGTCGACGATGTCGACATGCGTATTACCCATGTAATCCGTGGAGACGACCACCTGAACAACACGCCGAAGCAGATTCATATTTATGAATCGCTTGGATACGCCGTGCCGTATTTCGCCCACCTGCCGATGATACTCGGCTCCGATAAGGCGCGGCTGAGCAAACGGCACGGCGCAACGTCGGTCATTGCGTATCGCGATACGGGATACCTTTCTGAAGCGCTTGTAAATTACCTCGCCCGCCTCGGGTGGTCATACGGCGACCAGGAAATATTTTCACTTGACGAGCTGATACGTTATTTTTCCTTTGAGCATATCGGCAAATCGGCGGCCGTCTTCAATCCTGAGAAGCTCTTGTGGCTTAACGGCCAGTATATTATGAAATCGGGATCTGAAAAACTCGCCGAACTCGTCTATCCGTTTCTCATAAAATATTCTGTCGTCAACGAAGGACGGGCGGTGGACAGGGTATGGCTCTCAAAAGCCGTGCACACATTGCGCGAGAGGGCTAAAACACTTATCGAGCTTGCCCGGTCCCTGACATACTATGTGGCGGACGAGATAGAGTATAATGTCAAGGCGAAAGAGAAATATTTGAATGAGAAATTCCTTCCACACCTGATTGTTGTGAAGGAATTCCTGAAGCAGGCGGACAATTTTGGTGCGGCTGAAATCGAAAAGGTCTTCGCCGCCGTCAGCCGGGAAAGCAATACAAAACTTGGAAACATCGCGCAACCTGTCAGGGTGGCCGTAACGGGCCGGACCGAAAGCCCCGGCATATTCGAAGTGCTCGAGGTTTTGGGGAAGGAAAAAACGTTGAAGAGGCTGGCAAAAGCGATACAAATGATCGGGGAGAAGCAATGAAAGCAATCTCTCCGCATTCCCTCCCGAGCGAAGCGAGGGAGGGAACAATCATTTTATAGAAAAAATAACACCCTGTGCTTTTGGCACAGGTCCATAGTAGCGACCCACAGGGTTAACGCCCTGTGGTGTCGCAATGACTTTATTTACCTGAATTGGGCGATTCTTTTAAGTTTGTCATTGCGAGGAGCGAAGCGACGTGGCAATCTCAATCACTCAAAAAGATCGCTCAATATTAGGTTTTAGAAAAATTCACTATGATTAGAGATACGGACATCAGCGGCGGGGAATCCCGCCATACAACCGGGCAGGATTCTTCCCAAACATACGATTTCATCAGGGCTATTGTCAAGGAGGACACCGAAACGGGGAAATTCGGGGGTAGAATTCATACCCGGTTCCCTCCCGAACCGAACGGGTGCCTGCATATCGGGCACGCCAAATCCATCTGCCTGAATTTCGGCGTTGCTTCCGAATTTAACGGCAAGTGCAATCTGAGGTTTGACGATACCAACCCGGTTAAGGAGGAAGTTGAATATGTCGAATCCATCAAGCGGGACGTACGGTGGCTCGGATTTGACTGGGATAACAGGGAATACTATGCTTCGGATTATTTCGGCCTCCTTTATGAATTTGCCGTGGAATTAATTAAAAAAGGCAAAGCCTACGTGTGCGACCTCAGCGCGCAGGAAATAAGGGAATATCGGGGCACGCTCACCGAACCGGGAAGGGAAAGCCCGTTCAGGAATCGTCCGGTCGATGTGAATCTTGATCTGTTTGCCCGGATGCGGAAAGGTGAATTCGCGGACGGAAGCCGCACCCTGCGGGCAAAAATCGACATGTCGTCGGGGAATATCAATATGCGCGACCCGGTCATCTACAGGATATTGCACGCCTCTCATCACCGCACGGGGGATGCGTGGTGCATCTATCCCATGTATGACTTTGCCCATTGCTTTTCGGATTCGATAGAAAAGATTACCCACTCAATCTGCACCCTGGAATTTGAGGATCACCGGCCGCTTTACGACTGGTTCCTTGGACAGCTCGGGGTTTACCATCCGCAGCAGATCGAGTTTGCCCGTCTGAATCTGAGTTATACAGTCCTGAGCAAAAGAAGGCTTATCAAACTTGTCGGTGACGGGTTTGTCTCGGGATGGGATGATCCCCGGATGCCGACGATTTCCGGGTTGCGCAGGCGCGGATATACGCCGGAGGCGATCAGAAATTTCTGCGACCGTATCGGCGTCGCCAGAAGAGACAGCACAGTCGACATAGCCCTTCTCGAATACTGCATCCGTGAAGACCTGAATAAGCGGGCCCCGCGTGTTATGGCCGTGCTGAATCCGCTGAGGGTCGTAATTGAGAATTACCCGGAAGGAGTTGAGGAGAAGCTTGAAGCGGTCAACAACCCCGAGGACCCGGAGATGGGAACACGGGAGGTCCCTTTTTCCCGCGTTATATACATTGAACGCGATGACTTTCTTGAAAACCCTCCGAAGCAATTTTACCGCCTCTCCCCGGGCCGTGAGGTCAGGCTGCGGTATGCGTATTTTATTATCTGCACCGGCGTTATAAAAGATGAAAAAACAGGCGAGGTCAGCGAATTGCGCTGCAGGTATGATCCCGCGACGAGGGGTGGCGACGCCCCTGACGGCCGCAGGGTCAAATCGACCATCCACTGGGTTTCCGGTGAGCATGCCCTGAAAGCGGAAGTGAGGCTATACGGTCACCTTTTCAAAAAGCCGGACCCGGATGAAACGTCTGAAGGACAGGATTTTTTTGCAAATATCAATCCGGATTCACTCAGCATACTGAAAAACTGCATGGTAGAACATAGCTTGCCGGGCGCTCCCGCCGGGGCTTTTTACCAGTTCGAACGGCAGGGGTATTTTTGCGTCGACCCTGACTCAACGGATGCAAGCCCGGTCTTCAACCGTATTGTCACGCTGAGGGATGCCTGGGCCAGGATACAGAAAAAGATGCGGTCATGAGTTATATAACTGTCGTAGGGGCCGGGAGCTGGGGAACGACACTCGCCCATCTTCTTTCATGCAAAGGCTTTGACATTACCCTCTGGGTTTATGAGCAGGACCTCGCCGATGAGATGCGCGAAACGAGAATCAATGGCGTTTATCTGCCCGGGGTAGAACTGCCTGAAAACATCCGCGTCACCGGCAGTCTGGAGGATGCGCTCAGAAAAGCGCGATACATTGTGAATGCCGTCCCGGCTCAGTATACACGCGCTGTTTTTGACGGGACTATCCCGCATGTGCCGGATGAGGCGATAATCATCAGTGTGGCGAAGGGAATTGAGAGGGGCACCCTGCTCACCGTCTCATCCATCCTGAAAGAACTCTCCGCCCGCCAGGTCGTTGTTCTTTCAGGGCCGAGCTTTGCGAAAGAGGTGATACAAAAGCTTCCAACCGCTGTGACGCTTGCCACGCACGACATACATGCCGGGTTCCTGCTGCAGGAGATATTCAACGCAAATCACTTCAGGGTATATACCCACGACGATATTCTCGGCGTCGAGCTGGGAGGGGCGCTGAAAAACGTAATGGCAATTGCATCGGGGATCGCTGACAGCCTCGGATTGGGAAACAACGCGAGAGCTTCCCTGATAACAAGGGGCCTTACCGAAATGACGAGACTCGGGGTTGCGATGGGCGCCAAAGAGCGTACATTTTCCGGGCTGAGCGGAATCGGCGACCTTGTCCTGACCTGCTCGACTCCGCTCTCGAGAAATTTTACGGTTGGAGCAAAACTCGGGCAGGGAATGAAGCTGAAAGATATTCTGAACCAGATGAAAAGCGTCGCCGAAGGCGTCGCGACCGCCGAATCGGCATATGCACTCTCGCAGAAATACGGCATTGAGATGCCGATTGTGGAGCAGGTTTATAAGGTTATTTACCGGGACAAGGACCCGGCTCTCGCTGTCAGAGATCTTATGGAGCGCACGCTGAAATCAGAATTCTATGGTTAGCCCTGACAAAATTCATTATTACCCAAATCCAGCGATAAGAATTGTCATTGCGAGTGCAGCGAAGCAATCTCGTCGTATGAAAGGAGATTGCCACGCACCTTGCAGGTGCTCGCAATGACGCGGTTATCAATCGTTCGAGATAGTTATCGCTGGATCTGGGTATTAGGATTTTGGTATTGCGGTGGATAAGATAAAACTCGAAAATATTCTCAAATCAGTTAAATCAGGCAAAATCAGCATTGATCAGGCATTGGAGGCCTTAAGGCACCTTCCCTATGAAGACCTTTCCTTTGCCAAGATTGATCATCACAGGCGTTTGCGCGTCGGGATCCCCGAAGTGGTTTTTGCGAAGGGGAAAACAGAGGAAGATGTTGCATCGATAGCCCGCGCCATTTACAGAAAAAGCGGCAAAGTGCTGATCACGAAGGCTTCCCATGCAATCCATGAAAAGATCGGGATAAAAGGCGCTGTATTCCATCCGTTATCGGGCGCAATAGCCGCAGGCGGCGACCCGGCTAATGTCGGGAAAATACTAATCCTCTCCGCAGGAACTTCGGATATCCCGGTGGCGGAAGAAGCGGCAGTCACGATCTCGTTTCTCGGAAGCAGGGTCGAAACAATTTATGATACGGGTGTTGCAGGAATCCATCGCCTGATAAGCGCAAAAAAAGCGATGCAGTCCGCGCGGGCAGTCGTTGTTGTTGCCGGCATGGAAGGCGCTCTCCCCTCAGTCGTCGGAGGATTGATAGACAAGCCCATTATAGCGGTGCCGACATCTATTGGTTATGGGACAAGTCTCGGAGGACTGACTGCGCTTTTCGCAATGCTGAATTCCTGTGTGCCGGGCATTGCGGTTATGAATATCGATAACGGATTCGGCGCAGGCTGCCTGGCGCACAGGATCAATACAATTCGATAATTGCTCATGAACCTTTACCTCATTGACGGCAACTCCTATGTATACCGCGCCTTTTATGCAATCAAGCATCTCAGCAACTCCAGCGGGTTCCCCACCAATGCGGTTTACGGCTTTACCAATATGCTTTTAAAAATTATCAGGGAGAAAAAACCGGACGGTATTGTCGTATCCTTTGATTCCCCTGTACTGACCGGGCGGCACAAAATTTATGAAGAATATAAAGCACAGAGGCCTGAAATGCCCGCCGACCTCGTCCGGCAGATTCCGTATATCAGGAAGATGATCGCCGCTTTCAATATTCCAATATTGGAGGTGCCGGGATATGAAGCGGATGATATTCTCGGATCTGTCGCTTGGCGGGGTTCAACCGTTGGGTTAAATGTATTCATCGTGACCGGCGACAAGGACATGCTGCAGATTGTAAATGAGAAAATAAAGGTTTACGATCCGGTAAAAGATATGGTTCTTGACGCGCGGTATGTCGGAGAGAAATTCGGCGTTCAGCCCGGAAGAATTCCTGAATTCATGGCGCTCGCCGGGGACGCTGTGGACAATATACCGGGGATTAAGGGTATCGGCGAGAAGACCGCGAGGGAACTTTTGACGCAGTTCGATAATCTCGAAGACTTGCTGAACAATGCTGCTGAGATAAAAAAAGAAAAATTGAGACGTTTGGTGTCCGAGAACTCAAATATCGCAAGATTGAGTCATAAGCTGGCCACCCTTGACATCTCCGTCCCCATTGAAATCGATGTGAATGACCTTCGCCTCAGAGAACCTGACTGGCCGTCCCTGCTGTCCCTTTTCAGGTGGCTTGAGTTTGGAAGTCTGATGAAACTCATTCCCTCGGGGGCCGTCTGTGAAATAAAGGGCGAAATAATCCTATCCGCGGATGCGCTTGACGCGGCGGTATCCATGATTAATGATGAAGTGGCTATCGACGTTGAAGCTACCGGCAGACAACCCGTCTCCGCCGATCTCGTCGGCATTTCACTATGCCCGGATAAAAACCGCCTGTTCTATATCCCGGTTTCTCATGCGTACGATGGCGTGGCGGAGCAAATTCGGATGTCGGTTGTTGCAGAAGCGCTTTCACCGGTTCTTCATTCTGAGAAGGTGGCAATAACAGGACACAATCTCAAATATGATCTCATAATTCTCAGGAAGGCGGGCGTCGACGTCAGAGGGCCTTTCCACGACACCATGGTTGCGTCATACCTTCTGAACCCGAACAAGGCGGGCCATAGTCTTGGGGATGTTTCCCTCGAATTATTGTCTTACAGGAAGAAGACCTTTACGGAAGTGCTGAAAAAGAGAAACTCCTTCGCGGAAGTCCCGATAGAAGACGCGTGCCAGTACTCATGCGCCGACGCATATCTCGCGCTTAAATTGAAAGAAATCCTGTTCGGAAAATTAAGGGAGCAAAATCTCGAGGAAATCTATTTCAAAATAGAAATGCCTCTCATCCCGGTGCTTGCAGATATGGAAATAGCCGGAGTTAAGATAGATCCGGACAAGCTCGCCGCGCTGTCGAAGGAACTTGAACGTGAAATCGAAGGCGTTACCCGCCGGATATACTTTCTCGCAGGAGAGGAATTCAACATCAGTTCCCCGAAACAGTTGAGCAGAATTTTATTTCATAACCTCGGACTGCAGCCGAAGAAAAAGAAAAAAACCGGGTTTTCCACCGAAATGGGTGTGCTTGAAGAACTTGCGGAGACGCACGAATTGCCCATGGAAGTGCTTGCATACAGGAGCCTGACTAAACTGCTGACTACCTATATCGACGTGCTGCCGTCCCTGATCAACGAGAGGACGGGACGCATCCACACCTCGTTTAACCAGACCGTAACGGCGACAGGGAGGTTGAGCAGCAGCGAGCCTAATCTCCAGAACATCCCTGTGAAGGGAGAATGGGGAAGGCGGATACGGCAGGCTTTTATAGCGGAGGAAGGCTGTCTTCTGATGTCGGCGGACTATTCGCAGGTTGAGCTGCGGTTGCTTGCGCATCTCAGCGGCGATGAAGGTCTTGTCGGTGCGTTCCGGGAAGATCTTGATATTCATTCCTGGACGGCGTCCGGGATTTTTGGCGTGCCGCCCGAAAAAGTGACCCCGGAATTAAGGAGGATAGCCAAGACGGTAAACTTCGGAGTTATTTACGGCATCTCGCCTTTTGGACTTTCGGAGGCGCTGGGCATTTCGGGGGATGACGCCAAAAGATATATCGATCAGTATTTTCACAGACATTCCGGGGTCAAGGCGTACATCGAAAGAAGCATTGATGAAGCAAGGAGCAAAGGATACGTGTCAACTCTATTCGGCAGGAAACGTTCCATCCCTGAAATTTTCAGCGGCAATGCGGCTGCGAGGCAGCAGGGCGAGAGGTTTGCCGTGAATTCGCCGATTCAGGGCACGGCAGCCGATATTATTAAAGTGGCAATGATTGCCATATCAGGGGCGCTTAGGGAGAAAAAAACGAAAGCCAGGATGATCCTTCAGGTGCACGATGAACTTTTGTTTGAGTTTCCTCCGGAAGAGCTTGAATTGCTGACCGGCATTGTCCGCCAGGCAATGGAAGGGGCAATCAGATTGTCAGTCCCATTGAAAGTGGATATCCGTTGCGGCAGTAACTGGGCGGAAGCCCATTAGCCGGACGGGTGCGGGCGCCGTTCTGTATAATTGAAATGCGTGCTTTTTATGTCATCCGCGTATTTTTTGGTATTATATGTACCATCAGGAGGGGGGCATGATCAAGAAACGAGCCGGCAAAATTATTTCATCCGTTGCGAAAAAGAAAGAAAAAAAGAAAAAGGCGGGTTCTTTCTCTGCCGTACTCAGAAAGGCGGCTTTAAAGAAGAAGTCGCCGGGTAAAGGCAAAGTAAAAGCAGCGTCCGGAACAGGGTTGGTTAAGAAGACAGATAAGGATAAGACTGAGAAAAAAAAGACGGCAGGCAGAAAAACGGCGGCGGCGAAAAAAAAGAGAGTCCTCAAAAAGGCAGTCAGGAAAACTTCCGGGCCGTCATCTCGTGAAACATTAAAGAAAACCGGAGCCGTCCGGGAAACCAAGAGGCCGGTGAAGTCCGTCAAAACCGGATTGACAGCCGTGGAATATGAAGAAGAAAAAGAGAAAGGGAAAAAGAAAACAACTCAAAAAGCAGCCATAAAAACCCTCAGGGAAAAGGCGGCGGAGAAACCTGATCGGTCCGTGACCCCGGAATCGCCGGTGAGACCGCGCAAAGGAGGCGTTGAAACCCGGGCAATAACGAAAGAACCTTGGAAAATCCAAGAACCGGAAATAATTAAAGCAATGGAAACAGCAGCAGAGGCGCCTCCGGTGGAAAAGCTTGAGGCGTTCCCCGGCAAGCCGGCGCCGGCGGAGGAGCTACCGTCCGAATACGGAGAAAATGAGGTTACGCTAATGCCGGTCAATCCGTGCAGGCTTTTTGCGTTCTGGGAAGTACGAAAGGAAACTCTGAATATATTCAGGGGCGCTCTTAATCTCAGAGTGTATGACGTAACGGGCATCGATCTGGATGCAACTGACGCGCATTCCTGCCGGGATGCAGCGGTACTTGAAAGGATCGGCAAGACCTATATTGATGTCAGCCCCTCAAGAGAATATGTCGCTGACATAGGCATTCTTTACGACGGGATTTTTATCGGAATTGCCCGATCTCCAAGGGTTTCCTCCCCTGTTGCATATGTGCCCGGCGAAGAGAAGTTTCTCCCGGAACTGCTGGATGTCCCGCGCGCCGGCTATGATATATAACCGGGGACGATTCCCATATTACTTGCGGCTAATCAACAACAATAGCTTACATATTCAGCGCCGGCAAGGTAACAAGGGCAGATATAAGAGCCCCCTATTGAACCTTACGGCAATCAATTGAATGCCTCAGAGGGCGTGCCATTAAGGCTGCTATTGGGCCTTCGGCATTATAGATAGGACCTGGCCCACTTTATTCATACCCAAATCCAGCGATAACTATCTCGAACGATTGATAAACGCGTCATTGCGAG
>CAZKLK010000024.1:0-16350 GCA_964553535.1 uncultured Nitrospiraceae bacterium
GTCGCTGGATTTGGGTTAAAGTTCCCGCATGTGTTTGACTATCTCTCCGTACTTTTGTCATCCTAAAGACTGTGAAAAAACCGCTTATCATAATTATTGCCGGCATTTTCGTTGCCTTTTTCGCATACGGCGCATTTCAGGTGCTGATGCCCATACCGGTCGAAGACAGCTTCGAGGTCGAAATCCCGAAAGGCGCTACTTTCAGGCAGGCTGTTGACATTATGTCGCGGGATAACGTAATACGCGACAGAAACCTTTGCCTTTTTATCGGAAGAATCAGCGGCATCGACAGGAAAATCAGGGCCGGATATTACAGGCTGCACGGTTCCATGAACCTTCTCGACCTTTTCAGGGCGCTTAAGAACGGACAGATTATTGAATACGACATTACCATTGTCGAGGGAGATTCATTGATGGAGATTGCGCTCAAGCTCTCTGAAAAGAATATTATTATGGAAGAGCAATTCCACAAACTGGCTTTAGATAAAAGGCTCCTGGCCTCACATTCAATTACAGCCCCTTCTGTGGAAGGATACCTCTTCCCCGACACGTATAAAATCCCCAAGGGCATGGATCCTGAAGAAGCGCTCGGCATGATGATCAACAGGCTCAGAGATCAATACGCCGAAGAACTCAGGGCGCGCGCCGCTGAAATAGGGATGTCCGAGAGAGAAGTGCTGACCCTTGCATCAATCATCGAAAAAGAGGCTGCAACGGATGAGGAGAGGCCTCTTATCTCCGCCGTTTTCCATAACCGGCTTAGAAAAAAAATGCCCCTTCAGGCAGACCCGACTTCCGTTTACGGGATAAAAAGCTTCGGAGAAAAAATAACACTGGCCGACCTGAAAAGGAAAACTCCCTATAACACCTATCTCATCAGAGGTTTGCCTCCCGGCCCCATCTCATCGGCAGGCATTAAGTCAATTCACGCGGCGCTGTATCCGGCAAATGTGCCGTATATTTATTTTGTCTCGAACAATGACGGCACGCACAGTTTCTCCGTCACCGCTGCTGAACATGAGGCTGCCGTGAGGGCTTACAGGAAGAAAAAACAAACTGCAGGTAAACAGAAGGAAAATGCTTGGAATCCGAGGGAATAAAAGCCTTTGCAGTGAGTCGTAAAAAAACTTTTGTTATCCATGTGGGCCATGTTCCCGTCGGGGGCGGGAATCCCGTTGTCGTTCAGTCCATGACCAAAACAGACACGGCTGATGTCAGATCAACGGTTAAACAGATCAAGTCACTCGAGGCGGCGGGATGTGAAATCATCAGACTGGCTGTCCCGGATATTACAGCCGCAAAAGCACTTTCCAGCATACGAAAATCAGCCGGCATCCCCATAATTGCAGACGTCCATTTTGACTGGCGGATTGCGCTTGAAGCGGCAAAGCAGGGCGTCGACGGACTCAGAATAAACCCCGGCAACATAGGTGCGAGATGGAAAATACGGGAGGTGGTTCGCGTCGCCGGCGAAAGAGGAATTCCGATACGAATCGGAGTAAACGCCGGTTCGCTGGAGAAAGATATCCTTAAGAAATACGGCCGGCCGGAGGCAAAAGCCCTTGTCGAAAGCGCGGAAAGAAATATCAGGATTCTGGAGGACCTAAATTTTACCAGGATTAAAGTTTCGCTCAAGGCGTCGGATGTCATGAAAACCATTCAGGCATACAGGCTGTTTTCCGAGCGTTATGACTATCCGCTTCATGTCGGCATATCGGAAGCCGGACCGACGTCAACCGGAATCATTAAAAGTTCCGTCGGCATCGGCATACTTCTTTACGAGGGCATCGGCGACACAATAAGAGTCTCCCTGACCGCACCGCCGGAGGAAGAAATACGGGTCGCTTATGCCATTCTGGGCTCAATGGGGTTGAGAAAGCGCGGGGTAAATATTATTTCCTGCCCCACATGCGGCCGGTGCAAAATTAATCTCAGAAAATTAGTTCGCGAGGTGGAAAAAAGGACGGCAGCATTTGATAGACCGGCAACGGTCGCTGTCATGGGCTGCATCGTAAACGGCCCCGGTGAAGCGAGAGAGGCTGACATCGGAATCGCGGGGAGCAAGGGGACCGGCATTCTCTTTAGAAAAGGCAAGGTCATCAGAACCCTGCCAGAAGAAAAACTGCTGAACGCCCTTATCGACGAACTGAATTCCGATGCCTGCCGCTCAGCATGATGAGAGCGGGAGGCATGCATTTCTTCCCGCTTTTAACGGCATACGCGCGTCCCGTTATCTCACTCCGGCTGTCTTCCGCGTACTCAACTGCCATTTGTCTTTCTTCTTGATAAGGTCGTCCAGCTCCCGGCACATTTGGGTCACCCCGATTTTGCACAGAACACAGACATTATCCTCCTGAAAGGTCTCATTGTCGCATTGACGGCATTTTTTAACTTTCATTCCGGTTCACCCCCTTTGCAGACATTCTTATCCGGCACCTTTTAAACAGTCTGAGGATGATCAAGCATGATATATGCCAAAACACTGAAATTCGATTGCGCTGACAAATATTGTCAATTACTCACGCGAATGAAAAGACTGAAGGCATGCGCAAAAGCCGGAGAGTTATTGCATGTTTTATAGGGGATTGAGGATAACGATTTGGAATTTGCTGTTTATCTTCAGGCAGATATGCCCTAAATATTCTCTTTGAGAAGCTTGTACTCTATGCTGTCAACGAGCGCCTGGTATGACGCCTCTATAATATTCTCAGATACACCGACCGTCCCCCAACGTTCCCGGTCATCGCCGGATTCGACAAGCACCCTTACTTTGGCGGCAGTGCCTTTGCCTGCCGTCAGAACGCGCACCTTGTAATCGTGCAGTTTTACATCTTTCAGCGCGGGATAAAAAGCGTGGAGGGCTTTGCGCAAAGCATTGTCGATCGCATTTACCGGCCCTTTCCCCGTTGCCGCCGTATGTTCGATCCTGCCGCCGACCTTAACCATGATGGTTGCCTCACTGACCGCTTCTTCCCCTTCCCTCCTCTTCTCGATTATGGTTCTGAACCCAATGAGGTCGAAGAAGCGCTTATGAAGGCCAAGGGCCTTTTTCATAAGAAGTTCGAATGAAGCCTCGGCAGCCTCAAACTGGAAACCCTCATTCTCAAGGCGCTTAAGCGTGGCAATGATATCCTGTATCTGCGGCGCATCAGGATCAAGGCGGATGCCGAATTCCTCGGCTTTCCTGAGTATGTTGCTTTTGCCTGCAAGATCAGAAATAAGAACCCTCTGGGAGTTCCCCACAAATTCGGGACGAATATGCTCGTATGTTTCAGGCCTCTTGCGTACGGCGCTGACATGAATGCCCGCCTTATGAGCAAAAGCGCTGTCACCGACAAAAGGCTGGCGTTTAAAATGCCTGATATTAGCTATCTCATTGACGAACCGCGCGACGTCCCTCAGCCTTTTCATCTGCTCGGCGCTGATGCATCGCATCCCGAGTTTGATCTGAAGGTTTGGAATCACCGAACATAAATTTGCATTGCCGCAGCGCTCGCCGAGCCCGTTAATCGTTCCCTGCACATGACTTGCGCCGCTTACAACGGCAACAATGGAATTGGCAACAGCGCAGTCGGAATCATTGTGCGCATGCACCCCCAGAGGCGCACTGATAACACCCGTGATTTCCTTAAATATGGTCCGCATGTCGCCGGGAAGCGAGCCCCCGTTTGTATCGCAGGGAATAATTCTGTCGGCCCCGGCATCCTGCGCCGCCACAAGGCACTTAACCGCGTATTTCGGGTTATCCTTATACCCGTCAAAAAAATGCTCCGCATCAAAAAATACCTGCCCGACATGTTTTTTCAGATAAGAGACGGAATTATGGATAATATCAAGATTCTCCTGCAGTGATATCTTCAGCGCCTCCCTTACATGAAAATCCCACGTCTTTCCAAAGATAGTGACAAGGCCGGCTTCAGATTCAAGCAGCGATTTAAGCATTGCATCATCAGCGGCTCTGTTTTTAGGCCTGTGCGTGCTCCCAAAGGCGGCTACCTTTGACGTCGATAGCTTTAGTTTCCTGACCTTCCTGAAATACTCCATATCCCGGGGATTAGAGCCCGGCCATCCCCCTTCAACATAGTGGACGCCGAGTTCATCCAGCTTCTCCGTGATGCGGAGTTTATCCTCAACGGAAAACGCTATGCCCTCCGTCTGAGCGCCATCGCGCAGTGTCGTATCGTAGATTTCGATATTCCGCATAATTTGGTATCCGTCCTGCCTTCTACCTTTTCCTGCTCTTTCCTGCTTTCTGTTTTCCGGTTTCACCGAGATTGAAAGCATCGTGCAGAACTCTGACCGCCAGCTCGGTGTACTTGGAATCGATTACACACGAGACCTTTATTTCCGACGTGCTTATCATCATTATATTAATTCCGTGCCGCGCGAGAGTTCCAAACATTTTGGCAGCGACGCCCGAGTGCGTTCTCATACCCACACCAACCACTGAAATCTTAGAGATGTCGTCCCGTAAAACAAAGTCTTTTGCGCGGATCTCTGAAACAATTTCATCCGTAATCTTCAGCGCCTTTTTGCTGCCGGACTTAGGCACGGTAAAGGAGATATCGGTCGTCTTCCCGTCGCCGCTGATATTCTGGACGATCATGTCAACAACGATATTTGCACCGGCAATCGCCTCAAAAAGTTTCGCCGCGACCCCGGGCTTATCGGGCACTCCGGAAACAGTTATCTTCGACTGGTTCTTGTCATAGGCGAGCCCTGATACAACCACATTTTCCATGTCTCTATCCTCCTTCACTACCAGCGTTCCGGGATTGTTGTTGAAGCTTGACCGCACCACTACCGGGACGTCATATTTTTTTGCAAATTCAACCGATCTCGTCTGAAGAACTTTAGCTCCAAGACTTGCGAGCTCGAGCATTTCGTCATAGGAAATCTTATCCAGTTTTCTTGCCTCAGGCACAATGTTGGGGTCTGTGGTGTAAACGCCGTCGACGTCGGTGTAAATCTCGCACAGATCCGCATTCAGCACCGCTGCGACAGCAACTGCCGTTAAATCAGACCCGCCTCTGCCGAGAGTCGTAACCTCCGACGTCTCGGTAACCCCCTGAAAGCCGGCGATGACCGGAACGAAGCCTTTTGCGATAGCCTTCTTCACCTTTTCCCCGGTGATGCGTTCGATCTTCGCACTGGTATGGGCATTATCTGTAATAATCCCAACCTGCCTGCCCGTGAACGAAATAGACCGGAATCCGAGATTGCTGATGGCCATCGCCGTGAGAGCGGCGCTTACCCGCTCTCCGGATGAGAGAAGGAGATCCATTTCGCGTCCGTCAGGATTGGACGCGACTTCATTGGCGAAACCGATCAGTTTGTCCGTCTCGCCCGACATCGCGGATACTATCACAACGACATCATGCCCCTCTCTCCTGGTTTCGGCAACGCGTTCTGCCACAGCCTTTATTCTCTCAATGCTTCCGACGGAGGTGCCGCCGTATTTTTGCACTATAATCATGAATGTCAACTCTTTCCCATATTCTGATTTTGACAGCCGCATAAACCAAGCGGCTCCCAGTAATTATATCAGATTTCTCAGACAACGCCTGAACTAATGACGGCGCAAAGAAAAGAACATAGCCTTCACGGTCTTCAATCGTATGATAGAATAGAGGCAGGAAAAATGCATATCAGGATTTCATCGGGGAAAATACTTGACATAGGCAAAGACGAAAATCTCCTCCATGCGTTTAAAAAGCAGGGGGTATATCTCGTCGCGTCCTGCGGCGGGAAAGGAATATGCGGCAAATGCAGGGTAAAAATATATGAGGGGAAGTACCGTGCTCTTCCATCGGGGAAAATCTCTCCGGAGGAAGCAGGGACAGGGATTGTTCTCGCTTGCCGGGCGTTTCCTGAATCAGATATATCCGTAGATATCCCGAAGGAGTCCCGGCTCGCTGTGGGAGATGTTCTCGAATTCTCCAGGGCAAAAAACCTGCGCGATAATTTCCGGTCCTCGGGCGAAAGGCCGACCCCTCTCGTGAAATGGGTGCCGCTCACAATCAGCCCCCCTACGATTGATGACAATATAAGCGATCTTGAACGGCTGAAACAGTCTCTGCTTTCTGCCGGGTTCGACGACATGCGGTTTTCTCCGGGCTTTCTATCGTCACTGGCAGTTGAACTCCGTAGAGCCCGATGGAATGTTCTGCTCGGGCACACAGAAGGCCGCGAGGCCGTTTTTTTGAGGCCTTCCACACACAGAAATAAATACGGAGTTGCCGCTGATATCGGGACAACCACAGTTGTGCTGTACCTTGTAAATCTTGAAGACTGTTCCATCGTGGAATCAGGATCAACCTACAATACCCAGATTCTCTATGGCGATGATGTCATAACCCGAATCGTGCATGCGGCGGAAGCCGGCGGGCTCGCCGAACTGAAGGACATGGCTGCAGCCGGCATCAATGATCTGCTGTTGACCATGATTGAGAAACACGGGATAGTGGATCAAGATATTGAATCCGTTGTTGTCGCCGGCAATACGACCATGACCCACCTTTTCTGGGGCATCAATCCTGAATTTATCAGGGAAGAGCCTTATGTGCCGACCGTGAATTTCTTCCCGGTCTGGAAGGCGAGTGCAGCAGGATTAAAAATAGACAGCGAAACTCCAGTATACACAGTACCTTGCGTGTCGAGCTACGTCGGCGGTGATGTCGTCGCGGGGGTTCTGGCTTCGGGGATGCATAAAGAAAACCGGGTGGCGCTTTTTATGGATATCGGCACAAACGGGGAGATGGTTATCGGGAACAACGAATGGCTTGTTACAGCCGCCTGTTCAGCCGGCCCCTGTTTTGAAGGAAGCGGCATACGGCACGGCATGAGAGCAACGGAAGGCGCGGTAGAAGCCCTTACCGTCGATCCGCGTACATTCGAACCCTCCCTTGGCATCATTGCCGGCGGCGCTCCGATCGGGATATGCGGTTCAGGCTTGATTGACGCGATAACAGAACTCTTCCTTACAGGCATGATAGACCGGAAGGGGAAATTCGTCAGAGGGTTGCCAACATGGAGAATCCGCGATGGCGTTGAAGGCCCGGAGTTTGTGATTGCAAGCAATAACGGAAGAGATATTGTCCTCACAGAAGTGGATATAGAAAATGTTCTTCGGGCCAAAGCGGCGATCTATGCGGGGATATCCCTGCTGGTGAAAAAGGCAGGCCTGGCGCTTGATGAGATTGAACGAATTTATATAGCCGGAGGGTTCGGCAATTACCTGAATATCGAAAAATCGATTGCCATCGGCATGCTGCCGGACGTGCCGAGGGGAAAATTCCGCTTTCTGGGGAATGCCTCAATTGCCGGAGCCTATTTATGCCTTATTTCCGGTTCAATGCGGAAAGAAGCGCAGGAGATTGCGGGAAAGATGACGAATATTGAACTGTCGGTATCGAGACAATTCATGGAGGAATACCTTTCGGCCCTCTTCTTCCCCCATACAGACATCAGCCAATTCCCGACTGTGAAAAAACTGCTGAGGGATAGGGATTAACTCTCGCGTCAGTGCATCAATCCCTCGGAAAGGAGCTTATCCACTTCCCTTCGTATCACCGTGGCCGGGATTCCGCCATGGACCTTAAGCATGCCATTAATAAGAACAACAGGGGTATGCAATGCGCCTAACCGCAACAGTTCTCTGATGTCATCAAACTCCTCTTCCCCCTCCATAAAAAGGTCTATATATTCGACATAGACCACTGATGGATAAGAATAGCTCATCTCATCGGAAAGCTCTTCCGTAAGCACCTTGTTCGTACCCGAAATCTCGGTTGTATTATCATCAAAAAGGACACCCTCGGTAGGGGTGTCAAGTATCTGGATATGAACTCGCTGATACATTCCGTCTACCTCTCATTACCAATAGTTACGAGCATATTGTCTATGAGCCTTGTATTCCCTATCCATGCCGCAACTGCAAGAAGCATTTCCTCCCGGATATCATCCAATTCATCGAGGGTTTCAGGTTCGTAAGCGCCGGCATAATCGATTTTTACCACGGAAGGCTCCCGGAGAATCCGGTCATGCATCGATTCTTTGATATTCCTGATCGTTATTATACCAGATTTTAGCAGCCCGGCTGTCTCTTTCAGGGTCCGGTACAGAACCACGGCCGCCTCCCGCTGAGCCGGGGCAAGATATAAATTTCTCGAACTCATGGCAAGGCCGTCTTTTTCCCTGATGGTCGGGCACATAACTATATCTACATCCATATTCAGATCTTTTGTCATCTTATTGATAACGACAGACTGCTGATAATCCTTCTGTCCAAAATACGCCCTTTTTGGCTTAACAATATTGAAAAGTTTAGATACTACAGTGGCAACCCCGATAAAATGGCCGGGCCTGAATAACCCGCAGAGCTTGTCTGAAACCGTCCCAACATCGACACGCGTCAGGAAACCTTCAGGGTACATTAGCGGTGCAGCGGGCATGAAAAGAATATCGACATCCTCCCCCTTTAGCTTTTCTATATCCCCTTCGATATCGCGCGGATACCGGGCATAGTCCTCCGACGGACTGAACTGCAACGGGTTGATAAAAACGCTGACAACGGCCTTATCATTCTCCTGTTTTGCCCTGCTGACCAGGCTCAGATGTCCTTCGTGGAGGGATCCCATCGTCGGTACAAAGCCGATGGTCTTCCCGCGGAGGCACAACCCGATGGACGTGTCCTGCATGACTTTTGGTATGCGTATTATTTCCATTTCTTCATCCTTTTCTTCATCCTTCGGTATAACCTATAAAAAGACCGCGGTCTTTGTCAAACAGGTTTTGCCCTTGCCGGCGGCGTTATCAGTCGGGATTTTTAAAGACCGCTTATGGTAGAATTTGTGATTGCAAACGAAAATACGGAGGGAAAACCAGGGATATGGCAAACGTCAATACCGACAAAATACGAAATATTGCAGTAATTGCTCACAGCGGCGCCGGCAAAACATCTCTTGTGGAGTCCCTGCTTTTCAATGCAGGAGCCGTTGAGAGACAGGGCAGCATTGAAGATGGAACGACAACAACAGATTTCGAGCCGGAGGAGATAGCCCGCAAGATCACTGTCACATCTGCCGTTGCATTTTGCGACTGGAACAGTTACAGGATAAATCTCGTCGATACCCCCGGGTTCATCAATTTTCTTGAGGACACGCGAGGATGCCTGAGGGCTGCGGACGGCGTCATTGTGATCGTCAGCGCCATCTCGGGAGTTAAGGCGGAAACGCAAAAAATATGGAAATACGCTTCAGACTTTGAGCTCCCAAAGATCGTCTTTGTAAACAAGATGGACAAGGACACCGCAAATTTCCACCGCGCAGTTGGAGACCTTGAAAAAGCTTTCGAAACCGATGTCCTTCCCTTGCAACTGCCTATCGGCTCGGGCCAGCATTTCAACGGGATTGTTGATTTGATCAGGATGAAAGCCTTCACCTTCCAGAAGGGGAAGGCCGCGGAATCTGAAATTCCGGCTGACATGACGTCCGAAGCTGAGGAATACAGGAAAAAACTGGTGGAAAAGATAGCGGAGTCCGATGACACCCTGCTGGAGAAGTACCTTGAAGGTGGAACGCTTACTGACGAGGAAATTCTGAAAGGAGTCAAGGAAGGATCCATTACGAAAAGGTTTATTCCCGTCGCCTGCGGCTCTGCCTTCATGAATATTGCCATTCCTCAACTCCTCGACCACCTAATTCTCTGTCTGCCTTCGCCGGTTGAAATTGCCAAAATGTCGCCAATCAGGGGGAAAAATCCCAAAGACAACAGCGATGTTGAACGGAAACCATCCCCGGCAGAGCCATTATCCGCATATGTTTTTAAAACCATTGCCGACCCCTTTGCCGGCAGACTCTCCATTTTCAGGGTCTTTTCAGGGTCGCTGAAAGCCGATTCAACCATCCTCAATACATCAACAGGCGCTAAAGAGCGGATAGGACAGATTTTCTACCTCCTCGGGAAGAAGCAGGTACCCGCCCAGATAATAGGAGCCGGAGAAATAGGAGTCGTTGCAAAACTGAAAGAGACTTATACGGGGGATACTTTGTCGGATGAATCAAGCCCCATGGTCTTCGCAAGGGTCAAATTCACTGATCCCATCATATCATATGCAATAGCGCCCAAAAGCAAAGGCGATGAGGAAAAGGTAAGCACAGGCCTGAGCAGAATTCTTGAAGAAGACCCAACCCTGAAATTCCAGCGGGACGAGGAGACAAAGGAAATGCTGCTGTCGGGGATGGGGCAGGTTCACCTTGAGGTTACCCTCGACAGATTAAAGAGAAAATTCGGGGTTGAGGTTCTGATGAAGACCCCCAAGGTGCCTTACAGGGAAACAATAAAGGTATTGTCACGGGCGCAGGGGAAATACAAGAAACAGTCAGGCGGTCGCGGACAGTACGGAGACTGCTATCTTGAAGTGGAACCTCAGCCGCGGGGAGGAGGGTATGAATTTAACGACAAGATCGTCGGTGGTGTTATACCGCAGCAATACAGACCCGCAGTTGAAAAAGGGGTAGCGGAAACCATGAAGGAGGGAATCATCGCAGGATATCCATTGGTTGACGTAAAGGTCACCCTTTATGACGGCTCTTATCATTCGGTTGATTCATCCGAAATGGCCTTTAAAATTGCCGGTTCCATGGCGCTGAGGAAAGCTGTTCAGGACGCGAAACCGGTGTTGCTTGAACCCATCATGAAGGTTGAGGTGATCACACCGGATGACACCCTCGGCTCGGTAATCGGTGACCTGAATTCCAAGCGCGGGCGGGTTCAGGGGGTCGAACCTCAGGCCGGCGGGAACCAGAAGATTAACGCACAGGTCCCCATGTCCGAGATGCTGATCTACGCCAATCAGCTTACCAGCCTGACGTCCGGCAGGGGGATGTATTCCATGGAGTTTTCGCACTATGAAGAACTGCCCAGTCATCTCGCACAGAAGATAATCGCGGAGCGGGAAGCCCAAAAGAAGGAAAAAGCCGAGGAAAAATAAGTAATACCGCCAATGGCAGAGGATTACAAGGCCACACTGAACCTACCCCGTACTGATTTCCCTATGAAGGCGAATCTTACCCTGAAGGAGCCTTCCACACTCAGGTTCTGGCAGGAAAAAGAGATATACGGCAGAATTCAGGGGAAAAACAAGGCTGCAACCCCGTATATCCTGCACGACGGACCGCCGTATGCCAACGGCCATATCCACATCGGCCATGCCCTGAACAAGATCCTTAAGGATATCATTGTAAAGTACAAATCGATGAAAGGGTTTTACGCACCCTATGTGCCGGGATGGGATTGCCACGGACTTCCTATCGAACTTCAGGTTGATAAAAATTTAGGGGACAGAAAAAATGCTATCGAAATCCTTGAGAAGAGGAAACTCTGCAGGGAATATGCGGCGGACTTCGTCACAATCCAGCGGGATGAATTCATAAGACTGGGAGTTTTTGGAGACTGGCAGACGCCTTACCTGACCATGTCCAATGCATATGAAGCGACCATTGTGAGGGAGTTCTGCAAGTTCGTGGAATCGGGAGGAGTGTATAAAGGGAAGAAGCCTGTTCACTGGTGTCCCTCATGTGCCACGGCGCTTGCTGAGGCGGAAGTCGAATACGGCAACAAGGAATCACCTTCAATTTTCGTTAAATTCGCAATTGATGAGGACAATATCCGGAAGTTCCTTCCCGCACTTTTGGGCAAAAATGTATTCGTTCTCATTTGGACGACCACCCCGTGGACCCTTCCCGCTAATCTTGCGCTTGCTTTTCATCCGGAATTTGACTATGTGGCGATTGAAAAGGACAGTGAAATATATATCATTGCGGAAGGCAGAAGCCAGGCGCTCAGGGAGAAAGCCGGACTCGCGGGCAGGGAACTGCTCCGGATTTCAGGAAAGGAAATGGAGGGCATGCAAGCGCTCCATCCGTTCATCCGGAGAAACTCAGTCGCGGTTATGGGCGACTTTGTCTCGCTTGAGGAAGGAACAGGCATCGTCCACATAGCTCCCGGACACGGGGAAGACGATTACGAGACCGGCCTGCGATGCGGACTCGATATCTATGCCCCGGTTGATAAGCATGGCAACTTCCGTTTTTCGGAATCAGACCGGATCGACGGCATAGACGGGAAATTCGTATTCAAGGCGAATGCAGACATTATAGAAATGCTCAAAAATCAAAATGCTCTGCTCAAAGAAGAAAGGGTTACGCATTCATATCCTCACTGCTGGCGGTGCAAGAAACCGGTCATATTCCGCGCGACGGCGCAATGGTTTATTTCAATGGCGGCAAACGGCCTCAGGGACAAATCGTTGTCAGAAATCGGAAGCGTCATGTGGATTCCAAAATGGGGGAAAGAGAGAATCCACGGCATGGTGTCCGGCAGGCCCGACTGGTGCATATCAAGACAGAGGGCATGGGGGGTTCCGATAACAATACTGAAATGCGACAGGTGTGAAGAGTTTGTCACAGATCATTCTTTTTTTGAAAAAATTATCAGGCTGGTGGCAGAACAGGGAGCGGATGTCTGGTTCACCAAAAAGCCCGGGGAATTTCTGCCTGAAGGCTATGCGTGCAGGAAATGCGGCCACGCATCCTTTTCGCGCGAAATGGATATTCTTGACGTGTGGTTTGACTCCGGGGTAAGCCACGCCGCTGTCACGGAAACCGACAGCAGATTATCGTGGCCCGCCGACATGTACCTCGAAGGAAGCGACCAGCACAGGGGCTGGTTCCAGAGCTCGCTCCTTGCCTCCGTCGGGACAAGGGGGAAAGCCCCTTACCGTACCGTCCTGACGCACGGATTTACAGTTGACGGCCATGGCAAAAAGATGTCGAAGTCACTCGGAAACGTAATAGCTCCCCAGGAAGTCATCAGGAGCAACGGAGCGGAAATACTGAGGTTGTGGGTTTCAGCCGAAGATTACCGCGACGATGTCCGGATATCGAAAGAGATACTTGACCGCCTCACCGAAGCATACAGAAAGATTAGGAACACCTGCCGGTTCCTGCTCGGCAACGTCTTTGATTTTGACGGCGATGATTACAGCGCTCATCTGTCCGGGATAGACCGCTGGGCGATGAGCAGGCTCCAGACATTCACCGGAAAAGTCATATCGGCATACGAGAATTTCGATTTCCATGAAGTTTTCCACAGCATATACAACTTCTGCGTCGTCGATATGAGCTCATTCTACCTTGACGTTCTGAAAGACAGGCTCTATACATTCAGAACAGATTCAACGGAAAGGCGCGCAGCCCAGTGGGTACTGAACAGGATTCTCTCATCAATGACGCGGCTTATGGCTCCGATACTCTCATTTACCGCAGAGGAAGTCTGGCAGAGCTTGCGCGCCGGTCATCATGTCAAAGAATCAGGGCAATATGAAATTGAAGAGTCGGTTTTTCTTTCCTCTTTCCCCGCGCCTGATGCGGCGTTCCTGAATCCGGAACTTGAGAGCAAATGGGAGAGCCTGTTTGCATTGCGAAATGAAGTGAACAAAGCCATCGAGATAAAGAGGTCGGAACGCTTCCTTGGGAATTCACTTGAAGCAAAGGTCACCCTTCGCCTGCCGGACAAATACAAATTTCTTCCGGCGCAAGACGGGGATTTCATGCCGACTTTCTTCATTGTGTCTGCGGTTGAGGTTACCGGTGAGGGACTGGAGGACGCATACCGGAGCAGTGAAATTGAGGGGCTGGAAATAAAAATAGAGAGAGCCCCGGGCGCGAAATGTTTGAGGTGCTGGAACTGGAGCACAACGGTTGGAACTTTTCAAGACAAATCCGACATCTGCGAACGCTGCTATAATGTTGTTGCGCTTGAGAAATAGGGGTTTAATCCATTGAACTATCGCACCCTGCTACACCGGGCCATCGGGTTATATGAAACGTAATCTCTTCATTACGGCAATCGTTCTATCGGTTGTCATGCTCGATCAGGCGACGAAACACATGATATCGGCAAACCTTACTGTTTATGATTCCAGGGAAATATTGCCGTTCCTTCATATTGTTCACGTCAGGAACATCGGCGCCGCGTTTGGCATGTTTAAAGGTCTCGGCAAAACGTTCTTCATCATCTTATCTGCGTCGGCAATCGCCTTCATAATATATCTCCTTGTCAGAAAAACCTATAATACCATTGGGCTCTCCCTCATACTCGGCGGCGCCATTGGGAATCTTATCGACCGGCTCGTCTACGGGATGGTAATAGATTTCATTGATTTCTCTGTCGGCACCTTCCACTGGCCGGCCTTTAATATTGCGGACTCTTCACTAACCATCGGCATCGGGATAATTTTGTTGTCGCATCTATTCAAAAAGTAACGGCTCCTCGGCAAAATTACATGTTTCAACATCAAGAGCTATTCAAAAATCGCATACTCCCTGATCTTTTCAAGCCTTCTTCCTTTTATCCCGAGAGTTTCGACGCTTGCTATCTTTCTCTCCCGGCGCATCTTCAGAATCCTGGAAACCGTCTCAGGGCCGATGCCGGGAACCCTCAGCAGTTCTTCCCGTTCTGATGTATTGATCCTGACAGGGAAAAACTCGGGATGACTCTCCGCCCATGCTTCTTTCGGATCCTTGTCCATTCTCAGATTGCCATTCCCGTCAAGCGTTATGTCTTCCTTCAGGAATCCATATTTTCTGATGAGGAAATCGACCTGGTACAATCTGTGTTCCCTCATAAACAGTTCACGGTGGTCAGCGGAAAATTTCCTTTCTCCCGGAATGTCTGAATGGCCAAGACCTCTCTGATAAGCTGAAAAATATACCCTTTTAAAATTCATCCGCCTATACAGGCCAAACATATAGTGAATAATCTCCGAGTCTGTTTCGTCTGAAGCTCCGACGACAAACTGGGTAGTGCATTTGACCCGTGAGCACTTCCGCCCCGGCGCCGTCAGTTCCGCCATCAATTTCAACGGACGAATAATATCCCTGCTGTAATTTTTCCTTTGAGACAGAATACTGAAATGTTTCTGACCGGGGGTCTCAATGTTCAGCGATACAGATGTGGCAAGTGATACAGCATTTTCAATTGCCGCATCAGATGCTCCCGGAATAATCTTAAGATGGACATATCCCTTGAAATGATGCCGATACCTCAAGAGATAAGCCACCGCATTTACCTTATCCATCGTGTAATCAGGATTATTGACGACCGCCGAACTCAGGAAAAGGCCAAAGACCTTTTTTCTCTCATAATATTCCATAAAGGTTCGAGCCACTTCTTCGGGGCTGAGAGTGCACCGCTGCACATTTGTTTCGGAACGGAGCGGGCAGTACCTGCAATCATTTACGCATGCATTGGAAAGAAGGGTTTTGAGGAGTACAGTGCTGCCGCCCTGCGGGAGAACAACAGGATAGAGCCACTTGCCATCCGGCCCCCTCTTCCGGCGTTCATCTTCCGCGGTTCCGCATGCACAGGCGAGGTCGTACCTTGAATCTTCAGAGAGTATCTTTAATTTATGCAATGTATCCATGGATACTTTTTGGATTATATCACATGCGGAAACAACGCAAGGAATAGGATGGCATTTATGCCTGTGATATTATAGAGAATGCATCCGGTTCTGTTTAGGTTTGGCCCCTTGACAATACATACCTATGGATTTCTCATTGCCATCGGATTCCTTGTCGCCATCTGGCTTGCGATTATTCAGGCAAAAAAGGAAGGTGTTCCGCCAGACAAGATTATAGATCTCGGGTTTTATATTCTTCTCGCGGCCATAGTTGGATCCCGGCTCTTTTTCGTTTTGATCAATGTGGGACACTATATCAATAATCCGCTGGATATTTTTAAGATTTGGGAGGGCGGTCTGGTCTTCTACGGGGGCGTTCTGCTCGCTGTTCCCGTTGCCGTCTGGCACATAAAGAAAAGCAGGATGGATCTGTGGAGAACGGCGGACATTTTTGCCCCTTCGATAGCAATAGGGCATTTTTTCGGAAGGCTCGGATGCCTCGCAGCAGGCTGTTGCCATGGAAAGCCCGCGGAAGATATTCCATGGGGGATAATCTTTACGGACCCCGAATGTCTCGCGCCATTAAATATGCGTCTGCACCCGACCCAACTGTATGAGTCTGCCGGTGAGTTTCTTATCTTTCTTTCTCTCGTTCTGGTGCGAGCGCAAAAATCATTCAACGGGCAGCTTTTTATGATGTATCTCGTCCTTTATGCTGTGCTGAGGTTCTTTGTCGAATTCTTCCGGGGAGATGCCGGAAGGGGGTTTATCGCCGGAGGACTTTCTGTTTCACAGGGGATAAGCCTTCTGCTGTTTGTCACCGGAATCGCAGGATTTTTTATCCTGAAAAAGAAAAACATAAAACTATAACACGCTGTAAAATA
>CAZKLK010000025.1:0-16207 GCA_964553535.1 uncultured Nitrospiraceae bacterium
GTTCACTTTTAATTCGTTGATGGCATGCCTTCATCGGATTATTGATTGAGAGGTCAAGACTGAAGTATACTGATGCATCATTCGTTTAATAAAACAGAGTTTCACACCTGTCCAACATAATTTTCTGGACAGCATTTCAAGAAAAATGAATTGCCCCGCAGCAAGCTGCGAGGTATCAAATGTTTCCCCTCCCTTGATGGGAGGGGATGAAGGGGAGGGTATGAACAGCAGTATCACAAGATACCCCTCACCCTACCCCTCTCCCACAAGGGGAGAGGGAATTATTTGGGAGCCCCGATGCAGAAGCATCGAGGAATTTTGTTGAGTTAAGAACCCTGCGCCAAGAGCGCGGGGAGTAAAAGTCAAACTCAATACCGTCATCCTCCGGCTTGTCCGGGGGATCCATGGTTCGACGAGCCTTCGGCGTGAGCTCAGTCGAACGCTCACCATGACATGATGTCACCCTGAGCCTGTCGAAGGGTGGATTGCCCCATCAAGTCGGGCAATGACACAGATGGGGAAGCAATTCATCCCTGTGGCAAGACCACAGGGAGTTCTTGCGGATTTCATAAACCCGAAAGGAGATCGCATGGAAAAATTCTTTCTTGATAAGAACAATACCGCTATTGTAATCATTGATATCCAGGAGAGACTTGCGGCGGTCATGAAGATGAAAGATGCCGTCATCAGCAACTGCCTCATCTCATCGAACTTGCGAAAATGCTTGCTATCCCCGTCGTTCTGACCGAACAGTATCCGAAAGGTCTTGGGCCAACAGTGGAAAAAATACGGCAGGCATTACCCGAACACCGTCCCCTTGAGAAACTGACGTTCAGTTGCTGTGACGAGCCAACATTCCTTGATGCGATCAGAAAGCTGAATAAGAAGACCCTTATTGTTACCGGAATGGAAACCCACATATGCATCCTTCAGACGGGCATCAGCCTCCTCCGTGAGGGTTTCAATGTCCATCTGGTTCAGGAGGCAGTCTGCTCAAGGACCAAGGGAAACTGGCGGGATGCCTGCGAATTCATGCGGGATGCCGGGGCTGTCATTACATGTACAGAGACTGTTCTGTTTCAGCTCCTGAAGATAGCCGGCACGGAAGAGTTTAAAGCAGTCTCGAAAAGGATCAAATAACACGTTATGAGCGACGACTGGGTTGAGATTCTGATCACCTTTGACCAGCTTGAGGCTGAGATGATAAAAGATGTGCTTGAAAGCGGAGGAATCCCTGTGGTGCTGCGGTCATCAAAAGTGAGCCCTTATCCCGTCAACATCGGCAAAATCGGAGAGATAAAGGTTCTGGTGAGAAAAGAAGACCGTGAAGCAGCTGAAGAATTCCTGCGAGAGGATTCGCAAGAAACCGAACCCTGACATATAAAGAAGGACGCTTTTTGTCATGCCCGTCCGCCTATGGCGGATTAGCCGGGCATCCATGGTTCGACAAGCTCACCATGACATTCCTGTCACCCTGAGCATGTCGAAGGGTGAATTCCCGCCTACAGACTGCGGCTTTTACTGATCCTATTTTATGTTTAATGACAGCGCCCTGCGCGCATCGCAGAACACATTATTTCAGATATCTGACCTTCATTTGAAACGGCTGCTTCTGAGGGCCTGAGGCCGGCCTTTCGGCATACCCGACAGGCACCACCGCCATGAACTCCCCCTTTGGCTCGCCGAGAAACTGAAGAATGTCATCCTTGATCAGGAATAGAATCCCCAGCCAGACGGTCGAAAGTCCGAGGGATGTCGCCGCTATCAGCATGTTCTCAACCGCCGCTGCCGAACTCTGAATCTCCATCGTGCGGAAGAAATCCCGCGCCATATCTTTTGAGATTGAAAAAAGCTGCGTGCCATGTTCGATAAGGTCGCCGGTATTGGCTACGGCGACGACGACCGGAGCGCTCAAGATGCTCCTCGCAGCCATCCTCAGCAGCGCCGATGCCGGTTTAGGGAACTCGCCTGATTTTATTGAAACGAGGTGGGCGAGTTCCTGCTTCTTCGCTTCCCTGACAACAATGAACTTCCAGGACTGCTTGTTGTGCGCGGAGGGGGCTTCGTTCGCCGCCTGAAGCAAAACGTTGATCAGTTCATCGGAGACATCCTGCGCGGCAAATTTTCTAACGCTGCGGCGATTAAATATTGACTGCAGGGTTTCGTTGCGGGAATAAGTAGTCAACTGCCTGCACTTTTCAGGTTAAGACATCTGTTGCGGTATCTTAGAAGCCTTTAGCGGCTGCCTTCGCAAACTCGACAAGCATTGTGGGAAAAATGCCAAAAACGAGCACTGCCGCTGTCGTGACGGCAAGAGCGATGCTGTTCGGAAAAGATGTCGTGAGATTCACCGCCACCTTCGGGTCCCTCATATACATATACATAACAATCCGGAGGTAGAAATATGCCGATATGGCGCTGAAAATAACCGCAACCACAACAAGCCAAGTGTACCCGGCGTTCACTGCCGCCATGAAAATATATATTTTTGCAATGAATCCGGCCGTTGGGGGGATGCCCGTGAGTGAGAACATAAAAATTAGCATGAGTGCCGCAGCCCACGGATGCGTCTTGGCAAGCCCTTCATAATCGTAAATGCTGTCGCCTCTAAAGCCTTCACTCCTGAGCATGATAATGACAGTAAATGCACCGATATTCATAAACGCGTAAATCATCAGGTAGTTCATCATGCTCGCAAGCCCCTCGCTGTTCGCAACGATCAAACCGAGCAGCGCATATCCCGCATGGGCGATGGACGAATATGCCAGCATCCTCTTGATGTTCGTCTGTGAAAGCGCAATAATATTCCCTACTGCCATGGTCAAAATGGAAACAGGGATGAGCAGTAAAGACCAGTCAACTTTTGCCGCAGCGAGCGCCACGAGGAAAACCCTTCCCAGAACGGCGAAACCCGCAGCCTTAGGTCCTACCGACATGAAGGCGGTGATCGAAGTGGGAGCGCCCTCATAGACATCGGGCGCCCACATATGGAAAGGCACGGCCGCGATCTTGAAACCGAAGGCGACGATTAGAAATATGACAGCCATGAGAAGCGACATATTATCCGCGATGTCCCTCTCCTGAATAAATGCCGCGATAGCTCTTAGATCCGTAGTTCCGGTGAGGCCGTACAGAATCGAAATGCCGTATAACAGAAAGACGGAAGAAAAAGCCCCGAGGAGAAAATACTTCAGCGCGGCCTCGTTCGACCGCAGGTCATTCTTGATAAATCCGGCCAGCACATATGTGCTGAGAGCCATAAGCTCAAGCCCGAGATAGAGGACGATCAAATCTCCGGCGGACGCCATTATCATCATGCCGGTCACGGCAAACAGGATCAGGCTGTAATACTCGCCGTAATTTATCCTCTCCACCGCGACATACCTGATGGATATCAGTATGCAGAGAGCCGCATTTATCAGAAAAATGATCTTGAAGAAGGTGCTGTAGCCGTCCGCGATATACATGCCGCCGAATGCCTCCCCTGACGAAGAGAGCAGGGATGCGCCTACCAGGCCGACACCGGCAAGGCTGACGGCCGCAATCACTTCTTTCTTCCTAACAAAGAGGTCGATAAGCAGGACAGCCAGCGCCAGTCCCGCCATGAGGATCTCTGGCATCATCGGGGAAAGATCGGCAAGCTGAAAATTCATCTGATGACCTCCAGAATAGTCTTCGCAGCGCTTGCTTCCTGCACTCCAACCGTATGAACCCTCTCCAGCAGGTGCGCCACTGACACATGCATGAAACTGAGGAAGGCATTTGGATATACGCCTATCCAGAACACAAGGATTACGAGGGGAATAAGAGTGAGGCTTTCCCTGATATCCATGTCACGCAGGCCGGCAATTTTCTGATTGACCTCCATGAAGAATATTTTCTGGTACAGCCACAGCATATATCCCGCGCCGATAATAATGCCGGTGCTTGCGAGAACTCCGGCAAGCTTGCTCCTTGTGAAACCGCCAAGCAGAATCAGGAATTCCCCGACAAAGCCGTTAGTCGCCGGCAGCCCTATGGACGCAAGCGTGAACACCATGAAAAACGCCGCATAAATCGGCATAACTGTGGCAAGCCCGCCATAATCCGCTATCTTGCGGGAGTGCGTCCGGTCATAAACAATGCCGACGGATAAGAAGAGCGCTCCGGTGACAATCCCGTGGTTGATCATCTGAAGGATTCCCCCCTCAATTCCCTGCGTGTTCAGGGCAAATATGCCGAGGGTCACAAAACCCATATGGCTCACGGAACTATAAGCGATAAGCCTCTTGAGGTCAGTCTGGGCGAGGCAGATGACTCCGCCATAAATGATTGCTATCACCGAGAGAGTCAGCATGACGGGAGTCATCGCCATGGCTGCCTCGGGAAAGAGAGGGAGTGAAAATCTCAGGAAACCGTACGCGCCCATCTTGATGAGAACAGCGGCAAGGATAACGCTTCCCGCCGTGGGAGCTTCCGTATGCGCGTCGGGCAGCCAGGTGTGAACGGGCCACATCGGGACTTTTACGGCAAATGCGGCAAAGAAAGCCCAGAACAGCCATAACTGCATAGTGTAAGGGTAAGTCTTTGTCATCAGATCAAGAATATTGAAAGTATTGCCGGCGTAAAGATACAGCACGACGATTCCGACAAGCATGAGAACGCTTCCGACGAGAGTATAGAGGAAAAACTTGATCGCCGCATAAACCCTGTTCGGACCTCCCCACACGCCGATAATCAGGAACATGGGGATCAGCATTGCCTCCCAGAAAATATAAAAAAGGAAAAAGTCGAGGGAGCAGAACACGCCGATCATGAATGCCGTCGTGAGCAGAATCGATATGTAAAATTCCTTCACCTTTTTCGTGATGGATTCCCATGAGATAAGAACGCACAGGATCGCCGTAAGCGTGCACAGGAGAACAAGCAGGAGGCTGATGCCGTCCACTCCAAGGAAATAGTTGATATTCCAGTTGGGTATCCAGGCATGCCGCTCGGCGAACTGCATTTGATGCGTCGTCTTGTCAAACTCGGTAAACAGCGGAATCGACAGGAAAAAAGTGGCGAGGCTTGTCGCGAGGGCAATCGATTTAATAAGCAGCTCCCATCGCCTTCTCATTATAAGAATGAGAAATGCCCCAAGCACAGGCAGGAAAATGAGCGTGCTCAGAATCGGATAGCTCAGATGGTTCATGATTACCTGGTGTTCCATTCTCCTCCTATCTCATGAAATACAGAAACGCCATAATGAAGACAGCGCCGGCAGCCATAATGATTCCATAGTGCTGCGTGATGCCCGTCTGAACCTTTCTAAGGCTCTGACTGAACTTTCCGATCGCCCCGGGTACCCCGTTGACAATGCCTTCAATGATTTTCGCATCCGTTATCGCCACGAGTATGCCTTTTGCTGCCCACATCGTAGGTCTCACGATGGTGCGGTCGTAAAGTTCGTCAACGTAATACTTGTTGTAAAGCAAGGTATATAACCCTTTTACCGCACTGCCTATTCTGACGGGCAGGTCTGTTTTCCTCAGATAGAGAAATGCCGCAAGCGCAATCCCGGCAAACGCTATCATCGTCGAGAGACCCATAACGGCCCATTCCTCCGCGTGCGTTGCGTGGAACTCCGGATGCCCGACTACAGGCTCCAAAAAGTGGGCAAAATGCGCTCCTCCGCCGAGTATGGGCGGAATTCCGACCCATCCCGCCGCCACCGCTCCAACGGCGAGTAGCATCAGCGGCACAGTCATGATCTTCGGGGATTCATGGATATGGTGTTCGCCGTGATGGGATCCGTGAGAACCATGGCCCGCGCCATGGGAAGAATTATGACCGGAGCCATGGCCATGATGCTCCGCGTGGTGCGCGCCGCGGTGCGTTCCGTGGAATGTAAGGAATATCAGCCTGAACGTGTAAAGGGGAGTGAGAAAAGCCACGGCCGTGCCCATGAGCCAGGCCAGCTTACCAACGCTGGAATGAGACGCATAAGCAGACCAGATTATCTCATCCTTGCTGAAGAACCCGGAAAACCCCGGCACGCCTGCCGCGCTCAGCGCCGCGATAATGAATACCGCGTAGGTTATGGGCATATATTTTTTCAGCCCGCCCATCTCCTGGATACTGTTCGTGTGAACGGCGTGAATGACGCTGCCCGCCGCGAGGAAAAGGAGGGCCTTGAAAAAAGCATGGGTGTAAAGATGAAAAATGCCCGCGGCATACGCGCCGACCCCGCAGGCAAGGAACATAAGTCCCAGATGGCTGCAAGTTGAATAGGCGATAATTCTCTTTATATCGTTCTGCGTGATCGCTATAGTTGCGGCGAAGAGAGAAGTGGTTGCCCCGACAATCGCCACTGTATTCATGGCGAATTCCGAGAGATTGAATATCGGGCTGCATCTGGCAACCATGAACACGCCGGCCGTGACCATTGTCGCCGCGTGGATCAGGGCGCTGACGGGCGTCGGACCTTCCATGGCATCGGGCAGCCAGACATGCAATGGAATCTGTGCCGATTTCCCGATTGCTCCACAGAAAAGAAGAAGTGCTATCAAAGTCGGGAGGTCGACATCCCAACCGAGGAAATTAACCGTCTGTCCGGCTATCCCGGAAACATTGGCGAAGACGTCGGTGTATTGCAGGGTGCCGAATGTGAGGAAGATCATGAATACGCCGATGCCGAACCCGAAGTCGCCGAAGCGGTTCACTATAAAAGCCTTCTTGCCTGCGTCGGCGGCCGATTTCTTATTTATGAAATATCCGATGAGAAAATAAGAGCAGAGACCGACTCCTTCCCACCCGAAGTAAAGCAGCAGGAAATTATTGCCCATAATAAGCATGAGCATACAGAAAGTGAACAGATTCAGGTAGGCAAAAAACCGGTAGTAGCCTTTATCTCCGTGCATATACCCGATTGCATAAATGTGGATGAGCGTCGCGCAGGTGGTCACAACGATGAGCATAACGGCGGTCAGCGGGTCGATAAGGAACCCGACGGACACCTTAAATGTCCCGGATACGATCCATGAATACAGATCGGCGTTGATCACTTCGCCCGCCAGCACATCCCGCAGGGCAAAGAGAGAACATACCCATGACCCGGCAACAGAAAGCACGGCCGGCCAGTGGGCTTTATCCCTCGTCACTTCCTTGCCGAGCAGGATATTGATGATAAATCCAAGGAGAGGGAGGAAAGGAATCAATACATGATAAAATTTCAGCTCCATGCTATGTTGTCCCTGCGTCTTTCTTGAATTTCATTCCATTTTACCCATGCATTTCTTTGATTTCATCCACACTCGCGGTAGCCTTGTTCCTGAACAGGGCCACCACGATAGCCAATCCTATCGCAGCCTCGGCGGCTGCAACCGCGATGACAAACAGCGCGAGAATCTGTCCCCTGAGGTCCTGAATATAGTGGCTTATGGCGATAAGATTAATATTGACGGCGTTCAGCATCAGTTCAATCGACATAAGCACGATAATGATATTCTTCCTTGTAAGGAAACCGAAAACCCCTATGGCGAAGACTGCCAGACTGAGGAGCATATACCAGCTTAAAGGAACCATTGTTAACTCTTGAGCCTCCTCTTCGCAAGGACTAAGGCGCCGACAATAGCGACGGTTAAAATTAATCCCGCTATTTCAAATGGGTACATAAATTCCGTGTAAAGCAGCCTGCCCAGCGCCTTCGTATGCGTTTGCTGCTGTATGACTTCGATGGAATATTCACCGGGAGGAGCTGCCAGAAACGATCTGAGCGACCAGAAAACCAGAGCGAAGAGAGCTGCGGCAAAGGTGAACCCAGCAGGAGAGGCGCTGATAAACCGCCCGATATTGATTTCTTCCCTGAAGCTGACCAGCAGCACGACGAACAGGAACAGAACCATTATTCCGCCGGCGTATACGATAATCTGCACCACAGCCATAAATTCAGCGTTCAGCATGAGATATATGCCCGCAATATGGAAGAAGAGCAGCAGCATCCAGAGAACACTGTGCACCGGGTTCCTTCTTGTAATGACTACAACCGACAGGACAACTATGGCAAAAGCGAAATAGGCAAACAACACCTGAACGGTCATGAGCTTTTCCCCCTGAACTTCGACTGGTGAGGAGGCGTGACAAAATCTTCGGACATAGGCCTCCAGAATTTCCTGAAATATTCGTCGCCTTTGCTCCCCGGCATATATTTGTCATAGCTTTCCAGAAGCCTGTCTTTTTTGAAGATCAGGTCTTCCTTGCGGTATGCGGAATATTCGTAATTCTCTGTGAGGACAACCGCGCCGTAAGGACATGCCTCAACGCAGAACCCGCAATAGATGCACCGGAGGATGTCAATCTCGTATTTCTGAACTTCCCCTTTCGCGCGCGCGATGCTGATGCACTGCGACGGACAGATGGTCGCGCAGAGTCCGCAGCCCACGCACTTGGTCTGCCCCTGGTTTTTCGCAAGGGCATGCTGGCCCCTGAATCCGGGGGCGATGGGCCTTCTTTCCTTCGGATACTGAATTGTTACCGCGCGGGTAAACATATGCCGCAGTGTCAGGGCCATGCCCTTCAATATCTCGATGAAGGTAAACCTTTTTATGATCTCCCTGACTGTAACTTTCCACTCTTTCATGGTTACACCATAAGTTTGACGAAAGCCGTCACGAGAATATTTACAAGGGTTATCGGAATCAGAATTTTCCACCCGATATTCATAAGCTGATCATACCGGTACCTCGGCACTGTCGCCCTGATCCAGTAATAGAAGAAAATGAACGCGTAAACCTTGGCCAGGAACCAGACGATTCCGGGCACATGCTCGAGGAACGGCAGCACTTTCAGAACATACCACGGCAATGTCCACCCGCCGAGGAAACAGATAGTGCAAAGAGATGCCATAATAAACATCGCGATATACTCGCCCAGGAAGAACAGAGCAAATCTGAAGCTGCTGTATTCCGTGAAGTAACCCGCCACCAGTTCGCTTTCAGCCTCGGGAAGGTCAAAAGGAGTCCTGTTCGTCTCCGCCACCGCCGAAATAACAAAGACGATAAATGCCGCAAACTGCGGGATGGCGTACATGCCGAAAACGGATTGTTCCTGAGCGCGGACGATATCCGTGAGGTTCAGCGAGCCGGCCATAATCATTACGCCGACGAGACTGAATCCCATAGCTATTTCATAACTGATAACCTGTGCGGATGATCTGAGACCGCCAAGAAACGCGTATTTGGAATTCGAAGCCCATCCTGATATGAATATTCCATACACACCCATGCCTGCCATGGCGAAGATGAAGAGCAATCCGACATTTATGTCCGCGATGACGAAATTGGAGGAAAACGGGATAACGGACAGATTTACCATGGCAGCCGCCATAAAGATTATGGGAGCGAGCCAGAAGACGGTTTTGTCGGCCCGCGCAGGTATGATGTCCTCCTTGAAGAACAGTTTCAGGCCGTCCGCAAAAGGCTGCAAAAGGCCATGGGGGCCGACCCTCATGGGGCCAAGCCTCACCTGCATGTGGCCGATGACTTTTCTTTCGAAGTAAGTCGCATAGGCGACGTGAAGCAATCCTATCGCGAGAACCACGACGATTTTCAGAAGAATTATGCCGACATGAATTCCGAAGGCAGCAGCCGCCTCAAGTTGTTCAGGGGTTATGATTCCCGCAAGGTTCACGTTTATCTGTCACACTCCCCCAGCACGATGTCAATCGTGCCGATATTCGCAATTACATCCGCAACCAGATGTCCGATGCAGAGCCTCGGCAGGCATCCCGCGTGGATGAAAGAAGGTGCCCTCAGCCTCATCCGGTATGGTTTGCCCGTTCCGTCGCTCACGAAATAGAAACCGAGCTCTCCCTTCGGGACCTCGGTCGCTACATAAATCTCTCCTTCCGGAACTTTTGGGCCTTTCTTTATAAAATCGAACTGCCGGGTAAGGTTCTGCTGCGCCTCCCTGATGTCTTCCGGCAATTTATCGGGAGCAACCGCCAGTTCGGCGAGTTTTTCTTCGCTCATGCCCTTGCCGCCCGGCACGACTGTCAAAGATTTGAATTTGCAGGTTGTAAAGCAGGTCGAACACCGTAAGCACAACGACTGGTCAATTTTGTGCGCCTTCTTCTTCTCGCCGGTGATCGCCTTCGCCGGACACGCCCTCAAGCACATACCGCAGCCCTTGCAGGCTTTTTCGATTATGAAATACGTCATGTCTGTCGGCTGGGTCACCGGCAGCATCTTGTCCTTGGGCGGCAGGACAAATTTCGGCTCGTCAGCCATGACCGGGCCCGCCGGCAATTTTTCGATACACTGCCTGATGATTTTATTCGATTGCCTGAGTTCGAGCATCCTGCAACGGTAACGGTCGTAAGTATCACCCTCGGTTCCTATAGGGACATCAAAATCTAACTGATCATACGCGTCGTACGGCATATGCTTCCTTATGTCGTAGGCAACGCCTGAACCCCTCAAGGTGGGGCCGGTCATCCCCCAGTTGACTGCTTCCTCAGCCGAAATAACGCCGATGCCCACGGTCCTCTGCAACCATATCCTGTTCTGATCAATAAGGGTTTCGTAGTCGAGGATCCGGGCGGGGAACTCATCGGTAAATTTCCATAGACTGTCAAGGAATTGCTGCGGGACGTCGTTTCTCACGCCTCCGATCCTCGGGTAGGTAACCGTTAGCCGCGCGCCGCAGATCATTTCAAACAGATCAAGGATCCACTCCCTCTCCCTGAAGCAATAGAGAAAGACGGTCATCGCGCCTATATCGAGGGCGTGTGTCGCGAGCCAGAGCAAATGGTTTGATATCCTCGACATCTCGCCGACAATGGTTCTTATATATTTTGCCCTCACCGGGGCTTCAATGCCGAACAGTCTTTCGACTGCAATGCAATAACCGATATTATTCGACATTGCGGAAACATAATCCAGCCTGTCGGTAAGGGGAAGCGCCTGGAAATAACTGAGGCTTTCGCCGAGTTTTTCAATTCCTCTGTGAAGGTATCCGACGTGAGGGGTCACGTTGACGATGGTCTCGCCGTCTATATCAAGAACCAGCCGGAGAACACCGTGCGTGGCCGGATGCTGCGGCCCCATATTGACATTGAGCTCTCTCGTTTCGAATATCTTCGCTGCTTCCTGCTGTATCATTCTACCCTTCCCACTCAAACTCCTTCAGCTCTTTCGAACGCCTGACTGCATCCGTGAACCCCGGCCAGTCCTTGTCAAACTCCGGGCCCTTCAGCGGATAATCCTTTCTGAGGGGGTGTCCCTCCCAGTCCTCCGGCATGAGAATCCTTCTCAGGTCGGGATGCCCGGTAAAGCTTATCCCGAACATATCGTAACATTCACGCTCATGCCAGTCGGCGCCGACCCATATGGGCACGACGGAATCTATCTTCGCATCGCCTTCGGGAACCTGCGCCCGGATCCTTATATGATTCCGGTGCCTAATCGAATAGACGTTGTACACCACTTCGAAACGTATATCTTTTTTCTTCATGTAATCGACAGCGGTGAGATCCTGAAGATGATCGAAACTGAGTGAGGGATCATTGTGGAGGTAGCTTAGTATGGCGACAATCCGGTCCTTTTTGACAATTACGGAGACCTGGCCTCTGAATTCGACTACTTCAACAACCTGACCGGGAAACTTCTCCTTTATTTTTTCCGCCACAGCGCCGGGCGCTAATCCCGTGGGCTGAAGAGAAAGTCTTACTTCGGTTACCGCCATGGACTCCACCTCGCCTGTTCTTTCCGGATCTTCTCCTGGAGCATCATCATCCCTTCAAGCAGGGTCTCCGGCCTCGGCGGACAACCCGGCACAAAGACATCGACCGGCAGGAAGGAATCGCACCCCTGGACGGTGCTGTAAGTCTTGAATACGCCGCCCGTGCACGCGCAGCTTCCCATCGCCACTACATACCTCGGTTCAGGTATCTGATCGTATACTCTCCTCACCACGGGGACCATTTTCTTTGTAACGGTGCCCGCAACAATCACGCAGTCGGACTGTCTCGGAGATCCCCTGAAAATTATCCCGAATCTGTCGAAGTCATAATGTGATGCGCCCACGGCCATCATCTCGATGGCGCATCAGGCCAGTCCGAATGTCGTCGGCCAGATCGATGATAATCTTCCCCAGTTGATGATCTTGTCGAAGGTCGTAACAATGAGATTGGGAGGCAAAACTTTTACGCCTTTTTCTACTTCGACGAGACCGACTGTTGAAGTGTCAACCAGCATCTATTCCCCCTGTCATTCAAGTTAGTCCCATTTGAAGGACTCTTTTTTCCAGTCGAACGCATAGCCAATCAGGATCATTGCAATGAAAATAACCATCCCGACAAAGCCGAACATTCCAACATCGTCAAAAACAATAGCCCAGGGATACATAAATATTGCTTCAACGTCAAAAACAAGGAACATCATGGCGATAACATAAAACCTGAGTGAAAACCGGTAGCGTGGTTCGCCGACGGGAGTCATGCCGGATTCGTATGGCAGCAGCTTTTCGAAATAGGGTTTGCTCGGCCTGAAGATGTACCCGATCAGAAGTGCGCCGAAGCCAAAAGCGCCGGCTATCATTATGAAGATAAGGATCGGCAAATATTCAGATGGTAAATACGTTCCAGGCATAAGCGGTTATGTTATACTGAAAAATCTTTATGCTTGTCAAGCAAAAAAATTGATGTCTCTTTGGGAGGGGACTCTCATGCATAAAATCCTCAGGAAAGAAGTG
Source organism: uncultured Nitrospiraceae bacterium (assembly GCA_964553535.1). Taxonomy (GTDB): domain Bacteria; phylum Nitrospirota; class Thermodesulfovibrionia; order Thermodesulfovibrionales; family SM23-35; genus JALHSV01. The sequence continues at coordinate 12,712 of CAZKLK010000025.1, forward strand.
CTGTCCGAGCTGGTAATCCTGTTTGAGATAGAGGCGCGTGAGATTGCAGAAAAGGCAATGGCAGGAAATTTCTTTGTTCTCCGGACAAATGAGCGGGGAGAAAGGATTCCGCTGACAATCGCCGATTACGACAGGGAAAAGGGCACAATAACGACTGTTTTTCAGAAAGTCGGGAAGACAACGAGCTATTTAAGCGCATTGAAGGAAGGCGACTGCCTTGCGGATGTGGTCGGTCCCCTCGGCATGCACTCGCACATCGAATATTTCGGCAAGGTTATTTGCGTCGGCGGAGGCGTCGGCATAGCGCCGATATATCCCATAGCGCGCGCATTGAAAGAAGCCGGGAATACCGTTATTTCCATTATAGGAGCTCGGATGAAAGAGCTTATTTTCTGGGAAAATAAGATGCGCATTGTATCAGATGAACTGATTGTGACAACTGATGACGGTTCTCATGGGCAAAAAGCTGTAGTCACTGTTCCGTTGGACGAGTATCTTGAATCTGACAAGGACATAAAACTTGTCTATGCTGTCGGGCCGGCTGTCATGATGAAATTTGTCTGTATCACCACGGCAAGGCACAGAGCGAGAACTATTGTCAGCCTGAATTCCATCATGGTTGACGGGACCGGAATGTGCGGGTCGTGCCGGGTGGAAGTAGGGGGAGAGACAAAGTTCGCCTGCGTTGATGGGCCGGAATTCGATGGGCATAAGGTCAATTTCGACCTGCTAATGTCGAGGCAAAAGATGTATATAGCTGAAGAGAAAGAAGCAATGGGCCACTTTAGAGCATCGCCCCGGAGCGAATAGTGGAAGGACAGCACGATAACACAAAACCAAAAAAAAGAATACCTGTGAAGGAGCAGATCCCTTTTGAGAGGGCGCGGAATTTCATGGAAGTGCCTTACGGATATACGCCTGACGAGGCATATGAAGAAGCATCGAGATGCCTCAACTGCCTGAAACCGGCATGCCGGACAGGTTGCCCCGTCTCCATAGATATACCTTCGTTTATTAAGTTGATCAAAGAAGGCCGGTTCATTGAAGCAGCATGGAAAATCAAGGAGGATAATGCGCTGCCCGCTGTCTGCGGCAGGGTATGCCCCCAGGAGATTCAGTGCGAATCTATGTGCATTCTCGGGAAAAAAGGCGATCCGGTTGCAATCGGAAACCTTGAGCGGTTCGTCGCAGATTATGAGAGAGAATCAGGAGAAATCCGGATTCCGGATAAGCTGCCTCCCTCCGGCAAAAAAGTGGCGGTTGTCGGTTCAGGCCCCGCCGGGATTGCCTGCGCTGCCGACCTTGCGAAATCAGGTCATCGGGTTACGCTGTTCGAGGCCCTGCATAAGCCCGGTGGCGTGCTGATATACGGGATACCGGAATTCAGACTTCCCAAGGCAATAGTCGAAAAGGAAATCGAATATGTCAAAAAACTTGGCGTTGAAGTTGTTTTAAACGCGGTGATCGGAAAGCTTTACACAATCGACGAATTGCTGAACCAATGCCATTACGACGCGTGCTTTATTGCGACAGGAGCAGGACTGCCGCTATTCCTCGGCATACCCGGTGAAAATCTCAACGGCATATATTCTGCCAACGAATTTCTCACGCGGGCGAATCTGATGAAAGCATACCTTTTCCCTGATTACGACACGCCAATCAAACGGGGGCGGCGTGTCGCGGTTGTAGGGGGCGGCAATGTCGCAATGGATGCCGCGCGGGTCGCCCTCCGTCTGGGAGCAGAAAAAGTTCACCTTATATACAGGCGTTCAGAGGCTGAGATGCCCGCCCGCAAGGCGGAAGTACACCACGCCCATGAAGAAGGGATCGAATTTAACCTGCTGACAAATCCCGTCCGGTTTATAGATGACGGGAGAGGCAACGTCTCAGCTGTTGAATGCATCAGAATGGAACTGACCGCGCCGGATGATTCAGGCAGGAGAAGGCCTGTTCCGCTTCCGGGGAGTGAATTTCAGCTCAGTATCGACGTTGCCATACCCGCCATCGGGACCAGGGCAAATCCCCTGCTCATCAGGAACATTCCGGATCTGTTGCTGAGCAGGAAAGGCTATATCATCGCGGATGATGAAACCGGCATGACCTCAAAACCGGGGGTGTTCGCCGGAGGAGACATCATTACCGGTTCCGCGACGGTCATCCTCGCATTAGGCGCGGGGAGAAAAGCGGCTCAGGGAATTAATGACTACCTGAAGTGGAAATTTTGGGATACGAGAAAATTCACGGGCTGAAGCTTTATCTCCGTCTTCCTTTTAGGAGTCCCAAAAAAACAAAAGCCGCGGCGCCTATGCCGGCAATCGCCCGGGCAATGGCTCCGGAGACTTTTAACACCTTCACGATGGTATCTCTTTTACTCATGGTATATCATTATTATACTACTGATCACTTACCTTGAAAAACGCGGTCCGGGACAGGCGGATATGATGAAAAAGCTATCATCCCTTTCGGCAATATAGCGCACGTTATGTCGGATAAGGACTTCCATTACATGAAAATGGCTCTCGAAGAAGCGCATCGCGCATTCGCCGAAGGCGAAGTCCCTGTCGGTGCGGTGCTGGTTGCAGGTGATACGGTGATTGCGAAAGCACATAATACTAAGGAGAACATAAACGACCCGACGTGTCATGCCGAGCTTCTTGCGATCAAATTGGGGACACAGATAATCGGCAACTGGCGGCTTACTGACGCAACGCTTTACGTCACCAAGGAACCCTGCATCATGTGTGCGGGGACCATAATAAATGCCCGGGTAGGAAAACTCGTGTACGGCTGCAAGGATGAAAAAGGCGGAGCTGTCGAAAGCCTGTATGCGCTGCTTTCAGACAAAAGGCTCAATCACCGGGTCGAGGTTATTTCAGGCGTGCTCGGGGACGAGTGCGCGGACATACTGAAAAGATTTTTCCGTGAGAGAAGATAAACCCATTTTATTGACAAATTTATTCCGCTTAATTCGTCTTATTGCAGTTGACTTTCCGCAAGAAGCTGGGAAGTGTCCCTATGTTATCTTCCGGTCCATCACAACCGGCCTGCCTGTTGGCAGACAGGTTGACGTTATCCTTCCGTCCGGTAACGGCGGACTTGCCTTATGTTGTCATAAGGCTGCAGCAAGCGCGTCATGTCAGGCGCACATAGAAACAGCCTTTGGCTCCATCGCCGGTAGAGACATGCCGGAGAAGCGCAGGAGCATGGAAGCGGAACTCCCTTGCATTCTCATTGGATACCATGTCCCGAATCTCACAGATCAGGACAGTTATGTCCTTGAAGTGATTTCGGGCCTACTTTCACAGGGGAACAGCTAAAGAAATATCTTGTCGAAGACAATAGAACAGCGGGAATTCTTATTCCTCAAGCCTTAACAATCTTCATGTTAGGAATATTTTAACAGTGAACTCTTTACGAATTAAAAGTGAACTATTCATCGAGGGGTAGATAGCAAGGAGATGAGCGAAATGCAGACGTATAGATGCACCTCTGCCAT
>CAZKLK010000026.1:0-15953 GCA_964553535.1 uncultured Nitrospiraceae bacterium
CGTATGAAAGGAGATTGCCACGCACCTTGCAGGTGCTCGCAATGACGCGTTTATGATATGATTCAGATTGCACGAGGGTGTGATTGTTGAATTAATGAGAACCTAATCATGATCACTCTCAGTCTCTATAAACTCCTCAAGGAAGAGCTTCAGAACGGTTCTGCAGATCTTGTAACGCGGCAATCGGGCCAGATTATCAGGAACCGGATCGAAAAAGAGATTGAGAATGCCAAGGATGGTGAAATTGTAGTCCTCGATTTTTCGAATACCGGCATTATTGATTACTCATGTTCCGACGAAATCATCGCGAAGCTTGTTTCCCGCCTCCTGAGCGGCGAGTATGGAGATAAGTATATTATTCTGCTCGGACTTAATGAAAACCATAAGGAAAACATAGAGGTTGCACTTGAGAGAAAAGAGCTCGCTGTCATGGCTCAGATGAACGATAGCAAGATACTCCTGCTCGGTAGCCTCAATAAGTATCTCGCTGAGACATTAAGCCTGATCTTAAAAAAGGGGACAATAACCTCAAAAGAACTCTCGGAGACTATGAATCTCGAAGCGAATACAAGCGGCATGCGGTTGCTGAATCTCCATAAAAAGCGGCTTGTGCAAAGAATCGATGAAATCCGCAACGGCGGCCGTGTTTGGACGTATGGAAATATCTTATCCTGAGGGAAAATTCTGATGGAACTATTGCCTGCTGTAATTATTGGCATGCTGATTGGCGGTGCCGGTGCATGGTTTGTCGCCTCCTCCCACCAGCAGAAAAAGCATTCGGAAGCGCTCGCTAATTTGCAGTCTTCACATTTAAGTGAGATAACCGATCTGCGGGAAAGGGCAGGCGGAGCCGAAGCGAGAATTCAGGAAATCAGACATCAGCTTGAACAGAAAGAATCCGAGATAGATCGAACGCGGCATGATCTCAATTCCGAAAGGGAGTCGAAAGCTCGTCTTGAAGAAGCCGGGAAGCATCTTGCAGGGGAAATAGAACGTTTGCAGGCGCTGGAGAGCAAGTTGAGCGATACATTTAAGGCTCTTTCCATGGATGCGCTCTCCAGAAATTCTGGTGAATTCCTCAAACTTGCGGAGAAAGCACTTGAATCCAAAACAGCCGAGGGGAAAAAGGAACTTGAGAGCAAGAAAGAGCTTATAGACCAGAATATTGAAGCGATCGGAAAGGCATTGTCAGAAATTCAGAAGAGAATGGAGGATATTGGCAGGACAAGCGGCGAGAAATTTGCGGAAGTTGCCACTCTGATCAAAAAACATGAAGATGTCACCTCGAGGCTGAAGCAGACAACTGAACATCTGAGCCACGCTCTGGCAAGCCCGAAGAAAAGAGGAGAATGGGGAGAACGGATGGCCGAGGATATAATAAGGCTCGTCGGCATGATAGAAGGCGTCAATTACCTGAAGCAAAAGACACTTGAGAGTTCATCCGGCAGGCCTGATTATACATTTTTCTTGCCCAACAGCCTGAAAATCAATATGGATGTGAAATTCCCCGTGGATAATTACATTCATTATCTGAACGCTGAGGTCGAACATGACAGGAAACGGTTCAGGGAAGAGTTGCTCAGAAACGCCAGAATGATGATCAGGCAGGTAACGACCCGAGATTACATCAACCCCGCCGAGAATACCATTGACTACGTTATTATTTTCATTCCCAATGAACAGGTATACAGTTTTATCAATGAATCGGACACCACCATTATGGATGAAGCCCTGAAGCAGAAGGTTATCCTCTGTTCTCCTTTTACCCTGTACGCGGTGCTTGCCGTTATTCGGCAGGCAGTGGAGAATTTCAACCTGGAAAGCACCGCCTCAGAAATACTCAAATTGCTCGGCGAGTTTTCCAAGCAGTGGGATGCCTATAAGGAAAAATTCAGACAGATGGGAGAAAGGTTGGACGCTGCGAAGAAGGAATATGACAACCTGATAACAACCAGAACGAACATGCTCGAAAGATCTCTCAAGAAAATTGAGGATTTGAGAGGGCAAAAGAGAGCAGATTCAGAAGAACGGCTTAGACTTGACGAAGCGCCATTAATCTGATAATTTCTTATTATAAACAGGGCGCATTGAATTATCCATGCATGAGATCTCATAAATAAACGCGCCAAGGAGGATACCATGTCAGAGAAGCTCAACCAGGAGGAATTTGTGAAGAAAGCAATTGTGAGTCTGAGGAGGGAAGGCTATAAGGGAATCCATAGTGTATATTCGGGATTTAACGAGGCATTCAAGAAATACTTTAACGGCGAAAATCCGGTAGACGCAACGAATAATCTGGCATTGGAAGGAAAGATTGTCATAAGACCTGCCAAGGGTGGAGTCATGCTCTATCTGCCCGAGGAAGCCCCGGCTACAAGGAGTTCTGCGGATGAGGCCTTGAAAAAGATGGGCGTTGAATGATGATATTCCGGCAGGGGATTTCTGCGATCAGTAGAATTTCCGCAGAGGAGCGGCCTCTACCCCCAGAGATTTAAGCCATTCAAGTATCTCTTCCCGCATGGCTTTTGCGTTATATCCATGCCATCTTTTCCGTTCTTTTGGAAATCTGACCAGGACGTCCTTGAATTTTCTGAAGGCGCCCTTTCCGTCAAGCGCTGAAGCAATCTCTTCATTCAATAGTGGATCTCCGATGGAATTGATAAAAGCGCACATTGATTGATAGGCAGCACGGTTGTCACGTTCGGGGATGCGAATATAGCGTCCGCTCTCATCGAGCAGGATTTCGAGAATCATTTCCATCTCATCAGTCATCCAGTCAGGAATTTCCGGTTCTTCATCAAATTCAATATATTCAATATCGTCCTCGATATCCCCAACTTCATCAGACAAACGCGCTTTTAAATCACGGATTATTTCATCCGACAAAGGCAGAACCTCCCCTGTTTCAAGGTCGAGGAAATAGTCAAAAGTGTCACGCACCACATCTTCCATGGCTTTCTGGATTTCATCAAAATCAACGTAAAGTTTTTTCATTGGAAAAACGACGGCGGATTGCCAATTTGTTCAATTCAACGAGGCATTCCCTCACTCACGGTGAAGCAATGGATCGATTACACCAGCTTCCTTAAACCCCCTGGCCCTGAAAATACAGCTGTCGCATTTCCCGCAGGGGAGCAGACGTGAAAATTCTTTTCTATATTTTTGACTTTTGACTTTAGACTTCCGGCCTTCCCGGGGTTGCGGATCATAGCAGCTCCATGTTAAGGAGTAATCCAGTCCGAGTTTCAGTCCCAGACGGATAATTTCCGATTTTTTTAGTGATATGAGAGGAGCTTGTATTTTAAACCTGATTGCGCCTTCCACCGACGCTTTCGTAGCAAGGTTTGCCATGGTCTCAAATGCCCGGAGGTATTCGGGCCTGCAGTCGGGATATCCACTGTAGTCCACTGCATTTGCGCCGATAAAAATATCCGGGGCTTCAAGGACCTCTGCCCATCCAAGAGCGAAGGAAAGAAAAATGGTGTTGCGGGCGGGGACATAGGTGACCGGGATTACCGCTGAAGCAAGAGATGTGAATGATGAAGGCGCCATCGTTTTAGGCACCAATATCTCCGAAGTCAGCGCGGAGCCGCCGATGTCCCTCAGGTCAAATCCTGCAATAAGATGTTTTTCCACACCTATGGATGAAGCAACCATGCGCGCTGATTCAAGTTCTCCGGCATGCCTCTGGGAATAATTAAAGCTCAGGGCATACACGGCATACCCGTCATTTTTCGCGATTGCAAGGGCTGTTGAAGAATCAATGCCTCCACTCAGGAGAACAACTGCCTTTTTCTCAGTCATTGCGCGTGCGGACCCAGCAGGTAAAGAGATGAGCTTTGCTGATGGAACATATTAATGCCGGCCGCCATTAATCGATTAATAAATATCGTCCGGGGTGCCTTCCCGGCCATCCGGTCCGGAGCTCAGAATAAGAAAATAGTTATCTGCATGGCGGTATATATAAGGATTTCCCCACGGGTCCGCGTTGGTTGATATGGTGTACAGTTCTGCGGGATAAGTCCTGTGCGCGAATTTGTAGGCTGCTATCCTGAGCCGCATTTCATCGACGGCCTGCGAAGCGCGGAATTCCCTGATTACAGTGCCTGATTCGATAAAAAACGAAAAGAGTGACAGGATGACCGCAACGACTATGGCGGTAACAGGCAGATACCTGTAATAGACAGAGATCTTTTTAGTTTGCACAGTTTGTACTTCCGAGATAACCGGCGCCGCTTCTACAGGTTCAATGACGCCTTTTTCCAGTAGGGAAACGAGAACCCTGGAAACCGCGAAGTCATCCTTGCCGCTGATATCGATGATAGTGCTCACGTCACTGTCTCCGTCTACGAAAGACAGTATCTCCAGCTCTTCAGCAGACAGTTTTGAGACATCATCAGAATGTTTTCTGAATACAATATCGAGCGTGATCCTGCCTTCAATAAGCGTCCATTCGTCAACGATTCTCAACCCTTCCATCAGCAGATGCTGTGTGTCAATCGATATCGGGACATCCTCGTCAACGGGTATGGCCTGTGGGGTAAACTCGTATGTGCCCTCTTTCCAGTTAAATAACTGAATGACGGTTTCCTTTATTTGCCCTGTCAGAATCTCCTCAACATCCTTTCTTTTTAGAAGCCCTTTTCGTATAAGGAAACTCCCGAGTTTTTGATTTGATTTCTGTTGCTCCTCAAGCAGGCTCTGCAAATCTTCTTCTAAAAAAAACCCTTTTTTAACAAGTACTTTTCCCAGACGTCTTGCTTCCATTCTCCTCTTCGATTCTGCCCCGACAACATATCCTTCAATAAATAAAAGGCGTATCTTATCCAGCTTGCTTTCAAGACTTAGAACGCCGGTCTTTCGCTGGAAAAAAATCAGCTGAAGAATATCAGCGAGGCCGAAATCTCTGAGAGATCCCTCTAAAGCCATCCTTTAGCAAGCCTCCTTCTTGTTATTGCATTCGATATAAAATAAACCGATACCGCGACAAATATCGAGCAGAAATCTATCCAGGCATGTGAAAAAGGGGATATCCCGACTACAAAAAACCTGTTCATAATCTGAACAAAGAGAGCAAAGAGGAATATCCAGAGAAAAAAGAATCCTTGCAGGATGTCCCCGCCGTAAATGAGCCCCCCTCCCGGGAGTATGAGTGCAAAGGTATTAATTACGCGTCTTCTCCTCCTCTGGTATCCGTATACGAAAAGGAGTCTTGAAATTCTCTCTTTTGCATCGAGTTTATCGAGCTTGACGATTGACCCATAACATTGCAGGCACATCCGCCCCCAAAGTATGTGTTTTTCACATTTGGTGCACAGAATCTTTCCGCACTTGCTGCACCGGTATGCCCAGGTTTTAATTCGTTTGTTCAATATGAAGTATATGAAAGCCAATATAATACCGATAAATGGTATGACGAACAGCGGCATGTATGTCAGGCCCCCCGTAAATGTCCCACGGGTTTTCGTTTTCGCGTATTCATAAATGTCTCCTGTCGGCAGGGTTTCATCGATAACAAACCTATTGGGATTCCTGCCATATATTGACCTGAATCGCGAAACAGCATCAAGATCAAGCCGTTGCGCCGAAAGAAAAAACTCTTCGCCTTTGTCAAAATCAAGAGTTTCCCTGTAAACCTGACTCATGTTATAAAACGCGGAAGGCAGCCGGGCGCTCTCAAGGGATTTTTTATACAGGTCTTTTGCTATAACGAGATTATTTGTTGCAGCATAACTGTTTGCAAGGTTAACATATGTCCTCGCATCAGGCTTTTCTCTGACAAGCCTTGTATTTACCGCGATGGCTTCAGAATATTTCCCTTCGCGTTTCAGTGCCAATGCGTATGAGAAGGCCTCAACGGGGTCCCCGCTGCCTGAAAGGAGGTAGGAAGCGAAGGTATTATCCTTTGATTCATTCACCTGCACGACAGCTTTCAAGGAGGCGGATACGGGCGCGTATAAAATCGTGGACACTGTATTGAATATCCATGGCGCGCCAAGGACAAAGGCAATATAGAATGAGAGAACAAGGCGATCCCTATTTTTCTGATAAAAGCTGATCAGCAGGAGCAGCCCGCCAAGCAGGAAAAGAGGTCCGAGGAGAGCACTGCCCAGTAAAAGCAGGAGGAAAGTCTTGCTTCTTTCCTCTCCGATGTCGTGGGAAAGCAACGGCAGATCCTGCGGCAGCCTTATGACGAGAAGGATGAGGACCGCGGCTAAAAAGGAAAGTACAGCGCCGGTCAGCGCTGATGAAATCAGCATAAAGGACCACCAGAAATTTCTTTTGTAGGCGGCGGCTCCCTGAAGCATGTAATCAAACGCCTCGAAGATTCCATGGGGTGAGATGGCAAACGCGTTTTTGGCGCTTTCGAAATATGTCGCGGGAAGGTCAGGCGAAAATTTTCTTGCGTCCCGGAGCAAAGACGGCGCATTCTCTTTATCCGCCTTTGATGCGGTGATGAGAAGAAATGAATAAGGTTCTGAATTTCTGATGCCCTTATCCAGCTGCTCTTCATATAAGTCTTTTCCGAAAGATGCCTGCGGCAGGAAATAAATAATGATTAAGAAGATGAAGAAATATTTTTTCATTCCCGTTGCCCTATTTTCCGTTCCGTGCCGTTTAACAGCCGCCTGATGTTGTCTTTGTGCCTGGCGATAATAAGAAAGGAGATGAACAATGATATGACAAATTGTACTGAGTGGTATGAATTTGTCAGCGCAACGATAAGCGGCAACAGTGAGAAAGCGGCAATCGCTCCCAGTGAGGAGAGCCGCGTAGTGAGAACAACTATTATCCAGGTTATAAGTGTGGCGAAGGCTCCAAACGGAATGTAAATCAGGAGAACCCCGATGCTTGTCGCCACGCCCTTGCCGCCTCTGAACCCGAGAAAAATTGAGAAGTTATGCCCAAGGATTGCTGCCAGTCCAATGATCCCCTCATATAGCGGTTCAACCCCCCAATATTTTCCAATAGCGACGGCTGCAACGCCCTTCAATATGTCCCCCAGCAGGGTTATGATGGCCGGCCATTTCCCGAGAGATCTGAGCACATTTGTCGCACCGATGTTCCCGCTTCCGACCTTCTTCAGATCAACCCCTTTTGCCTTGGCCGTTATTATACCAAAGGGGATTGAACCAAGAACAAAAGCAACAGCAATCAGGATTATATTTAATGTCATAAGATGCTATTGAGTTTTTTCCCGAATAATATCGTATATTGTATCCCCGAGACAAGAGACACAACGAGGGCAAACCATATGACGACAATTCCGATATCATAAAGGTCGATACCGAACATGCCGGCGTCGAGAATAAGGCATAGGATGGCAGTTATCTGCGCCGCGGTCTTGATTTTGCCGCCGAGCTCAGCGGCGATCACTATGTTCTTCGAGAGCGCAACCACTCTCAGGCCGGTCACGAGGAATTCTCTCACAATAAGTGTAATCGCAATCCATGCAGGCAGCTTTGCCATGTCAACAAGCACAATGAGCGCCGATATTATCAGAAACTTATCTGCAATCGGATCGAGAATGATCCCGAATTTTGTAATCTCACCGGAACGGCGCGCAAGATACCCGTCGAGGAAATCCGTGAGCGACGCAATTCCGAAAACGAGTGCCCCGACAACCGGATGCATGTAAACGGTGACAATAAAGACGGGGATAAGAACGATTCTGCTCAGAGTCAGAATCGTGGGAACGTTCAATTTAAGCTTCCCCATTCGCGAAATCTCTCCACAGACCTTTTGCTTTCAGGATAAGATCGCTTATCTCCCTGACGGCGCCTTTACCCCCTCCCCTTTCCGTTATCAAAAGGGCGAATGCTTTCACTTCTTCATCGGCGTCTGCAACAGTCACCGGCAAGCCGGCCTTTTTAAGAACCGGTATATCTATAACGTCATCTCCCACATACGCAATCTCACTGAAATCAAGGCCATATTTGCCGGCAAGTTTTTCATAGGCGATGATCTTGTCATAACATTTCTGAAATACATCCCGGATGCCGAGTTCTCGCGCCCTGTTTGACACAACCTTTGAATATCTGCCGGTTATGAGCGCCACACGAATGCCGGCCATCATCAACATTTTTATGCCGTGGCCGTCACGCACGTGAAAGGCTTTAAGTTCGTTCCCGAAGTTGTCGAGGATAATGCTGCCATCTGTCAGCACCCCGTCGACATCCAGGACAAGAAGTTTGATTTTTTTTGCAGCTGACAGGATTTGCTTCCCGGGGATTTTTTTATTTTTATATGGTTGTAGCATCGGCAAATATGTTCGTAAAAGACCTAATAATAACGGAAAGTATATCAGAGACAATGATAAAAGTCATTGAAACCAATCACGTAAATGTTTAACTCCCGGCGTCCGTCGAGGCCCGGCGAAGCCGTAAGCGTGCGCCGGTGAACATGCTATAATTGGGCTAAAAAGGGGGATCAAATATGCAACAGGCAAAGGATCTCAGAAAACACATTGTGCCTTTCGAGAAACTGCGCTGGATATGTCCTCAGGATATCTTTAAATTTGAGTGCACTTCCGACATGGAGCCGCTAAAGGAGTTTATCGGCCAGGACAGGGCCATCGATGCCATAAATTTCGGGCTTGCTGTCGAGCGGCCGGGTTATAACCTTTTTCTGACAGGTCTGACCGGCACGGGAAAGGCTGCGACGATCAAGTCGAGTCTGCGCAGATTCATCGAGGGAAGGAAGGCGGAGGGTGAAACATTTGAAATACATGACTGGTGTTATGTCTATAACTTTGCATCTCCTGACCAGCCCGGGATTCTCAAAATGCCGCAAGGCATGGGCAAGTCTTTTGCGCATCATGTGGAGGAACTTCTCAAGTCATTGAAGGAGGAAATCCCCAAGACTTTTGGCAGCGAGGAATACACGAGGCAAAAACAGGCGATAATGGAGGAACACCAACGGAAATATCAGGGGGCCATTGATTCTTTAGAGAAACAGGCCGCCGGCAAGAATCTGATGGTCCAACTTTCGCCTGCGGGCGCAGTCGTTGTCCCGCTTCAAGAAGGGATGCCTCTTTCGAGAGAGGACTATCTGAAGCGGTCCGAATCCGAAAGATCGGACATCGAGTCAAAGCGTCTTGAAATAATGAAAAGAGTGGATGAAACCTATACCTATCTCAGGGAACTCGAGAAAGAGATCGGCGAGAAGATGAAAGAGATTGAACTGAAAGCCGGACAATTCGCAATTCAACGACCTTTTGAGGAGATATTCAAAATATATGATTCATATCCTGAGGTGAAAGGTTTTCTTGCTGAGATGAAGGATTATACGCTTACCAGGCTGGATTTATTTGCGCCCGGCGCCCAGTCTTCCCAGATGCCGGGCGCTCCCTCGCCGCAGGCGGACCCGTTTATGGCTTTCAGGATCAATATCTTTGTCGACAACAAGGTTTTGGATGGCCCGCCCATAATTTTTGAGCCTAATCCTAACTGGTTCAATATGTTCGGCCGTATCGAGCGCAGGGCATTTATGGGGACATACGTCAGCGACCATACCATGATAAAGGCGGGGGCTGTGCATTCGGCCAACGGCGGGTATCTGATTCTCAATATCCGCGATGTCCTCCTGAACGGGGGGGTTTGGGAGGGTCTCAAACGGGTGATCAAATCCAAAGAGACCCGGGTTGAGGACCCGTGGGATCAGTTTGGGTTCCTCGCTCCCCAGGGGATGAAACCCCAGCCCACGCCTGTTAGCTTCAAGATTGTCGTGATGGGGGACGACGCCATATATCAGATGCTGACTGCGTATGATGAGGATTTCTGGGAGATGTTTAAAGTGAAGGCTGATTTTGACTACCAGATGGACCGGTCAGATGATAACATCAGGTTTTTTGCCTGCTATATAAGGTGCTGTTGCGATGATGAGAAACTCCTCCCCTTTGATCGAAGCGGCGTTTGCAGGACTCTTGAATACGCGGCGAGATCGGCGGGTGATCAGGAAAAGTTATCTGCCAGATTTGGACCGCTTAAGGATTTGCTGATCGAGGCGGATTATTGGGCAAGACATGCGCGGTCCGAGATGATAAACGGAGATCATGTCGAAAAGGCGGCAAGGGAAAAAATTCACCGGATCGATCTTATGGCTGAGCGAATTAGGCGGATGATCATCGAGGGCATTATTATGGTTGATGTCGAAGGGAGTGTTGTCGGTCAGGTAAACGGGCTGTCGGTATATGATCTCGGAATTTTCAGTTTTGGCCGCCCCAACCGGATCACCGCGAAAACCTTTCTCGGAAGACGCGGCGTGATTAATATAGAAAGAGAGTCACAACTCAGCGGTCGTATCCACGATAAGGGGGTTCTTATCCTTTCCGGGTATCTCGGAGCGAAATATGCGCAGGACAAACCGCTTTCCCTTTCAGCAAGCATCTGTTTCGAACAGTCTTACTCAGGAGTAGAAGGCGACAGTGCATCATCGACAGAGCTTTATGCCATCCTTTCAAGCCTTTCCGAAATCCCCGTCAGACAGGATATCGCCGTTACCGGTTCTGTCAATCAGAAAGGAGAAATCCAGCCTATCGGCGGCGTGAATCAAAAAATAGAGGGATTCTTTGACGTCTGCAAAGCAAAAGGCCTGACAGGAGAGCAGGGGGTCATGATTCCGCATCGGAACATAAGGCATCTAATGCTCCGGGAGGATGTAGTTAAGGCGGTTCAGGATGGGCTGTTTCATGTCTATTCGGTCAAGACCATCGACGAAGGCATAGAAATCCTGACAGGGTTCTCTTCCGGAGAACGCCGGCAGGACGGCACTTTCCCGGAAGGCACGGTGAACCGCCTCGTGAATCAGCGGCTTCATGAATATGCGCAGAGGATGAAGGATTTCGGCGTGCCGGGAGAAATAGCCGTTTAAATATGAACAAGCGGTATAATTCTTTCGGCGTCTTCATGAAAAACCGCTTTGGCGCTCCTGTTTACAAAGTAAGCGTGGACGCAGGTTTTTCCTGCCCCAACAGGGACGGCACTGTCGGCGTTTCCGGCTGTATCTATTGCAATAACGACTGCTTCAGACCATATTCCTGCAGGCCCTCCCTGCCGGTTGCCGAACAGATCGAAAGAGGCATTGATTATATCGGGTCGAGATACAAGGCCGGCAAGTTTCTTGCGTATTTTCAGCCGTACACAAATACCTATGCCCCTGTCGACAGGCTGGAAAAACTTTATGTTGAAGCTTTAGCCAATCCCGCTGTTATCGGGCTTGCTATCGGCACAAGGCCTGATGCGGTTGATAATGAAAAAATCGGGCTTCTTCAATCACTGGCAAAGAAATACTTTATACTGATTGAATACGGCGTCCAGTCAATCTTCGACAGAACCCTTGAGTACATCAACCGCGGCCACGATTATAGATCGTTTCTAAGCGCGCTTGAAATGACGATAAACAGAGACATTTGGACCGGCGTTCATATTATTGCAGGCTTCCCGACGGAAACCCGGGAGGAAATGCTGGCGACGGCAGACGAACTCTCACATCTCCCTGTAGATTTCCTCAAAATTCATCATCTTCAAGTAGTTAGAAATACGCCGCTCGCAAGCATATATGCGGAAACCCCTTTTCACGTCTTTGGATATGAGGAATACCTTGATTTCATTACTGAATTCATCGAGCGGCTTTCAGCGCGTATTGTTATTCAGAGGCTTTTTGCCGCAGCTCCCGATCATTTGCTGATTGCCCCGATATGGAACAGAAACAGTCAGGAAACCATCCGCGACATCGAAAATACGCTCGCAGCAAAAGACACGAGTCAAGGCAAGAAACCAAGGATTAGAGCCCGGATATAAAAGCGGTATCCCCTACTTCTTCTGTGCATATCCGATCTTTTTTAGCGCCTCTTCAACCTCCCCCAGAATTGACGGATCGTCAATCGTTGATGGTATTGGATATTGCTCCCCGTCCGCAATCTTCCTCATGGTACTCCTCAGTATTTTGCCCGACCGGGTTTTCGGCAGCCTGTCCACGATTGTTACCTGCCTGAAGCATGCAATCGGACCTATTTCATTCCGTACCATCTGCACAAGTTCCCTCTTAAGGTCTTCCTCTTCCCTGATAACTCCTGACTTGAGAACAACAAGCCCGACAGGAAGCTGACCCTTCAGGGGGTCGTGAGCCCCGATGACGGCACATTCAGCGATATCTTTGTGCTGAGCGACTACTTCTTCCATTGCGCCAGTTGAAAGACGGTGCCCTGCAACATTGATCACGTCATCGACCCTTCCCATGATGTAAACGTACCCGTCGTCATCGATAAAGCCTCCGTCGCTGGTGAAATAGTACCCCGGAAAGATTTTCATGTAGGATTCGATGAATCGTTCGTCCGCGTTCCAGAGTGAGGGAAGTGTCCCGGGAGGAAGCGGAAGCTTAATAACTACCAGTCCTTCTTCCCCGGAGATCAGTTTTTTCCCGAGATTGTCGATAATCTGAACATCATACCCGGGCACAGGTCTCGTGCATGCCCCCGGTTTAAGAGGCAACTGCTCTATACCGAGGCAGTTAGCGGTGATGGGCCAGCCGGTTTCCGTCTGCCACCAGTGGTCGATAACCGGTTTTTTGAGCAGGTTATGGGCCCAGTGGTAGGTATCCGGGTCAAGCCGCTCGCCGGCGAGGAATAAATACTGAAACCGGGAAAGATCGTATTTTTTGATGTGCTCTCCCGCGGGGTCTTCTTTTTTGATTGCCCGGAACGCCGTCGGAGCCGTGAAGAGGGTTTTCACCCCATGCTGGGAGATGACCCTCCAGAACGCACCCGGATCAGGGGTGCCGACGGATTTCCCTTCATAGAGGATTGTTGTGCAGCCGGTTATCAATGGACCATAAACGATATATGAATGGCCGACAACCCATCCAACGTCAGAGGCTGCCCAATAAACCTCTCCCGGCTTTGTATTATATATGTGTTCGAGGCTCCATCTGAGGGCTACCGCATGCCCGCCATTGTCCCTGACAACGCCTTTCGGTTTCCCCGTTGTTCCGGATGTATACAGGATATACAAAGGGTCAGTGGCTTTCACAGGAACACATGAAACGGGTTCCGCGGCATTGAATGTTTCTTCCCAGTCGAGATCACGCCCGCGCGTCATCTCCGCCTTGATAAAAGGTCTTTGAAAGATAATGCATTTCTCCGGTTTATGCGTCG
This sequence comes from uncultured Nitrospiraceae bacterium, assembly GCA_964553535.1. Taxonomy (GTDB): domain Bacteria; phylum Nitrospirota; class Thermodesulfovibrionia; order Thermodesulfovibrionales; family SM23-35; genus JALHSV01. Next base: position 13,154 of record CAZKLK010000026.1, read on the forward strand.
CAAGATCAATTGCCTTATCCAGCAAGGGTTTGTATTCAATCAGCCTTGTCACTTCCACCGCTCCGGACGCTGAAATGACGAGCCGGGGTTTGGCGTCATTAATCCTCAGAGCAAGTTCGTGAGGGGCAAATCCTCCAAAAACAACCGAATGTACCGCACCGAGGCGGGCGCATGCAAGCATCGCAACCACGGCCTCGGGTATCATCGGCATGTAGATAACGATGGTATCACCTTTGACGACCCCAAGGCTTTTCAAGGCTCCGGCAAAGCGGGATACCTGATCAAGCAACTCATGATAGGTAAATTTCCGTATTGTCTTTGTTACCGGACTGTCGTAAATGAGCGCGACCTGATCTGCTCTTCCACCTTCAACATGTCTGTCGAGGGAATTGTAACAGGTATTCAGTTCACCACCGGAGAACCACCGGTAAAAAGGGGGGTTGGACCCGTCAAGAACCTTGTCCCATTTCTTGTGCCACGTAATCGCATCAGCGGCCTCCCCCCAGAAACCGTCACGATCCTCTATGCTTCTCCGGAACATCTCATTATACCTGCCCATCAGACGCCTCCTTGCGGTTTTATAAAAAAGTGCATTATCTTAGCATAAAAACATGATGCATCATCGCACTTGGGCCGCGAAAACAGTTGCATGCAAAGTGTAAAAGAATTGATGCTTTTTCAGGAGATTTTTCAGGAGATGTGAAGTTCCCCGGGGTGTTAAGTTATAATAATTCTCGACTACAGGGCCCCCTTAGCTCAGTAGGATAGAGCACAGGTTTCCTAAACCTGGTGCCGCAGGTTCGATTCCTGCAGGGGGTACCATCTTTCTTCTCTTAGTTTTCAATAGCTTTTCCCGGATGATAAAAAGACCCTTTGGCCTTCACATCCCTCAACGTGAAAGAATCGTGAAATTGGGCGTCATTTTTCACGTCTAATCTGTCCAGAATCTCCACTCCATCCCTTAGCGATTCCGTGTAATGGTGAGCATGCCTCTGGGAATCAAAACAGCAAGAAAAAGGAAATTTCATTTCTTTCCTGTAAACAATCCTTTTATTCCTTCAGCCAATGCATTGACGGGCACTGCCGCTATACCATCGCCCAGAGCATACCTCTTATTGCCTGGATAAACTACGGCTATCTGTTCAATGTTCAACTCCTCGCGGGCGATTCGCATTGATGGCGTTATTCGGGGGGCATCCATGCGCTTGCATTCAATGCCAAGCATTCGTCCCTTCTTTATGATTACAAGGTCTATCTCCGCTCCGCCATGAGTTGCCCAGAAATATGCCTCGTCAGGTTCTGTTGCCTTGATAGCCTCCTCGATAATATACCCCTCCCAGGAAGCGCCACATTTGGGGTGGCTGAGCAATTCCTTTTCTGAACGGATGCCAATCAGTTGATGCAAAAGCCCTGTATCGCGGAAATATATTTTGGGGGCTTTAACCTGACGTTTTTTCAGGTTGCCATACCATGGAGCAAGCTGTCTGATCATAAAGACACCGGACAAAATATCGAGGTAACGCCTCACCGTCGGTTCACTGACACCAAGAGAGCGCGCGGGTTCCGCCGCATTCCAGGTCTGTCCATGGTAATGCGCCAGCATCGTCCAGAAGCGCAATAGTGCTATTGCGGGAATTCCGATTCCCAACTGGGGGATATCACGTTCCAGAAACGTCTGAATAAAATTTTTCCGCCACAAAAAACTGTCAGTCTCTGTTTTTGCAAGAAACGACAGCGGAAAGCCACCGCGGATCCAGTGGCGTGCCTGCATAGAAGCGCCAACTTCACCGATACTGAATCCGCTCATAATCACCGTCTCTATACGACCGGCCAGAGACTCGGAGGATTGTTTGAGAAGCTCCGGTGACGCACTGCCAAGAATCAGAAACCTTGCGGGCAAAGGTTTCCGGTCGGCAAGCACCCGCAATACAGCAAACAGATCCGGTTTTCGCTGCACCTCATCAATAACCACAAGACCCTTCAGTCCCTGGAGAGAAGTCATAGGCTCATCCAGGCGGGCAAGGCTTAATGGGTCTTCAAGATCGAAATAATTTGGGGAATCGAGATCCAGGAACAGTTGTGCGAGAGTAGTTTTACCGCACTGGCGCGGGCCGGTGAGCGCTACCACGCGACTTCGCCTGAGAGCCGAACGCACATGAAGCACTAAGTCTTTGCGGTCAATCATGCACTTCATTATACCATGATAATCGAAAATAATCATTTCGATTATCATGGTAACTTAAGTATAGAAGGGGCATCATATTTTTCAAGGACTCGTGTGATTTTCATTGCCTTGTATTCTTATTGAAAAAAAAGCCTTAACAGGCTAATATCTATTCCATGGGGCATAACATCATCATCGTCAACCCCCACGTCAAACCCGATCATGGTGATTACGTCGTCCTCAAAAATGCCGAAGACGAAGCTGTCTTCAAACAGTTGAAAAAATACGGCAAGGCAAGGATTCTCCACCCCCTGAACCCGAACTATCCCGATATTGAGCTTTCAGATAAACATCAGTACCGTATTATCGGGAAGGTTGTGGAAAAGAAAAAGAGGTATTGAGGATATGCAGTATTGATTTCTGAAAAAAGAGTAATAGATGGACATAGCAAATCATGTGCAAATTATTATCCCCAGGACTGATTCAGCAGAAAAGGTCTATGAACTGTTTCGCTCCCTCGGATACCCTAAAGACAAGCTCCTCGATCCGTCTTATAAAAGAAAAATAGACGAATTCGAATTTGCCAAAGAGGAAAGGGAAAAGATCAGGGATATTTACACAGTCTTTAATTATGAC